>NZ_JBJGZX010000003.1:0-229950 GCF_054050735.1 Blastococcus sp. SYSU D00813
CCCCACCCACGCACCCCCCCCCCCCCCCCCCCCCCCCCCCCCCCCGCCCCCCCCCCCCCCCCCCCCCCCCCCCCCCCCCCCCCCCCCCCCCCCCTCCGCTCAGCCGCGCAGCTCGGGGAAGTCGGTGTCCTTGAACTCGGCGCCGCTGCCGGCCGGCGCGAGCTGCTCCTCGCGCTCCCGCAGCTCGACCCGGCGGATCTTGCCCGAGATCGTCTTGGGCAGCTCCGCGAACTCCAGCCGGCGGACCCGCAGGTAGGGCGCCAGCCGCTCGCGGGCGTGCCGGAGCACCGCCAGGGCGGTGTCGGCGGTCGGCTCCCAGCCCGGCGCCAGGGTGACGTACGCCTTGGGGACGGCGGCGCGCACCGGGTCGGGCACCGGGACGACGGCCGCCTCCACGACCGCCGGGTGCTCGATCAGCACGCTCTCCAGCTCGAACGGGCTGATCTTGTAGTCGCTGGCCTTGAAGACGTCGTCGGTGCGCCCGACGTAGGTGATGTAGCCCTCGGCGTCGCGGGTCGCGACGTCGCCGGTGTGGTAGTACCCGCCGGCCATCGCCTCGGCCGCCCGCTCGGGGTCGCCCTGGTACCCGGTCATCAGGCTCAGCGGCCGCTGCGCCAGGTCCAGGCAGATCTCGCCCTCGTCGCCCGGCTCGCCGCTGACCGGGTCGACGAGCACGACCGGCACGCCGGGCAGCGCCCGGCCCATCGACCCCGGCTTCACCACCGAGCCCGGGGTGTTGCCGACCGACGCCGTCGTCTCGGTCTGGCCGTAGCCGTCGCGCAGGGTGAGCCCCCACGCCCGGCGCACCTGCTCGATCACCTCGGGGTTGAGCGGCTCCCCGGCGGCGACGACCTCGCGCAGCGAGCCCGCGCCGCCGGACAGGTCGGCCTGGATGAGCATCCGCCAGACGGTCGGCGGCGCGCAGAAGGTCGTGATGCCGGCCGAGCGGATCCGGTCGAGCATCGCCGGCGCGTCGAAGCGCCGGTAGTCCTGGAGGTACACCGTCGCCTCGGCCGCCCACGGGGCGAAGAAGCAGCTCCACGCGTGCTTGGCCCAGCCGGGCGAGCTGATGTTGAGGTGCACGTCGCCGGGGCGCAGGCCCAGCCAGTACATCGTCGACAGGTGCCCGACCGGGTAACTGACCTGCGTGTGCTCCACGAGCTTGGGCCGGCTGGTGGTGCCGCTGGTGAAGTACAGGAGCAGCGGGTCGGTCGCCGTCGTCCCCGGGTGGCCGGGCGGCTCGTCGGGCGCGCCGGCCGCGTCGGCGTAGGAGGCCCAGCCGTCGGCCGCGCCGCCCACGACGATCCGCCCGTAGTCGCCGGGGACGTCGGCGAACTTCGCCGTGTCCGCCGCGTTGGCGACGACGTGCCGGGCCCCGCCGCGGCCGATGCGGTCGGCGAGGTCGGCCGGACCCAGGGCCGTGGTGGTCGGCATGATCACCGCGCCGAGCTTCATCACGGCGAGCATCGACTCCCACAGCTCGACCTGGTTGCCGAGCATGAGGACGACGCGGTCGCCCTTGCACACCCCGCGGTCGCGCAGCCACGCGGCCACCTGGTCCGACCGGCGGGCCAGCGTGTCGAACGACCAGCTGCCCTCGCTGCCGTCCTCCCCGGCGATGACCAGCCCCGGCCGGTCGACGCCGCGGGCGATGACGTCGAACCAGTCGACGGCCCAGTTGAACGGGCCCTCGACCTCCGGCCAGCGGAACTCCGCGACCGCCTTCTCGTGGTCCCCGCTGAGCCCCAGCAACTGGTCTCGGGCGGCGCGGTAGCGGGCGGTGGCCGGGCTGTCGGGCATCGGTGCGGGTCCCCTCTCGTCGTCCCCGCATCCTGGGCAGCGGCCCGACCGGCCCGCCACCCCCGATCGCGCCGGGCCCCGGCCACCGTTGCACCGACGTTGCACGCCCGGACACCGGCGGCCCCCAGGGCGCCCGTGCTGCACTAGCGTGACCCGGGTCACTCGGCCGCCGTTGCGGGAGGGAGCTGCCGTGTCCGTCCCGGCCGCCGCCCGGCCCGACGACCGCGACGTGCTGCGCGCCGCGGTCCGCCAGGTGCACGCGCGGTCGGGGATGGGCGTCGTCTTCGGCGGTCCGGTGCGGGCCGACCGTGACGGCGCGGCGATCCGCATCGGCGAGCTGCTCGGCGCCCGGACGCAGCACCTGCGCGGCCTGGAGGTGCGGGCGGGCGCGGGGCTGGGCGGCCGGGTGATCGCCGAGGGCCGGCCGGCGGGGGTGGAGCACTACGAGCGCGCCCTCGACATCACGCACGAGTACGACGGCCCGGTGCTGGCCGAGGGGCTGTGCACGGTGGTCGCCGTCCCGGTGCTGGTGGCCGGCCGGCCCCGCGCCGTCGTCTACGCGGCCTCGCGCGAGCGCGGCTCGGTCGGCGACCGGGTCCGCGACGCGCTGGCCCGCTCGGCGCGGCGCATGGCCGCCGAGCTCGCCGTCCGCGACGAGGTGGACCGGCGGGTGGCGCTGCTCGCCGCGGCGTCCACCGGGCCGCGGGAGCACGAGGACCCGGCGCGCTGGGAGGAGGTGCGGGCGGTGCACGCCGACCTCCGGCTGGCCGCCCAGGCCACCGCCGACGAGGCGCTGCGGGAGCGCCTGCTCGACGCGTGCACGCGGCTGGCCGCCGTCGGCGCCCGGTCGGAGCCGGCCGCCGAGCAGCCGCCGGTGCACCTGTCCGCCCGCGAGCTCGACGTCCTGGCGCAGGTGGCGCTGGGCTGCAGCAACCGCGAGGCCGCCGCCCGGCTCTCGCTGCGGCCGGAGACGGTGAAGAGCTACCTCAGCGCGGCGATGGCCAAGCTGGACGCGCACACGAGGCTGGAGGCCGTGGTGCACGCCCGCCGGGCCGGCCTGCTCCCCTGAGACGGGCCGTTCAGCCGAGCAGCCGGGTGAGCGCCGGGCCGAGGTCGCGGATCGAGCGGACCATCTCCGCCGTCCCCCCGCCGCGGGCGGCCAGCGAGCGGGCCGCCGCCTCGGCCTCCGGGGTGGGGAGGGGGCACAGCACGTGCAGCCGGTCGATGCCGCCCAGCGCCGTCTCCGGCGGGTCGCCGGTGGTGTGCAGGCAGTCCGACAGGAGGACGGCGACCCGCTCGTCGGCCACCGCGGGCAGCAGCTGACCGCGGACCGCCCGCAGCGCCGCGGCGAGGTCGGTCATGCCGTGGCCGCGCAGGGTGACCAGGTGCTGCACGAGGTCCTCGGGCGCCCGCCGCTGCCCGTGCCGCTGCACCACGTCGACCTCGCGGCCGAAGGTGAGCACGCTGGTCTGCAGCCGCTCGTCGGCGGTCAGCACCACCCCCGCGGCGGCGACCGCGGCGATGGCCACCCCGAGGCCGGTCATCGAGCCGGAGGTGTCCACCGCCAGGCACACCGCACGGCGGGCGCCGGTCCAGGTGCGGGTGACCAGGTCCTCCGGCGCCAGGGCCCGGCCGGGGTCCCAGCGGTCCAGGGTGCGGTCGAGGTCCAGGTCGCCGTCCCCCCGGCGGTCGGGCACCAGCCGGCGGGTGCCCCGGGTCCGCGTCCGGCCCACGCGGCCGACCTGCACGAACACCCGGGCGGCCACCCGCTGGGCGGCCGCCCGCAGCTCCCGGTCGGTGGCCAGCGTCAGGTCGGTGAGCAGGGCCGCGGCGGCGTCGGCGTCCTGCGCCATCAGCGACGAGAACGCGTCCTCGTCGAACTCGCCGACCTCCGGGCTGACCTCGGCGAAGGCCTCGTGCCGGGCGGCCATCTCCCGCCGGCCGGTCTGCCGGCGGGCGCCGCCGCTGCGCCGGTCGCGGCGCAGGGACGACGCGGACTCCGGGCCCGCCTGCTCGGCAGGCGGGCCCTCACCTTTTCCCGAGGCTCCCGGGGGCTCCTGGTCGCCACCGCCGGGCGGCTCGCCGGCCTCGGGCGGCGCACCGTCCTCCGGCCAGATCTCGTCGAGCAGGTCGTCGACGACCGCCTCGGGGGTGCGCTCGACGCCGTCGGCGACCCGGATCCGCCCCGACAGCGCGGCGTGCGCGGCGTCGCGGGCGGTCTCCCGGGCGCCGGCGGCGAACAGGTGGCCGATGCCGCGCATCTCGAGCAGCCCGCCGAGCAGCAGCACCAGGTCGATGGCGCCGCGCACGGAGGACCCCATGCGCACGTCGCGGTGCTCGCGGCTGGCCCGGACCAGGCGGACGGCGAGCGCGGTCAGGTCGGCGGGGGCGGCGGTGACGGCACCGGTGATGGAGCGCTCGGCCTGCTCGTCCTGGTAGCCGAGGACCACCCGGCACATCCGGTCGGCGATGGCCTGGCCGACACGGGCGGTGCCGATGGCGTCGAAGGGGTTCATCGCCGCGATCAGCCGGAAGCCGGCGGCCGCGCGCACGTGACCCAGGCGCGGCACGGTGATCTCGCCCTCGGTGAGCACGGTGATGAGGACGTTGAGCGTCTCCTCGGGGATCCGGTTGAGCTCCTCGAGGTAGAGCAGGCCCGAGCCGCGCATCGCCGTCAGCAGCGGGCCGTCGGTGAAGCTCTCGGGCACGTAGCCGCCGGCGAGGACGGCGGCCGGGTCGTACTGGCCGATCAGCCGGGCCGGGGTGAGCTCGGCGTTGCCCTCGACGAAGACGACCTCCTGGCCGACGTCGGCGGCGATCGCCCGCAGCAGCGTCGACTTGCCCGTGCCCGGCGGCCCCTCGAGGACGACGTGCCGGTTGGTGCGCAGCGCGACGGTGAGCACCTCGCGCTCCCGGCGCAGGCCGATGACCGGGTGCGGCGGGGTGTCCGGCGTCGTGCCGGGTGGTGCCTGGGTCACGCGACCCCTCTCCTGCTCGGCGAGATCTGCACACTCGGGGTCTTCCGGGCTCCGAGAGGCCCGAGTGTGCAGATCTCGCGGGTGCCGACGGCGCGGGACCTCAGGCGGGTGCGCCCTCCAGCGGCGGGGTGTCGAAGAGGACGACGCCGCGGATGTTCTTCCCGTCCACCAGGTCCTTGTACCCCTGGTTGACCTCGTCGAGCGTGTAGGTCTGGGTGATCAGCTCGTCGAGCTTGAGGTCCCCGGACTGGTACAGCTCGACCATCTTCGGGATGTCGTGGAACGGGTCGCCGGAGCCGAACAGGCTGCCCTTCACCGTCTTCTCGAACAGGGTGAGCATCGCGCTGTTGAGCTCGATGTTGTTCTTGGTCGGGTCGGCCAACCCGGTGATGACGGCGACGCCGCCCTTGCGGATGGTGTTGACCGCGTCGCCGACGACCTTCGCGTCGACCACGCCGACGGTGATGATGGCCTTGTCCGCGCCGACCCCGCGGGTGAGCTGCTGGACGAGCTCGTGGGCCTCCTCGGCGGTCTCGCAGCTGTGCGTGGCGCCGAGCTGCTCGGCGGCCTCCCGCTTGTTGGGCAGCGGGTCCACGGCGACGACGTTGCGCGCCCCGGCCAGCGCCGCGCCCTGCACGCTGTTGATGCCGATCCCGCCGATCCCGTAGACCACGATGGTGTCGCCGGCCTCGGTCGCCGCGGCGTGCACCGCCGAGCCCCAGCCGGTGGGGACGCCGCACCCGATCAGCACGACCTTGTCCAGCGGCAGGTCGGAGTCGACCTTGACCGCGGAGTTCTCGCTGATGACGGCGCGCTCGCTGAACGTGCCGAGCATGCACATGCCGCCGTAGTCGTTGCCCTGCTCGTCGTGGAACCGGTAGGTGCCGTCGGGGAGCATCCCGTCGAGGATGGTCGCGCCCTGGTCGCAGAGGTTGGACTTGCCGGTGGAGCACCAGCGGCAGTGGCCGCAGACCGGCAGGAACGAGCAGATGACGTGGTCGCCGGGCTGCAGGCGGGTGACGCCCGGGCCCACCTTCTCGATGATCCCGGCGCCCTCGTGGCCGCCCACGATCGGGAACCGCGGCACGATGTCGCCGTGCCGCAGGTGCTCGTCGGAGTGGCACAGCCCGGCCGCGACGAAGCGGATGAGCACCTCGCCGGCCTTGGGTTCGTCGAGTTCCAGCTCGGTGATCTCGAACGGCTGCCCGACGTCGCGGAGTACCGCTGCCCTGGTCTTCATCGACCCTCCAGTCCCCGGCCGCCAGCGCGCGCCGGACGTGCTACACGGACGAGACCGGACGGTGCTGCTCGTGGAGCGCCCGACCGGGTGAGGGCCATCCTGCGGACGGGGGTGTGACCGCAGCCACCCCCGGACGGGGGGAGGCTGCCGCTCGCCCGGTCGGGCGAGCGACCTGGGCAGGGCGGAACGCGACCGGCCAGTATCCGGGCGTGCCGACGTCCTGCCGCTTCCCGACGTGACCTCGCCGACCGGGTGGGACGTCTCCTCGCCCCGTGCCGTCACCACGCCCGTCGACGTCCCGCCGCGGCAGCCGACCCTGGAGTGGACGCGGCCTCCCGCCGCCACGCACGTCGCTCCCCCGCCGGCCGAGCCGCTCCCGCCGGAGGACCGGCCGCGTGCCCAGGCCGGCCGGCTGGCGCCTGTGGTCGGGGCCGCCCTGGTCTCGGCCGCGACGGTGTGGGCCCTCATGACGGTGGGGCCGCTCGCCGGCGACCGCGCCGCCGGCCCGGCACAGGACGTCGCGAAGGCCGAGCCGGAGCGGACCGACACCGGCTGGCAGCCCCTCGCCGTCAGCGGCGGCTTCGTCGTGACCGGCGACGGCGCGCGCTACCGCGTGGTCGACGGCATCTGCTACCTGCAGGTCCACCTGCGCGACCCCGACGGCATCTGGGCGGCCAACGCCCCCATCGCGATGCTGCCGGCGGCAGCGCGGCCGGCCTGGAACCACGACTTCGTCGCCAGCCGCGACGGCGTGCCCTACAGCGAGGTGGGGGTGTACGACGACGGGCAGGTGCTGATGAGCCGTCCGGGGGACGGCGTCGTCGGCTGGCTCACCGTGTCGGCGTCCTTCCCCGTCGGGCACTGAGCCGGCCCGGGGGTCAGCCGCCGAGGTCGCCCAGGTCGAGGAAGTCGGCCGGGGGGACGACCGGCTCGACCGCGCCGAAGGCGCTGAACCGGGTCGAGCCCAGCCCCGGCGTCGTCATCTGGAGCGGGTAGGGCGTGCCCTCGGCCGCGATCGACAGGACGCTGCCGTCGGAGGACTCCACCTGCCACACCGGCTCGCCGTCCAGCTCCCCGGCGGTCACCTGCTCGGCGACGGTCGCCACGGTGGGCGACCGGATCTCGGCGGCGAGGACGGCGAGCGTCATCTCCTCCGCTCCCAGCAGGGGGTCCGGCGGGGTGAGCACCCAGGTGTCGGCCATCGAGTCGACCAGGGAGCCGGGCAGGCCCTGCTCCTCCCAGAACGAGGCCTCCGCCCGCAGGTAGAGGTCGCCGCCGCTGAGCAGCAGGCGCATCCACCGGCCGTCGACCACCATCTCGGCGTCGACGTCCGCACCCTGCAGGCGCATGTCGACGTCGGCCTTGCCCCCGCCCACGCCGACCGAGCCCTGCACGCGGACCGACCCCGCGGACTCCAGGGCGTCGGCGGCCGCGCCGGCCAGCGCGGGCCCCGACAGCTCGCCCGCCGCCGGGACGCTCG
Source organism: Blastococcus sp. SYSU D00813 (assembly GCF_054050735.1). Classification (NCBI taxonomy): domain Bacteria; kingdom Bacillati; phylum Actinomycetota; class Actinomycetes; order Geodermatophilales; family Geodermatophilaceae; genus Blastococcus; species Blastococcus sp. SYSU D00813. The sequence goes on from NZ_JBJGZX010000003.1 coordinate 7,499, forward strand.
GCGTCGCCTCGGCGGCGGGGGACGCCTGCCCCGTCACGACGGTGGTCCCGCAGGCGCTCAGCAGGAGGGTGCAGAGCCCGGCGAGGGCGAGAGCACGCACGCGCACGGCTCCTCGTTCTCGGGTCGTCGCTCGCGGGCCGGTCAGCCCGCGAGCTCGCTGAGGTCGACGTAGTCCGCCGGCGGGGTGATCAGCGTGCTCTCACCGAACTCGCTGAAACGCACCACGCCGGCCTCGGCGCCCGTCCGGGTCATCTGCAGGAGGAGGGGGTCGCCCTCGGCGGCCACGTGCATGACCGCGCCCTCGGAGTCGCGGATCTCCCACACCGGCTCGCCGTCGAGGCTGGTGGCGACGACGTCCTCGGCCACGGTCACCCCGTCGGAGGGGGCCCTCAGCTCCTGGGCCAGGGCGGCGACCGAGAACTCGTCGAACCCGCTCCCCTCCTCGGCCGGGGACATGACCCACACGCCGCCCAGGCGTGCAGCCATCACCGCGGGTGCTCCCTGCGCCGCCCAGAACTCCTCAGGCGCCTGCATGTAGACGGCGCCGTCGAGGGCGACGATCTGGACGACCTGCCCGTCGAAGGTGAAGGTCCCGGCGACGTCGGCCCCCTGCAGGCGGAGGTCCACCTCGGCCTGCCCCGGCTCGATCGTCATCGAACCCTGCAGGCGCACCGCGCCGGCCCGCTCCAGCGCGTCGGCAGCCGCCGCAGCGACCTCCGGGCCGGACAGGTCGGCGGCCGACCGGGCGGCGTCCGAGCTGCTGGCGGCCGCGTCCGGCGTGGAGGTGGCCGGACCGCCGCCGGAGTCGTCTCCCCCGCACGCCGTGAGCAGGAGTGCGGTGAGGCCGGCCAGAGCCGCGGCACGGACGTGCATGGGGGTTCCGTTCGTCGAGGGGAGAGCCGGCCGGAGCCGGTCCCTCCCTCATCGGCAGCCGGCCGCCGTCGCGTGACCCGCCCGTCCCGGTTCCCGGTCAGGTCCTCCGCGGGGCCGGCCGCACGGCGTCCCCGGCCCGCGCGGGGTCGAGCGGGACGGCGCTGGTGAGCACGGCCGGTCCGACCCGCAGCACGCCGTCCGACAGCGCCGCGCAGCGGACCCCGCCGCGGCCGCGCATGCCGCGGTGCGCGCCGGGTGCCAGGACGACGTCCATCCAGGCGCACGGGTTGGCGGGCCGGCCGCCGCGCAGCCGGACGGCGCCCTCGCCGCAGTCGAGCGCGAACTCCACCCCGCGCAGGGCCTCCACCTCCGCGCCGCGCAGGACGACCGTGCGGCGGGCCAGCAGCGGGTCGAACGGCGGCACGCCGAGCTCGGCCGCCAGCGACTCCAGCGACTCGACGGCCAGCACGGTCAGCGCGGCGTCGCGGTGGGCCGGCTTCCCGGCGTAGCGGTCGCCGACGACGCCGTACCCGGCGCGCACCTCGGCCCGGGTCACCCGGTCGGCGGCCTGCGCGGGCACGGCGCCGGACGGCCGCCCGTCGTAGCGGTGCACCGGCGAGACGACCAGCCCGAGGACCTCGACGTCGTACCGGAGGGGGAGGTCTCCCGGGACGTCCGCGGGCGACGTGCTCCCGGCGAGGTGGCTCAGCGTTCGGCCGTCTTGTGGATCGGGCCCTCGACGCCGGTCAGCCGCTCCCCGGTGCCGCCCCAACGGCCGGCGATGATCTCCGCGGCGATCGAGACGGCGGTCTCCTCGGGCGTGCGGGCGCCCAGGTCCAGCCCGATCGGCGAGGAGAGCCGGGCCAGCTCGGCGTCGGTCATGCCCGCCTCGCGCAACCGGGCCATCCGCTCGTCGTGGGTGCGCCGCGAGCCCATCGCCCCGACGTAGGCCACCGGCAGCCGCAGCGCGACCTCCAGCAGCGGCACGTCGAACTTCGGGTCGTGGGTGAGCACGCACAGCACCGTGCGCTCGTCGATCCGGCCGGCGTCGACCTCCTCCTGCAGGTACCGGTGCGGCCAGTCGACGACGACCTCGTGCGCGTCGGGGAACCGCTTGGCGGTGGCGAACACCGGCCGGGCGTCGCACACGGTGACCCGGTAGCCGAGGAAGGCACCGACCCGCGCGACCGCCGCCGCGAAGTCGATCGCGCCGAAGACCACCATCCGCGCGGCGGGGGCGAAGGAGTTGACGAACAGGGTGAGGTCGTCGCCGCGGCGCTCGCCGTCGTGGCCCACGTGCAGCAGGCCGGTGCGGCCGGCGGCGAGCATGCCCCGGGCGTCGGCGGCCACGGCGTCGTCCAGCCGCTGCAGGCCGAGGGTGCCCGAGGCGCGGTCGGGCCACAGGACCAGCCGCTTGCCCAGCCGGTCCTCCGGCCCCTTCACGCAGGTGACGACGGCGACCGGCTCGTGCCGGCCGACCGACGCGGCGATCTCCCCCAGCTCGGGGAACGACTCCCGCGACACCTGCTCGACGAACACGTCGAGGATGCCGCCGCAGGTCAGCCCGACGGCGAACGCGTCGTCGTCGCTGACGCCGTAGCGCTCCAGCGTGGGGACGCCGGACTCGACGACGTCGCGGGCCTCCTCGTAGACCGCGCCCTCGACGCAGCCGCCCGAGACGCTGCCGACCGCCGTCCCGTCCGGGCCGACCAGCATCGAGGCGCCGGCCGGGCGCGGCGCCGAGCGCCAGGTGGCCACGACGGTCCCCATGCCGACCGTCTCCCCCGCCTGCCACCAGCCGACCAGGTCGTCGAGCACGTCACGCATCTACGCCTCCTCCAGTGGAGTGCAGGAGCGCAGGAGACCTGCGCTGTGGCACTCCGCACAACACCTCAACACCGCTGGATCACTCCCGTCAGCTCCTCGAACGCGGCCAGGCTGTGCCCGGCCACGAACGCGTCGAGCGACGGCAGCGCCGCCTGCATGCCGCCGGTCAGCGGCTCGTACCCCTCGCGGCCCTTGTGCGGGTTGACCCACACGACCGCGTGCGCGAGCCGCCGCAACCGCGCCATCTGCTCGGCGAGCAGCTCGGTGCCGCCGCGCTCCCAGCCGTCGCTGCACACGACGACGACCGCGCCGCGGGCGGTGCCGCGCTGCCCCCACCGGTCGAGGAAGGCCTTGAGGACCTCGCCCAGCCGGGTGCCGCCGGACCAGTCCGGGATCGCCGCCCCGCTGGCGGCCAGCGCCTTGTCCGGGTCGCGCAGCCGCAGCTCGCGGGTCACCCGCGTGAGCCGGGTGCCGATCGTGAACACCTCGGTCGCCGCCGGGTGGGCACGCACCGCCGCGTGGGCGTACCGCAGCAGCGCGTCGGCGTAGGGGCTCATGGAGCCGGAGACGTCGACGAGGAGGACGACGCGGCGCGGGCGGGGCCGGGCGCGCCGGTGCAGCAGCCGGGTGACCTCCCCGCCGTCGCGCAGCGCCCGCCGCACCGTGCGCGAGGCGTGCACCGAGCCGTGCGCGCTGGGCCGCCGCCGGCGGGAGGCGCGCATCGGCGAGGCCGGCCGCAGCAGCGTGAACAGCCGGCGCAGCTCCTCGCGCTCGGCCACGGTGAGCTCGGCGACGTCCCGGTGCCGCAGCACCTCGTCGGCGCTGGCCTGCCCGGCGACGTCGGAGGGCTCGTCGTCCTCCCCCTCGCCCGTGCCGGCCTCGAGCGGAGCGGACACGGCCACGACCGGCTTCGGGGTCGCCGCCGACGACCGCGCCCGCGGCGCCTCGCCGCCGAAGTACGCGGCGAAGGCGGCGTCGTAGCGGTCCAGGTCGTCCGGCCCGCCGCACAGGGTCAGCCGGCCGGCCCAGTACACGTCCGTGGCGTCGAGGACGTCGAGCGCGCCGACCGCCTCCAGCATCGCCTCGACGCGGTCCGGGGACGCGGCCACGCCGGCGACCCGCAGGGTGCGGGCGAAGCCGAGGACGGTGGCGACGACGTCCCGCGGCGGCGTCGCGCCCGCGGCCGCCGCCTCAGTTCCCACCGAAGAGCGCTCCGCGGGCCAGGGAGTGCACCCGGTCGGTGTCCTCCCGGTACTTGAGCACCGCGCCCAGGGTCCGGGCCGCCAGGTCCGGGTCGAGCTCCCGCGCGCCCAGGGCGTGCAGGGCGCTGGCCCAGTCCATCGCCTCGGCGACGCCCGGCGGCTTGAGCAGGTCGAGCCCGCGCAGCTTCGCCGTCGCCCCCGCCACCTCGCGCGCCAGCCGCTCGGTGACCTCCGGCAGGCGGGTCCGCAGGATCGCCACCTCGCGGTCGAAGTCGGGGTGCTGCAGCCAGTGGTAGAGGCAGCGGCGCTTGAGCGCGTCGTGCACCTCGCGGGTGCGGTTGGAGGTGAGCACGACCAGCGGCGGCACCTCCGCCCGGACCGTGCCCAGCTCCGGGATGGAGATGGTGAAGTCCGACAGCACCTCGAGCAGGAACGCCTCGAACTCGTCGTCGGCGCGGTCGACCTCGTCGACCAGCAGCACGCTCGGGGAGTCCTCCAGCGCCTGCAGCAGCGGGCGGGCCAGCAGGAAGCGCCGGTCGTAGAGCGATGCCTCCAGTGCCTGCGTGTCGCCGGTCGCGTGCGCGGCCTCGGCGGCGCGCAGGTGCAGCAGCTGCCGGCCGAAGTCCCAGTCGTAGAGCGCCTGGCTGGCCTCGAGGCCCTCGTAGCACTGCAGGCGGTACAGCGGGCGGCCCGTCACCTCGGCCAGCGCGCGGGCCAGCGCGGTCTTGCCCACCCCCGCCTCCCCCTCCAGGAACAGGGGACGGCGCATGACCAGCGCCAGGTACGCCGCGGTGGCCAGCCCCTCGTCGGGGAGGTAGCCGGTGGCGCGCAGCGCGTCGGCCAGCGCGTCGGGGTCGGCGAACCCCGTCGGCGACGCCGCCGGCGGCACGGTGGTCTCTGTCACGCCGCCGAGCATCCCACCTCGCGCCCGGGCCGGGTCGCCGCCCGTCAGGGCACGATGGCGGCATGCCCGACCCGCGATCCGGCGACGACCTGCGCGCCTTCGTCGACGCCGCCCCCAGCCCGTTCCACGCCGTCGCCGAGATGGCGCGCCGGCTCACCGCGGCCGGGTTCACCGAGCTCGCCGAGGGCGACCCCTGGGAGCCGGCACCGGGCGACCAGCGCTTCGTCGTCCGGCACGGCAGCCTCATCGCCTTCCGGGTGGGCAGCGCACCGCCGGCCGAGGCGGGGCTGCGCATGGTCGGCGCGCACACCGACTCGCCGACGTTCCGCGTGCGGCCCCGGCCCGACGTCCGGCAGGCCGGCTACCGGATGGTCGGCGTCGAGCCCTACGGCGGCGGCCTCTGGCACACCTGGCTGGACCGGGAGCTCACCGTCGCCGGCCGGGTGGTGCTGCGCGGCGGCGCCCAGGCGCTGGTCCGCCTGCCGGGCGCGCCGCTGCGGCTGCCCTCGCTGGCCATCCACCTCGACCGCGGCGTGCGCGACGGGCTGAAGCTCGACCCGCAGCGCGAGCTGGTGCCGGTGTGGTCGGCCGACCTCGCCGACACGGCCGACCTCAGCGCGGCCGTGGCGGAGGCCGCGGGCGTGGCTCCCGGCGACGTGCTGGCCCAGGACCTCGTGCTGGCCGACACGCAGCCCGCGGGCGTCACCGGCGCCGACGGCACCTGGGTCGCCGCACCGCGGCTGGACAACCTGGCCAGCTGCCACGCCGGCGTGACCGCGCTGGTCGCCGCGCCGGCCGGGCCGCGCACCCAGCTGCTCGTGGCCAACGACCACGAGGAGGTGGGCAGCGGGTCCATGTCGGGGGCACGCGGCAGCTTCCTCGAGGACGTCGTCGCCCGGCTGGTGGCCGCCGGCGGAGCCGGGGACGCGCAGGCGATGCCCCGGGCGCTGGCGCGGTCGCGGCTGGTGTCGGCCGACATGGCGCACGCCGTCCACCCCACCCGGTACGACCGGCACGAGCCGGCCCACCAGCCGCGGCTGGGCGGCGGCACCGTGGTCAAGGTCAACGCCAACCAGGCCTACGCGACCGACGCGGCGGGCGCCGCCTGGTTCGCGGAGCGGTGCGCGGAGGCGGAGGTGCCGTTCCAGTACTTCGTCTCCCGGGCCGACCTGCCGTGCGGCAGCACCATCGGCCCGCTGACCGCCACCCGGCTGGGCGTCCCCACCGTCGACGTCGGCGCGCCGATGCTGGGCATGCACTCCTGCCGCGAGCTGGCCTCGGCCCTCGACGTCCCCCTGTACGCCGACGCGCTCACCGCCTGCCTGGCCGACTGAACCCGCCACCGGACGGCAAACGGCCCCACTCCCGACGGGAGTGGGGCCGTTCGGCGGTGCGGGGAGGGTCAGCCGATGCGGCCGTCCCGGTCGCGGTCGAGGACGGTGTCGCCGCCCTCCATCTCGATCTGCTCCTTGCGGACGTTCTCGCTCACCGTCTCCTGGTCGGTCACGGTGGTCTTGTCGAGGCGGACGCGCTCGACCGGCACGGCCTCCTTCTGCACGACCGGACGCTCCGCGTGCAGCGTGACCTCGTGCTCCTCCTCGGAGATGGCCGGGCCGTCCATCGCGTTGCCGATGTTGGCGTCGGTGATCGGCTCGCGCTCGAGCCGGACCTCCTCGTGGGAGACCGGCACGGTCTCGGTCACGTTCTCGGAGACGACGTACTTGCGCAGCCGGGCGCGGCCGACCTCCTCGCTGCGGGTGCCGACCGACAGCCGCTCCTCGGAGCGGGTCATCGCGTTGTCGGTGGTGGGGCCGGAGGTGTCGTGGCCGACGGTGCCGCGCTCGTCGTACCCCGCCGTGCCCGTGGTGGCCATGCCGGAGGTGGCCATGCCGGAGGTCGTCTCCGTGCCGGTCGCCATGCCGGCCGTCTGCGTGGTCGTCTGCGTGGTCGTGGTGTCGGTCATCCCGGTGCCCGCCGTGCCGGTGTCCAGGCCGTAGTACCGGTACAGCTCCTGCTCCTCCTGCGGGGACAGGTGGCCGTCGGTGTCGATCTTGGGGGCGTCCTTCACCCGGTCCTTGCTCACGGGGACGCGGACGCCGTCGTCGGTCAGGTCGGCGTTGCGGATCGGGACGAAGGACTCCTTCGTGCCGAACAGGCCGGTGCGTACCGTCACCCACTCCGGCTGCCCGGTCTCGTCGTCGAGGTAGACCTCGGACGCCGAGCCGATCTTGCTGCCGGTCTCGTCGTAGACGTCCTGGCCGATCACTCGGCTGATGCTCTCGGTGCCGATCATGTGTGTGTCGCTCCCATCAGCTGGTCTCGCGGAATCGGTGAAGCGTTCGACACCGGGGGTTGCCACCCCGGGGACCACGAAACGGGAACGGCTTGATCGACACGCCCGGCACCGGCGTGTCGCCGGCCGCGCCGACGCGGCCGGCCCGTCCGCGGACGTCCGTCCGTACTGGTCAGCGCGCCAGCGGACCGCGGAACCAGACGCGGGGCGAGAAGTCCAACTCGATCGACTACTCTGCGTCACCTGAGCGCGACCCGGGCGTGTCCCAGGCCACTCCCCGGCGCGTCGCCCCGTCCCCGGCGGGCGTCCTGCACAGACTCGGTCCGTGCCACCTCGCTCCCCCTACGACGACCTGGTCCACCCACGGACGGTGAAGAAGCCCGCGCCCCAGGTGGAGGCCGAGCGCGACCTCGTCGTCGAGGACCCGAGCTCCGGGTTCGTCGGCGCCGTCGTCCGCTGCGAGAAGGACGTCGTCCACCTCGAGGACCGGAACGGCCGCGTCCGCGCCTACCCCCTCGGGCCGGGCTTCTGGGTCGACGGGCGCCCCGTCGTCCTCGTCCGGCCCAAGCCGGCCGCGCCGGTGACGCCCACCCGCAGCGCGTCCGGGTCGACCTACGTGGCCGGGGCGCGGGCGCGGGTCGCGCGCGAGGGCCGCATCTACGTCGAGGGCAAGCACGACGCCGAGCTCGTCGAGAAGGTGTGGGGCCACGACCTGCGCATCGAGGGCGTCGTCGTCGAGCCGCTGCACGGCGTCGACGACCTGCCCGGCATCGTGCGCGACTTCCGCCCGTCGGCGGGCCGGCGGCTCGGCGTCCTGGTCGACCACCTGGTGACGGGGTCGAAGGAGTCGCGGATCGCCGGGCAGGTGACCGGCGCGCACGCGCTCGTCGTCGGCCACCCGTTCATCGACATCTGGCAGGCGGTGAAGCCGCAGGTCGTCGGCATCCGCGCGTGGCCGACGGTCCCGAGGGGCGAGGACTGGAAGACCGGCGTCTGCCGCCGGCTGGGCTGGGAGGACGACACCGGTTACGTGTGGGCGCAGCGCGTCCTCGCCCGGGTGCGCACCTGGACCGATCTCGAGCCGGCCCTGATCGGCCGCGTCGAGGAACTGATCGACTTCGTCACGCTGGACTGAGCGGGGTCGCCCGGTGACGGTCTCCGCCACCGGGCGGCTCCGACGACTCAGCGGGGCACGTAGTCGAACGTGTCCGGGTCCGGGCCGGTGCGCTCGTTGCGGTCGAGCGCGGTGATGGCGGTCATCGCGTCCTGGTCGAGCTCGAAGTCGAAGAGCGCGAAGTTCTCCTCCATGCGGCTGCGCGTGACCGACTTGGGGAAGACGACGTCGCCGCGCTGCACGTGCCAGCGCAGCACGACCTGCGCCGGCGTCCGCCCGTAGCGCTCGGCCACCTGCACGATCGCCGGGTCGTCGAGCACCTTGCCCTGGGCGATCGGCGACCAGGCCTCGGTGACGATCTCGTGGTCGGCGCCGAAGGAGCGCAGGTCGTCCTGGACCAGGTAGGGGTGCACCTCGATCTGGTTCACCGCCGGCCGGATCCCGCCCTCGGCGAAGACCCGGCGCAGGTGGTGGGCGTTGAAGTTGGAGACGCCGATCGCCCGGCACCGGCCGCTGGCGTAGATCTCCTCCATCGCCTTCCACGTCTCGACGTAGTCGACGTCGATGGTCGGCAGCGGCCAGTGGACGAGGAACAGGTCCAGGGAGTCGAGGCCGAGGTCGGCCAGCGTCTGGTCGAAGGCGCGCAGGGCGTCGTCGCGGCGGTGGAACCCGTTGTTCAGCTTGCTGGTCACGAAGACCTCGCCGCGGTCGATGCCCGACCGGCGGACGGCCTCGCCGACCTCCTTCTCGTTGCCGTACATCTCGGCCGTGTCGATGTGCCGGTAGCCGATCTCCAGCGCGGCCGTGACCGCCTCGACGGTCTGGTCCGGCGGGATCTGGTACACGCCGAAGCCGAGCTGCGGGATCTCGACGCCGTTGTTCAGGCGGATGGTGGGCACGGTTGCCACGGGAGTTCCTCTCGGGATCGCGGTGGAGCGCGCGAACCGGTCGCGCACGTCCTTCCGCTCGGCCGCTACCCCGCGGCCCCGTGCTCAACCGGCGCCGGAGGTGAGGCCTGCGGCACCCCGGCGCGCTGCCGGAGCAGCGGCGCCCCGGCCAGGGCGAGCAGCGCCGCCAGGGCGGCGCCGAGCGCGGGGACGGCGAACGCGTCCTCCGCACCCCAGGCGTCCACGGCCGCGCCGGCCAGGGCCGAGCCCGCCGTCACGCCGATGGTGAGGCCGGTGATCGTCCAGGCCAGCGACTCGGTGAGGACGCCGGGCGCGACGCGGGACTCGACCAGCGACGTGCCGGCCACCAGCACGGGGGCGATGGTGAGCCCGGCGAGGAACCCGCAGCCGATGAGCACCGGCAGCGACCCCACGCCCCACAGCGGCTGCGCGGCCAGCCCGAACGCGACCGCCGTCCCGACCAGGCGGGCCGCCAGCGTGCCCGGCACCCGGACGACGCCGTAGACCAGGCCGGCCACCAGGCTGCCGCCGGCGAACACCGCCAGCGCCGCGCCGGAGAGGGCCGGGACGCCGAGGTCCTCGGCGAAGCCGACGACGACGACGTCCAGGGAGCCGAAGACCACGCCGACGGCCACGTACGTGACGACGACGACCAGGAGCGCCGGCGTCAGCACCGACCGCCACCGGCGCCGCGCCCCGGCCTCGACCGGCGTGGGCGGCGGCTCGGTCTCGCGCTGCGTGGCCAGCCACAGTCCCCCGACGACGCCGGAGACGATGCCGGTGAGGAACCCGACCGGCGGGGCGATCAGCGTGGCCAGGAGGGTGACCAGCGGCGGGCCGAGGACGAAGGTGACCTCGTCGGCGACCGCCTCGAAGGCGAAGGCGGTGTGCCGCCCGCCGGGGTCCAGCGCCGCCGACCACCGGGCGCGGACGAGCGAGCCGATGTTCGGGCCGCTCGCGCCGGTGGCCGCGGCCAGGACGAACCACGACCAGGTGGGCGCGTCGGCGACGACGGCCGCGACGAAGGCGACGCCGGTGACGGCGAAGGCGGCCATGGCCATCCGCAGCACCCGACCCTGGCCGCGGCGGTCCATGGCGCGTCCCCACTGGGGTCCGGCCAGGCCGTAGCAGAGCGCCAGCACGCCGGAGACGGCGCCGGCGAGGCCGTAGCTGCCGGTCTCGCCCTCCACGAGGAGCACGGCGCCGAGGCCGAGCATCGGGGCGGGGAGGCGGCCGACCCAGCCGGCGGCGGTGAACGCGCGCGCCCCGGGGAGGGCGAACAGGCGGGCGTAGGGGGCGAAGACGGTGCGGGGTGACACGGGGACTCTCGCGCTTCCTGGCCACAGGCGAGTGCGGGGACGGGACCCGCCGGACCCTCGGGTGGCCCGGCGACCGTAGCAACGACGCCCGTCTCCGCGCCGCCCCGTTTCCGCGTGCCGGCCTTGTGTTGTTTGAAGTTTCATGCATCAATCTGTGAGCCGACGCACACGCTCGGTGACCACAGCCCGGAGGGATCCCCGTGCCCCGCTCCTCCCCACGCCGCCTGCTGGCCGCACTGGCCCTGACCACCGCCGTCGCGCTCGTCCCCGGGGTGGCCGCGGCCTCCGGCGGGGACGACGGCGGCGCCGACGACAGCAGGGGCGGCACGGCCGTCGCCGCGGCCACGCCCGGCGACTTCGCCGTCACCGTCAACGGCACGACGACGAACCCCGCCGCCGGCCGCGACGCGCGGCTGCGCGGGGTGACCCCGGCCGGGCCGATCAGCGTCCGCGGCGTCCACGTCGCGTTCACGATCGACCCGGCCACCCTCGGCGTGTACGACTACACCCTGACCGGCGCCCCGGACCCGCAGCGGATGGTGACCGCGCCGACCGTCGTCTTCGCGTCCAAGGTCCCCGTGCTGACCGCCGACCAGCGCCGGAACGTGCGCATCGACCAGCTCCAGGTGCGCGACGACACGCTGGTGGTCACCTTCACGACCGCCCGCGGCAAGCTCAAGGTGCAGGCCAAGGACGCACCGCAGGGCGGCATCTTCCAGATGGAGCAGGAGTTCGGCACGGCCGTCGAGTACGTGCACACCCTGGGCCCGGGCCTCTACTACTTCGTGAACGAGTACACCGGCAAGGTCAACTTCGGGAACGGGCTGGCGGCCGACGCGACCCACCAGATGCTGCTGGGCAAGGACAGCCCCCAGGTCGCGACGCGGCTGGAGCAGACGGCCACGACGACCCGCTGGTCGGTCGCCTCGGGTGGCCGCATGGGCGGCGTCCTCGGCGAGGACGCGATCGAGCTGTCGGCCGGGGCGACCAGCTGCACGAGCGACTGCCAGGCCCGCAACCGGATCCAGGGCTCGGTGCCGGTGCCGCCGGACCCGGTCTCGCCGACCCCCATCGGCTGATCCACTCCGCCCGACAGGGGTGGCCGGGTGTCCCGGCCACCCCTGTCGCGCGTCCGGACGACGGCGCGACCCGGCCGCCCAGCACTACATTCGGTCCATGTCCTCGCCGAGCCCGCTCCCGGACCCGGTGCTGCGCCGTCCCGACCCGGTCCCGGGGACCGGTGGCCTGGTGGACCGGTACGGCCGGGTGGCGACCGACCTGCGGGTGTCGCTGACCGACCGGTGCAACCTGCGCTGCACCTACTGCATGCCGCCCGAGGGGCTGGACTGGCTGCCCAAGGTGGAGGTGCTGACCGACGACGAGATCGTCCGGTTGGTGCGCGTCGGAGTCGAGCTGCTCGGCATCCGCGAGGTCCGGTTCACCGGCGGTGAGCCGCTGCTGCGGCCCGGGCTGCCGGGCATCGTCGCGGCGGCCACCGCTCTGTCCCCGCGACCCGAGGTCAGCCTCACCACCAACGCCATCGGCCTCGCCCGGGTGGCGCCGGCGCTGGCCGAGGCGGGGCTCGACCGCATCAACGTCAGCCTCGACACCCTCGACCGGGCGCGGTTCGAGCAGCTCACGCACCGCGACCGGCTCGACGACGTCCTCGCCGGCCTCGCCGCCGCGCAGGCCGCCGGGCTGACCCCGGTCAAGGTCAACGCCGTCCTCCTGCACGGGATCAACGACGTCGACGCCGTCCCGCTGCTCGACTACTGCCTCGAGCACGGCTACCAGCTGCGCTTCATCGAGCAGATGCCGCTCGACGCCCACCACGCCTGGACCCGCGGCCGGATGGTGACCGCCGAGGACATCCTCGAACGCCTGTCGGCCGCGCACACGCTCACGCCCGACACCGAGGAGCGCGGCTCGGCCCCCGCCGAGCGCTGGCTGGTCGACGGCGGTCCGGCGACGGTGGGGATCATCGCCTCGGTGACCCGGTCGTTCTGCGGCAGCTGCGACCGCACCCGGCTCACCGCCGACGGCCAGGTCCGCAACTGCCTGTTCGCGCGCGAGGAGTCCGACCTGCGGACGGCGCTGCGTGCGGGTGCCACGGACGAGGAGCTGGCCGACCGGTGGCGGATCGCCACCCTCGGCAAGCTGCCCGGACACGGCATCGACGACCCGAGCTTCCTGCAGCCGAGCCGGCCGATGTCGGCGATCGGCGGCTGACCGTGGCCACCGCCGTGACCGTGCGCTACTTCGCCGGCGCCCGCGCCGCCGCCGGGGTGGAGACCGAGACGCGGACGGCGGCGACCCTCGAGGAGCTCGTCCGGCAGATGGCCGACGCGCACGGGGAGAGGCTGGAACGCGTCCTCACCGCCTGCTCGTTCCTGGTGGACGGGGCCCAGGCCCGGGACCCGGGTGCCGCCCTCGCCCCGGGAGCCGTCGTCGACGTGCTCCCCCCGTTCGCCGGAGGTTGAGGAAGGACCCCCGCCCCCCACCGCTCGCAGGCTCGCGGCGGGCCCCGGCGGCGGGCCAGGCGCCACAGGAAGGGACATGCACATGAGCGTCTTCGACAAGGCCAAGGCCAAGGCCGAGCAGCTGCTCGGCCGCGCCGAGGAGCTGTACGGCCAGTCGCACGGCGACGCCGCGGCCACCCTCGACGGCGAGGCCCGCCGGCTGGAGGGCGAGGTCGAGGAGGAGGCCGCCGAGCGCGGGGAGGCGGCCGACGAGGCCCGCCGGCACGGGGACGACGGGCTCGCCGGAGCCCGCTGACCGGCCCGCGGTACCCGGCACCCGCCCCGGCCGGATCCGTTCCGGCACGGGTCCGACCGGTGAATGTCCCCGCCCGGGGCGGGTAACGCACGCGGGTATGCAACTCCCAGGGATCGCGGACATGGCGCCCTGGCGCGACTGGTCGGCCGCAGCCAGCGGCGCCCTGGAGTACCTGCACACGCACACGTCGTGGGACGCCTGGCTGGTCACCCGCGTCGTGGGGGACCGGCAGGTCGTCCTCTGCTCGCAACCGGTGGGGGTCGTCCGCCCCGGCGCGAGCCTGCCGTGGGCGGAGAGCTTCTGCCGGCAGATGGTCAGCGGCGTGGCGCCGCGGGTCGCGACGGTCACCGCCGCCGTCCCCGAGTACGCCACCCGGACGCTCCCGAACGGGCTGGCGGTGGCCGCGTACATCGGCGTGCCCGTCGTCGGCCCCGGCCTGGAGCTCTTCGGCACCGTCTGCGGGGTCGGCTCACGGGCCCGCCCGCTCAGCGCGACCAAGGACCTGCCGCTGGTCGAGCTCGTGGCCCGGCTGCTGAGCTCGCTGCTGGCCGCGGGCATGGACCCGGGCCCGGTGCCGGAGCCGCCGGCGCGGGTGGGCCCCTAGGGGCAGGCCACCCACTCCTCCTCGCCGTCGGTGAAGACCTGCCGCTTCCAGATCGGCAGCCGCTTCTTCACCTCGTCGACGAGCTCCGCGCAGGCGGTGAAGGCCGCGCCGCGGTGGGCGGCGCTGACCGCGCAGGCCAGGGCGACGTCGCCGATGCCCAGCAGGCCGATGCGGTGCGAGACGGCCACGGCCTGGACGCCCGGCCGGGCCGCGAACTCCTCGGCCAGCTCCGTGATGACCTGGGCCGCGGTGGGGTGGCCGACGTACTCGAGCTCGGTCACCGACCGGCCGCCGTCGTGGTCGCGGACGACGCCGGCGAAGGAGACGACGGCGCCGGCGGCCTTGTCGGTCACCGCCTCCTCGTGCTCGGCGACCGAGAGCGGCTCGTCGACGACCCGGGCGATCATCGGGCTGGTCACGGCGCCGACGGTACCCCGCCCGGTGGCACGTCGAGGTCGACCGGATCCGCGAGACCGGTGCAGTCGACCTCGGTGACGGGGTGCGCCGCGAGGTAGCGGCGGGCGCCCTCGTCGCCGGTCGCCGTGGCGGCGACGCCGGCCCAGTGCTCCCGCCCGAGCAGCACCGGGTGCCCGCGGACGCCGTCGTAGGTGGCGACCGCCAGCGCGTCGGGGGCGGCGTGCTCCGCCACCCGCTGCAGGGCGGCGGGCGTCATGCCCGGCATGTCGACCAGCGTCACCACGGCGGCGTCGACCCGGCCGGGCCAGGAGCGCAGGCCGTCCAGCCCGGTGCGCAGCGAGGAGGCCATGCCGGTCGCCCACTCGGCGTTGGCCAGCACGGTCGCGCCGTCGAGGTCCGCCGTCCGCCAGACGTCGACCGCCCGGGCGCCGAGGACGACGAGCACCGGGTCGCACACCGCGCGCGCCGTCCGGACCGCCCGCTCCACCAGGAGGCTGCCCTCGTACTCGACCAGCGCCTTGGGCATGCCGTACCGGCGGCCGCCCCCGGCGGCCAGGACGAGGGCGGCGGTGGTCGGGGTGGGCGGGGCCATGGGACCAGCCTCTCAGCGCTGGTAGACGGCGACCTCGGAGGCCTTGACGCTCGCCCACAGCTCCGCACCGGGCGCCAGGCCCAGCTCGGCGAAGGCGGCGGCGGTGACGTCGGCGAGCAGCGGCACCTCGCCGTCGAGCTCGCAGCGCACCGTGGCGCCGTGCGGGGTGGCGCTGGCCAGCCGCACCGGCCAGACGTTGCGCGGGCTGCCGTGCGGCGGCTCACGGTAGAGCGCCACCGACTCGGGGCGGACGGCGGCGAAGACCGGTCCGGCCGCGGGCTCGGCCACCGCGACCCGGCCGCCGCCGTCCAGCCGCACCGTCGTCCCCTCGCCGGTGCCGGGCAGCAGGGCCAGCCCGACCAGGCGGGCGACGTAGTCGGTGCGGGGCCGGCGGGCCACCTCCCCGGGCGGGCCGGCCTGCACCACCCGGCCGTCCTCGACCACGACGACCCGGTCGGCCAGTGCCATGGCGTCGACCGGGTCGTGGGTGACCAGCACCGTGCTGCCGGGGAAGGCGCCGAGGTGGCGGCGCAGCTCGGCGCGCACGGTGAGCCGGGTGCGGGCGTCCAGCGCCGACAGCGGCTCGTCGAGCAGGAGCAGCGCCGGCTCGGCGGCCAGGGCGCGGGCGAGGGCGACCCGCTGGGCCTGGCCGCCGGAGAGCTGCCCGGGCCGGTGGCCGCCGAACTCCCCCAGCTCGACCCGCGCCAGCCACCGCGCGGCCGCCTCGCGGGCCTCCCGGCGGCCGGCGCCGCGGGTGCGCAGACCGAAGGCGACGTTGTCGGTCACGGTGAGGTGCGGGAACAGCAGGTGGTCCTGGAAGACCATGCCCAGCCGGCGGCCGTGCGGCGGGAGGCGCACGCCGGAGGCGACGTCGTCCCAGACCTCGCCGTCCACCTCGACGCGGCCTCCGTCCGGGGCCAGGAGCCCGGCGAGGACCCGGAGCAGGGTGGACTTGCCGGCCCCATTGGGCCCGAGGACGGCGAGCACCTCGCCGTCGGCCACCCGCACGTCGAGTTCCACGTGCAACGTCCCCCGCCGGACGCAGACCTCCGCGGCGAGCGTCACGGCGCGGCACCCGCGCGGCCGAGCCAGCGACCCCGGAGGAGGAGCAGCGTGGCCAGCGAGACCGTGAGGAGCACCAGGGAGAGGACGATCGCCGACTCCGGGTCGCGCTGCAGCGCCAGGTAGACGGCCAGCGGCATCGTCTGCGTCGTCCCCGGGAAGTTGCCGGCGAAGGTGATCGTGGCGCCGAACTCGCCCAGCGCGCGGGCCCAGCACAGGACGGCGCCGGCGGCGATCCCCGGGGCCACCAGCGGCAGGGTGACCCGGCGGAACGTCGTCCACCGGTCGGCGCCGAGGGTGGCCGCGGCCTCCTCGTAGCGGGCGTCGGCCGCGCGGAGGGCCCCCTCGACGCTGATGACGAGGAACGGCATCGCGACGAAGGTCTCGGCGATCACGACCGCGGTCGTGGTGAACGGGATGGTGATCCCGAAGGCGTCGTCCAGCCAGCTGCCGACGATGCCCTGCCGGCCGAGGACGAGGAACAGCGCGACGCCACCGACGACGGGGGGCAGCACCAGCGGCACGGTGACCAGGGCCCGGAGCACGCCGCGGCCGCGGATGCGGGAGCGGGCGAGCACCCAGGCCAGCGGCACACCGAGGACCAGCGAGACGGCCGTGGCCAGCGTGGCCGAGACCAGCGACAGCCGCAGTGCCTCGCCGACGCCCGGGCCGGTGAGCTGGGGCCAGAGGTCGCTCCACGGCGTCCGGACCAGCAGCCCCGCGAGCGGCAGGACGAGGAAGGCGACCGCCAGGACGGCGGGGACGAGCAGCGGGAGCGGGACCGCTCCCTCGCGGGGACGCCTCACGGGGCGCGGAAGCCGGCGTCGGCCAGCGCGGCCTGCCCCTCGCGGGAGAGCACCAGGTCGACGAAGGCCCGGGCCGCCTCGGGGTTGGGGGCCTCGGCGAGGACGCAGACCGGGTAGTCGTTGACGGCGTCCTCCGCCTCCGGGAAACCGATCCCCTCGACCGAGTCCCCGGCGGCGGCGACGTCGGTGGCGTAGACGAGCGCGGCGTCGACCTCACCGAGCTCGACCTTGGTGAGGGCCGCGCGGACGTCCTCCTCGAGGGTGTCCGGCACCGCACCGACGCCGGCTGCGGCGAAGACGTCCTCGGCAGCGGCGCCGCAGGGCACCTCGGGAGCGCAGACGGCGAGCGTGAGCTCCTCGCGGGCGAAGTCGGCCAGCCCGGTGACGTCGGCCGGGTTGCCCGCGGGGACCGCGATCTGCAGCACGTTGGACGTGAACACCTCCGGCTCACCGTCGGCCAGGCCGGCGTCGGTGACGACGGTCATCTGGCCGGGGTTGGCCGAGGCGAAGACGTCGGCCGGCGCGCCCTGGGTGATCTGGGTGGCGAGGGCGGAGCTGCCGGCGAAGTTGAACTGCACGTCGAGGCCGGGGTTCTCCGCCTCCAGCTGCTCGCCCAGGTCGGTGAAGACGTCGGTGAGCGAGGCGGCGGCGAAGACCGTCAGGGTGCCGTCGAGCCCGCCGTCCGGTCCACCGCCGGCGTCGGCCGCGCCGCCGGTCTCGTCGTCGGCTCCGCAGCCGGCGAGCAACGTCACCGCGAGCACGGCGGTCAGGACCCTCGGCGACGTCCGCATGCGCGGGACCATAGCGGTGGCCGGCCTCCGTACGTGCGGAT
The DNA here is from genome assembly GCF_054050735.1 of Blastococcus sp. SYSU D00813. Classification (NCBI taxonomy): domain Bacteria; kingdom Bacillati; phylum Actinomycetota; class Actinomycetes; order Geodermatophilales; family Geodermatophilaceae; genus Blastococcus; species Blastococcus sp. SYSU D00813. The sequence goes on from NZ_JBJGZX010000003.1 coordinate 25,027, forward strand.
GCCCGCCGCTCAGGGGACGTCGACGCTGACCTGGGTCGCCTTCACCGTGGCCACCGCCCGGACGCCCACCTCGAGACCCAGCTCGTCGGCCGCCTCGCGGGACATGAGGGAGACCAGCCGGAAGGGGCCGGCCTGGATCTCGACCTGCGCCATCACCGTGTCCCGGACGACGCGGGTGACGATGCCGGCCAGGCGGTTGCGGGCCGAGGACGAGCGCGTCGTGCCCGGCTCCGGGGCCTCGTGGAGCTGCGCGGCCAGGCCGGCGAGGGCCTCCCCGTCGATCACCGCCGGACCGCCGGTGTCGCGGGAGGCGGGCAGCCGGCCGCTGTCGACCCACCGCCGGACCGTGTCGTCGCTGACGCCGAGCAGCCCGGCCGCCTCGGCGATGCGGTAGCTGGCCACGGCCGAACGGTAGCGAGGGCCGTGGGGAGCGGACGGAGGGACGGGCTGTCGACGACGCCACCGCCGTGGACGGACGGACAGACGGATCGCGTCGGCCTCCTCGGCCGTCGTGAGCGCGTGCACCGGACCGCCGTCACGGCCGCCTGCCGCCCTCGGACCTCCGCGCCACCGGCGGACCGTTTGCCGCGGAGATCCTCAGGGGACGAGTGGCCGGTGCCTCCACGCTCCACCGAGAACCCAGCGGGGGCCTCGCCCTCCGTCCGCACCCGACGGCTCCGGGAGGTCGCCCGCGACGTCCTCGGCTACGAGGAGCTCCGGCCCGGCCAGGAGGAGGCCATGCAGGCGGTCCTGTCCGGCCGCGACACCCTCGGCGTGCTGCCGAGCGGCGCCGGCAAGACGGCGGTGTACCAGGTCGCCGGCCAGCTGCTCGACGGCCCGGTGCTCGTCGTCTCGCCGCTGATCGCCCTGCAACGGGACCAGGTGGAGCGGCTGACCGACGTCGAGGGGCTGACCGGGCGTCCCGCGCAGCTCAACTCGAGCATGTCGGCGGGCGACCAGCGCGGGGCGCTCGAGGGGCTGGCGGACGGAACGGTCCGCTTCCTGTTCCTCGCCCCGGAGCAGCTCGCCAAGCCGGACGTCGTCGAGGCCGTCGCCGCCGCCTCCCCCGCTCTCTTCGTCGTCGACGAGGCGCACTGCGTGTCGGCCTGGGGGCACGACTTCCGGCCCGACTACCTGCGCCTGGGATCGGTCGTCGAGCAGCTGGGCCACCCCACCGTCCTGGCACTGACCGCAACGGCGGCCCCGCCGGTCCGCGCCGAGATCGTCGAGCGGCTCGGCATGCGCGACCCGGCGGTGGTCGTGGCGGGGTTCGACCGGCCGGAGATCCGCCTGGAGGTCGAGCAGCACGCCGACGCGTCGGGCAAGCACCAGGCGGTGCTCGACCGGGTGCTCTCGGAGGTCGGCGAGGGCCGCGTGCCCGGCATCGTCTACAGCGCCACCCGCAAGGGCACCGAGGAGCTCGCGGCCGACCTGACCGACCGGGGGCTGCGGGCGCGGGCGTACCACGCGGGCCTCAGGAAGGCCGACCGCGAGGACACCCAGCGGGCCTTCATGGAGGACGAGCTGGACGTCGTCGTGGCCACCACGGCGTTCGGCATGGGCATCGACAAGCCCGACACCCGCTTCGTGGTGCACGCCGAGCCCGCCGACTCGATCGACAGCTACTACCAGGAGATCGGTCGCGCGGGGCGCGACGGCGAGCCGGCGCTGGCGGTCCTGGTCTACCGGCAGGAGGACCTCGGCCTGCGCCGGTTCTTCGCCGCCGGCGCACCGGCCGAGGAGGAGCTGCAGCAGGTCGCCGGCCTGGTCGCCGCCGCCCCGGCTGCCGGGGTCGAGGACGGCGTGGAGATCAAGCAGCTGCGCGAGGAGACCGGCCGAGGGGCCACGCCGCTGGCCCGCGACCTCAACCTGCTGGAACAGGTCTCCGCCGTCGTCCTCGACGAGGAGGGCGCCGCCCACCCGGCCGACGGCGCCCCGAGCCCGGCCGACGCCGCCGCCGCGGCCCGCGAGCTGGCCGAGCACCACGAGCGGGTCGACCAGAGCCGGGTCGAGATGATGCGTGGCTACGCCGAGACCACCGAGTGCCGGCGGCAGTTCCTCCTCGGCTACTTCGGCGAGCAGCTCGAGGAGCCCTGCGGCAACTGCGACAACTGCTCCGCGGGGCTGTCCCACGAGCAGCCGGCCACCGGTGACGACGGCAACCCGTTCCCCGCGCAGGCGCCGGTCGAGCACAGCGAGTGGGGCCCGGGCATCGTCATGCGGGTCGAGGACGACCGCGTCGTCGTCCTGTTCGAGGAGGTCGGCTACAAGACGCTGGCACTGGCCGCCGTCCTCGACAACGACCTCCTCCGGCCACGCGGCTCCGCCTGACCACCCTTTCGGGCGCTCGGCCTGCGGACTCGGCCCGGCGCCCCGATGATCAAGCCGACGAGCCGGGCGCGGCGCCCGGGAGTGAGGAGTGCACGCGTGAAGGTCCTCGGCATCAACGCGATCTACCACGACCCGGCCGCGGCGCTGGTCGTCGACGGCCGGATCGTGGCCGCCGCGGAGGAGGAGCGGTTCAGCCGCCGCAAGCACGGCAAGCGCCCCCTGCCCTGGAGCGCGTGGGAGCTCCCGGAGCTGTCGGCGGCGTGGTGCCTGGCCGAGGCCGGCCTGCACCCGGAGGACCTGGACGCCGTCGCCTACTCCTTCGACCCCGCGCTCATGGGGACGCCGGAGGAGTCGGGGCTGAACGACCCGGGCGACGTCATGCGCAAGATGTACGCCGAGAAGGCCCCGGAGTTCCTGGCCCACGCGCTGCCCGGCCTCGACCCGGCCAAGGTCCGCTTCGTCAAGCACCACGTGGCGCACGCCGCCTCGGCCGGCCTGGCCGCCCCCACGCAGGACAACTCCGTGCTCGTCCTCGACGGCCGCGGCGAGGCGCACAGCCACCTCGCCGGCCGCTACACCGACGGGCAGCTGGAGATCCTCGCCGGTCAGGCGCTGCCCCACTCGATCGGGCTGCTCTACGAGGACCTGACCGACCACCTCGGCTTCCTGCGCAGCAGCGACGAGTTCAAGGTCATGGCGATGGCCTCCTACGGGAAGCCGCGGTTCCTCGGCGAGCTGTCGGAGCTGATCGTGGCCACCGACGACGGCGGGTTCCGCACGCCGAAGATCGACTTCTCCGAGTACGCGCCCCGGCTGACCAAGGGCGACGACTGGACCGCCGACCACGCCGACCTCGCCGCCAGCGTGCAGCAGCGCGTCGAGGAGGTCCTGCTCGACCTGGCCCGGTGGCTGCACGAGCGCACCGGCGACCGCACCCTCACCCTGGCCGGCGGGGTCGCGCTGAACTGCGTCGCCAACACCCGGATCTTCGCCGAGACGCCCTTCGAGCAGGTCTGGGTCCAGCCGGCCGCCGGCGACTCCGGGACGGCGCTGGGCAGCGCGCTGCACGTCGCCCGAGGCCTGGGCGAGACGACCCAGCCGATGCCGGGCGCCGACCTCGGCCGCGGCTGGTCCGACGAGGAGATCCAGTCCTGGCTCGACACGGCGGCCATCGAGTACGAGCGCCCCCGCGACGTCGCCGACGCCGTCGCCGAGGTGCTGGCGGACAACGGGATCGTCGCCTGGTTCCAGGGGCGCAGCGAGTACGGCCCGCGGGCGCTCGGCCACCGCTCCCTGCTGGCGCACCCCGGCTACGAGGCCAACCTCGAGCGGATGAACAACGTCAAGGGCCGCGAGCAGTTCCGTCCGGTGGCGCCGATGGTGCTGGCCGAGCGGGCGTCGGAGATCTTCAGCCGCGGGCCCATCCCCTCGCGCTACATGCTCTTCGTCCACGACGTCGCGCAGGAGTGGAAGGACCGCATCCCCACGGTCACGCACGTCGACGGGACGGCGCGGATCCAGACCGTCGACCGCGCCGAGGAGCCCCTCGTGGCCCGCATGCTCGAGTGCTTCGAGCGGCGCACCGGCCTGCCGGTCGTGGTGAACACCAGCCTGAACACCGCCGGGCGGCCGATGGTCGACGACCCGCGCGACGCGCTGGAGTGCTTCGGCTCGGCGCCGGTGGACCTGCTGGCGATCGGGCCGTTCGTCGTCCGCCGGCGGCGCTCCACGCTGGCCGGCTGAACCGATCCGGCCGGGCGCCGCGAACCCAGGGGGACGCGGCCGGTCGGTGACGTCTCGGTAACGGTCGTCCCCCGAACGGGCGACGACCGTTACCGGGGCTCGCTGGCGGGTACCGCATCAACCGAGCGCTCGTCAAGACCCGGCGAGCCATTTCCCCTGGGAGGACCCATGGCTTCTTCGCGTGACACCGGCGCCGTGCGCTCCGGCATGACCTGGCCGCAGATGCTCGCGCTCGCCTTCGGCGTCGTGTACCTGCTGATCGGGATCATCGGCTTCTTCATCACCGGATTCGGCGACTTCTTCGGCAACGACAACGAGGCCGGCGCGCTCGCCGAGCACCACGAGACCCTGCTCGGGTTCATGATCAACCCCGCGCACAACATCGTGCACATCCTGATCGGTGCCGTCGGCATCGCGCTGTCCCGCACCCTGGCCGGCGCGCGGACCTACGGCTGGCTGCTGGCCGTGGGCTACGGCGCCGCGTTCGTCTACGGCCTGATCGCCGTGGGCGAGGACTGGGACTTCCTGAACCTGAACGGCGCGGACAACGTGCTGCACATCCTGACCGCGCTCGTCGGTCTGGTGATCGCGCTCGGCCCGGTGCGCACCGCGGTCGACCACCGCAGCCGCGTCTGACCGACCCTGCCCTGCCGCCGGCCGCGGCACGGCCCACCCGGAGCCGGGTCCCTCTCCCGAGGGGCCCGGCTCCGCTGTGTCCCGGGCCCGCGTCCGAGGCACCGCGTCCGAGGCACCGCGTCCGGAGCCCCGCGCCCGAGGCACCGCGTCCGGGGTCCTGCGCCTCCGGGGCCTGTGGCGGGGGCCACCCCCCGCTGCGCCGTCCCGCCGGGACCCCTCTACCGTCCGCTCATGGACTTCGCCCTCTCCGCCAAGGCCGAGGACGTCTGCGCCCGCGCCTGGGACTTCATGCGCGAGCACGTGTTCCCCGCCGAACCCGTCTACGACGCCTGGCGCGCCGAGCGCGGGCACGACAACCACGAGCACCCGCCGGTCCTCGAGGAGCTGAAGGCCGAGGCCCGCAAGCGCGGGCTGTGGAACCTCTTCCACCACGAGCTCGGCGGCCTGACCAACCTCGAGTACGCCTCCGTCGCCGAGATCACCGGCTGGTCGCCGGTCATCGCCCCCGAGGCGATGAACGTCGGCGCGCCCGACACGGGCAACATGGAGACCCTCATGCTGTTCGGCACGCCCGAGCAGAAGTCGCGGTGGCTCGAGCCGCTGCTGGAGGGCGAGATCCGGTCCGGCTTCGCCATGACCGAGCCCGACGTCGCCTCGTCCGACGCGCGCAACATCCAGACGTCGATCGTCCGCGACGGCGACGAGTACGTGATCAACGGCCGCAAGTGGTGGACCAGCGGCGCGGCCGACGAGCGCTGCCAGATCTTCATCGTGATGGGCAAGACCGACCCCGAGGGCGCCCCGCACCGGCAGCAGTCGATGGTCCTCGTGCCCCGCGACACCCCGGGCCTGGAGATCATCCGCCACCTGCCGGTCTTCGGGTACCAGGACCAGCACGGCCACTCCGAGCTGCGGTTCACCGACGTCCGCGTGCCGGTGACCAACATCCTCGCCGGCGAGGGCGACGGCTTCATGATCGCCCAGGCCCGGCTCGGCCCCGGCCGCATCCACCACTGCATGCGCGCCATCGGCATGGCCGAGCGCGCCCTGGCCCTCATGGTGGAGCGGACCAAGAACCGCGTGGCCTTCGGCCGCCCGCTGGCCGACCAGGGCACCGTCCGCGAGGCCATCGCCCTGTCGCGCATCGAGATCGACCAGGCCCGGCTGTACGTGCTCAAGACCGCCGACCTGATCGACCGCTACGGCGCCAAGGGCGCGAAGACCGAGATCTCCGCGATCAAGGTGGCCGCCCCGAAGGTCGCGCTGGACGTGATCGACCGGGCCATCCAGGTGCACGGCGGCGCCGGCGTCAGCAACGACACGGTGCTGGCCCGCTTCTACGCCAGCGCCCGCACCCTGCGGATCGTCGACGGGCCGGACGCCGTCCACATCCGGGGCGTCGCCAAGGAGGAGCTGGCCCGGGAGCGTCCCTACACCGGCTGAGCCGGCCCGTGGGGTGCCGGGGCACGACGCCCGCGGCACCCCACGGCGGTCAGCCGGCCCGGCTCACGGGCTGAGCGTCGACCCGAACGACCCGCCGGCCAGCTTGGCCATCAGCTGCGTGCGGTCCAGGCCCACCGCCTCCAGGGCCGCGGCGTCGCCGTCGGTGTCGATCTCGTCGGGCAGCTGCGCGGCCACCTTGTCGGCGGTGTCGTTGTCACCCTCCGTGCGCAGCGTCTCGATGAGCTCCTGCTTATTCAGCTTCACGCCGTCCTCCGTCCTCGCCGGGTGCTACCCGCCGGAGTGTGGCCCCGGTCACCGCGGGTCGCCACTCGCGCTCAGGGGCGCTGCGAGCGGCGGAGCAGCAGGAGGCCGAGCGCGGCGCCGAGCACCGCGACCGCCAGTTGCGCGACGCCGACCGCGGCCTGGTCGCTGGCGAACCAGGTGGCCGAGGTCAACAGCAGCACGGCGGCGATGCCGAGCAGCAGGAGACCGACGAGCCGCTGCCGGCGCGGGTCCGCGTGCAGGGGCACCTGCGTCTCCCTCCCGCCGGACGCCCGTCGCGACCGGCCGGAGCAGCGTCTCAGACCGGTAACAGCCGAGGCCGGGCGGGCTCCCGACCGGCGGCGGTGACGTAGCGTGACCGGACCTGGCCACGGCGCCCGCCGCGCCCGCGGCCGACCGCACGAGGGGGTCACATGAGCGATCCGTACGGTCAGCCCGCCTGGGGACCGCAGCCGGGCTGGGGCCCGCAGCAGCCGTCACAACCGCAGCAGCCGCAGCACCCCCAGCAACCGGCGTGGGGTCCCCAGCAGCCGCAGCAGCCCGCCTGGGGCACCCCGCCGCCCCCCGCCTGGAGCCCTCCGGCCGGGCCGCCTCCCCGCCGGTCCCGGAAGGGCCTCTGGTGGGCGCTCGGCGTCGCCCTGGTCGCCGTGCTGGTCGCGGCCGGCGTCACCGTCTTCCTGCTGACCCGTCCGGTCGACCCGCCGACCGGCGTGGCGGCGGCGAACGCCGAGGAGGGCGTGACCGTCAGCTGGGAGGGCGTCGAGGGCGCCGCCGAGTACGAGGTGCACCGCGGCGACGAGCTGCTGGGCACGACCGGGGAGACGAGCTACGTCGACACCGAGGCGCCGGGCGGCACCGAGCACCGGTACGCCGTCACGGCCCTGGACGACGACGGCGACCGCTCCGACCGCGTCGAGGCCGACCCCGTCGTCACCCCGCTCGACCCGCTCACCGAGTTCGGGGCGAGCAGCGAGGGCGCCGACGTGTACCTGGACTGGGAACCGGTCACCGGCGCCGACCGCTACGAGATCACCCGCGACGGCACCCTGCTCGACGACGCCGTGACCGAGAGCCCCTACCTCGACGAGGACGTCCCGCTCGGGGACCACACCTACGAGCTCACCGCCGTCGACGAGGACGGCGAGGGCAGCACCAGCTCGATCGACCTCGACTTCTTCACCCGCGGTCCGTGGCTGGAGGCCTACGAGATCGCCTCGGCCTTCCCCGACCTCGTCGCCGCCGAGCCGGGCGGCACCGGGTGGCAGGACTCGACCTGCGAGCGCGGCACCCCGGCCGGCCAGGAGGCCGTCGTCACCTGCACCTACCCGAACGGCATCCAGCTGCGCGTGCTCCAGTACGCCGACACCGGCCAGCGCGACGCCGAGGTGGGGGCCGCGCGCGGCTTCGGTGGCCCGGTCACCACGTGGTCGTACGGCGACGGCGCCGCGGAGGGTGACCTGGTGCTGAGCCCGCCCGGCCCGGCCACCTGGCGCTACATCACCTTCTACGACCCCGACCTGGAGCTGTTCGTCCTGCGGGTCGACTGGGACGGGCACAGCCAGGAGGAGCTCGACACGGTCTGGTTCGCCGACGCGCCCTTCTGACGCTCCGCCGCGGGGGGACCGCTCAGCTGGCCTTGCTCGGCGGCTCCCCCGCGGCCACCGCCGCGGCGGCCTGCTCCGGGTCGTAGGCGCAGGCGTCGCCGATCTCGGCGATCGGCTCGACGGGGGCCTCCTCGCCGGCGGCCGGCGGCGGGGCCGACGACGTCTCCGGGGCGGCGGAGGGGGACGGGACCGACGTCCCCGGCGACCCCGAGGTCGGCGAGGCGGGCTCGGACAGCGCGGAGAGCACGATCAGCCGCATCGCGTCGTAGTCGGGGTAGGCGGGGTCGATCACCGTGTTGTCGAAGACGACGCTGGTCACCTCGCCGTCCTTGACCAGGTCGCCGAGCTCGACGAAGTCCTGCAGCGCCGAGCGGGGGATGTCGGTGCTCACGATGTCGCTCGTGGCCGACGCCAGCTCCTGGTAGTCCTGCAGCAGGGTCAGCGGGTCCGCCTCGGCGATGATCGCGTCGATGGTGCAGCGCTGGCGGGCCATCCGGTCGTAGTCGGTCAGCCCGAAGCGGCCGCGGGCGAAGGCGAGCGCGCGCTGGCCGTCCATGTGCTGGTCCGGGCCGGGCTCGATGTAGTCGTCGGGCAGCTCGCCGGTACCGGGGTCGCCGTTGATCGGCACGTAGTAGTTGACGTTGACGGTGATGCCGCCCAGGGCGTCGACCAGCCGGGCGAAACCGTCCAGGTTGACGAGCACGTAGTAGTCGATGGTCAGGCCCAGGGCCTCGCCGACGCCGAGCTTGAGGAAGTCCGCGCCCGGGTCGTCGGTGGGGCCGAGGATGTCCGGGTGGGCGGCCGGGCCGTTGCGGTAGACGGCGTTGAGCAGGCCCTCGCTCTCGGTGCTCCCCTCGAAGCCGTCGGGGTAGACGGCGGCCAGCGGGCTGTCGGCCGGGAAGGGCAGGTCCTCGAGGTTGCGGGGCAGGCTGAACAGCGTCGTGTCGCCGGTGTCGGTGTCGATGCTGGCCACGATGACCGTGTCGGTCCGCACGCCCTCGCGGCCCTCGCCGCCGTCCCCGCCGAGGAGGAGGACGTTGACCCGCTCCTGGTCCCCGAACGGGTTCGGCTCGTCGACGACGGTCGCCGACTGCCGGTCCTCGGCGAACACCTCGTCGATGAGCCCCGTCTGCGCGACGGTGAACTGCCCGACCAGGTACGCCGGGTAGCCCACCGCGGCGACGAGCGCGGCCACGAGCACCGCCCCGACGACGTGCCGGCCGCGCGAGGCCGGCCGCGGCAGCAGCGCGCGGTAGCCGAGGACCACCACGAGCACCCACAGCACCGCGACGACGACGACGCCGGCGAGCACCCAACGGAGCTGGGCGGTGTCGACGGCGGCCCGCAGCGCCGTCCGCCGTCCTCCCGTGACCAGCCACGCGGCCCCGCCCACCAGCAGCAGGAAGACGGCGAGGACGGCGGCGCCGGAGCGCCGGCGGCCGGCCGCGAGGAAGGCGGTGCCGGGGACGACGGTGTTGGCGACTGTCCAGGCCAGGACCGAGCCGAAGGGCCGGGGACGGCGGGCCGCGGGGCCGGCGCCCGGTGGTGTGGCGCCCGCTGGTGTGGCGCCCGGGGGTGTGGCAGGCCGCGTCGCGCCCCGGCGGCCCCTCGTCCGCGGGGCGCCGGGCACCGGCGGCAGCCCGGCCCGCGGGGACCCGATCGGACGGGTCGCGTCGTCGGAGTCGCTCACGCACGCGCTCCCACGGGCCAGTTGCTCATCCCGCCATGGTCCCATCTGTCCAGGTCACGGGGGTCCCGCCCGCGTGCGACGAGGTGTGGTTACCCCCACCGTCGGCTTCCGTAAGCTCGGCAGTCGTGCGGCTGGCCACGTGGAACGTCAACTCGATCCGCTCCCGCGTCGACCGGGTGGTCGCCTGGTTGCAGCGCTCCGACGTCGACGTCCTGGCCCTCCAGGAGACGAAGTGCCGCGACGACCAGTTCCCCGAGGAGCGGTTCCGGGAGCTCGGGTACGAGACCGCGCACGTCGGCCACTCGCAGTGGAACGGCGTCGCCGTCCTCTCCCGCGTGGGCCTGACCGACGTGCAGGTCGGCTTCCCGGGCATGCCGTCCTGGGCGGCCAAGGAGGGCGTGGACCCCGCACCGGAGGCGCGCGCGCTGGGCGCGACCTGCGGCGGGGTGCGGGTGTGGAGCCTGTACGTGCCCAACGGCCGCCAGCTCGGCGACCCGCACCTGGACTACAAGCTCGCCTGGCTGGAGGCGCTGCGCGTCGCGGCCGGCGGGTGGCTGACGGAGGACGCCGAGGCGCAGATCGCGCTCGTCGGCGACTGGAACATCGCCCCGCAGGACGACGACGTGTGGGACATGTCGGTCTTCTCGCACTCCACGCACGTGTCGCCGCCGGAGCGGGAGGCGTTCCGCGCGGTCGTGGAGGCCGGCTACGCCGACGTCGTCCGCCCGTACACCCCGGGCCCCGGCGTCTACACCTACTGGGACTACACGCAGCTGCGCTTCCCGCGGCGCGAGGGCATGCGGATCGACTTCGTGCTCGGCTCCCCCGCCTTCGAGCGGCGGGTGACAAACGCCCTGATAGACCGGCAGGAACGCAAGGGCAAGGGCGCCAGCGACCACGCCCCGGTGGTGGTCGAGCTCACCTGAGCCGCGGGCCGGACCGGGCCCCGGAGGGTGTTGTACCCGGTGATGACCAGCCCGGCGCTCGCCCCCGTCGCTCCCCCGCCCTCCCGCCTCTGGACGCCGTCGCGCGTCCTCGTCACCCGCTCGGCCGCCGAGCGGCCGCACGGGCAGCGCGTCCTCGCCCGGCTCGAGGCCGCCGGGGTGGACGCCATCGAGCTCCTGCGCGGCGACCGGCTCCCGAACCTGCGCGGGGACGACGACCGCGCGGCGTTCATGGCCGCCAAGGACACGCTGGCCCTCGTCGTCCCGCCGCCGTCCAAGCGGGCGCTGCAGCCCATCCCGCCGTCGGCGGACTTCCGGCTCGACCTGGCCGAGGGCTGCCCCGCGCACTGCCAGTACTGCTACCTCGCCGGCTCCCTGTCCGGCCCGCCGATCACCCGCGTGTGGGCCGACCTCGACGAGGTGCTCGACGGGCTGGACGCCTACGTCGGGAGCGGCGCCGTCACCTCCGGCACCGCCGGGCGCGGCGCCGAGGGGACGACGTTCGAGGCCTCCTGCTACACCGACCCGCTCGCGATCGAGCACCTGACCGGCGGGCTGTCGCGGATGGTCGAGCACTTCGGCACCCACGACTGGCCCGGCCCCGTGCAGCTGCGCGCCACGACCAAGTTCGACGACGTCGCCGGCCTGCTCGGCCTCCCGCACGGCGGCCGCACCCGGCTGCGGTTCTCGGTCAACGCCGCCTCGGTCGACCGCCGGTTCGAGGGCGCGACGGCGAAGGTGCCCGCCCGGCTGCGCGCGCTGTCGGCGGTGGCCGCGGCCGGCTACCCGGTCGGCGTCACCATCGCGCCGATCATGCCGGTGGAGGGCTGGCAGGAGGAGTACGGCGCCCTGCTCGACGGCATCGCCGACGCCGTCCCGGCCGGGCACGACCTCACCGTCGAGTGCATCACGCACCGCTTCACGCCGGGCTCCAAGGAGACCCTCCTCGACTGGTACCCGCGGACGAGGCTGGAGATGGACGAGGAGCGGCGCACCACCAAGCGCGGGAAGTTCGGCTCGGTCAAGCACGTCTACCCGAAGGAGACGATGGCCGGGCTGCGCGGCTGGTTCGAGCGCGAGCTCCCCGCCCGTCTGCCCGGCGCCCGCCTCCTCTACTGGACCTAGACGGAGGGCCTCCCTGCCCCCACCGCTCGCAGGCTCGCGGCGGGCCCCTGCACGAGGCCCGCCCGCTCGGCTCCATAGGCTGGTTCCTCGTGCTCGTGCTGCTGCCGCCGTCGGAGACCAAGCACCCCGGCGGGGAGGGCGCCCCGCTCGACCTGGACGCGCTGGCCACGCCGGAGCTGACGCCCGTGCGCGAGCAGCTGGTCGGCGCGCTCGTCGACCTGGCCGCCGACCCGGCGCTGTCGTGCACGGTGCTCGGGCTGTCGGAGAAGCAGGCCGGCGAGGCTGCGCGCAACGCCGCGCTGCGGACGGCGCCGACGCTGCCCGCCCTGGAGCGCTACACCGGCGTGCTCTACGACGCCCTCGACGTGCGCTCGCTGACCCGCGCCCAGCGGGCCCGGGCCGACCGCCGGCTGGCGGTGGGTTCGGCCCTGTTCGGCCTGGTGCGCGGCGCGGACGCCATCCCGGCGTACCGCCTGTCGGCCGGGAGCGTGCTGCCCGGGCTGCCCACCCTCCGGACGCTGTGGAAGCCCGTCCTCGGTCCCGTGCTCGCCGGCGCCGGCGAGCTCGTCGTCGACCTGCGCAGCGGCTCCTACCAGGCGCTGGCGCCGGTGCCGGGCGCGGTCACCGTCGACGTCCTCAGCGAGCGCCCCGACGGGTCCCGCTCGGTGGTCAGCCACTTCAACAAGGCGCACAAGGGGCGGGTGGCGCGGCTGCTGGCCACCACCACGGCCGAACCCGCGGACGTCGTCCGGCTGCGGGCCCTGCTGCGACGGGCCGGGCTCCACGTCGAGCACGACGGCGGGACGGCGCTCACGCTCGTGGTGCCGGCCGACGAGGTCACGCGCCGCGGTTGACCGGGCGCCTCGTCGTCACTCCGTGTGTTCTTCCGTGCATTTTCCGTTGGGATCATTGCCCGCAACGGAGGCTCGTGTCATAACTGGTGGGGACACCGGGGGGCCCAGCAACCGTCCGCCGGCGCCGACACGTGCCCGCGAGGGCAGAGGAGCACTGTGCACGACGCCGCGCGGCCCGACGCAGCCGCCGACGGTCGGGCGACCGCCCGCGCCGCGGGCGTCCTCCGCTCCGACCCCGGACGTGTCCGGGCCGCCCTGCGGCTGCGGCCCGGCGAGGCGGGCAACCCCGCCCTCGACCGCGTCTCCGAGCTCGCCGCGCGCCTGCTGGGCGCGCGCTCGGCACAGGTCTCCCTGGTCGACGACGTGCTGGTCGTGGCCGGCGGCGCCGGCGACGCAGCGCCCACGGTGGGCAGCGAGATGCCGGTCGAGGAGTCCTTCTGCGGGCTGGCCGTGGCCCAGCGGGCACCGCTCGTCGTCCGGGACGCCGGGGCCGACGAACGCGTCCGGGACCTGCACTGGGTCACCGGCGGGCGGATCGGCGCCTACCTCGGGGCGCCGCTCACCGGGGCCGACGGCTCCTCGGTGGGCACCCTGTGCGTGTTCGACCCGCAGCCCCGGGAGTGGACCGACGCCGACACCGGGCTGCTCGCGCAGCTGGCCGCCTCGGCGGCCACGGAGCTGGAGCTGGCCGCGCTGGTCCGCGAGTACGAGCGGGTGCGGGTGAGCTGGCGGCTGGCGGTCGACGCCGGCGGGGTCGGCGCCTTCGACTACGACCTGCGCACCGGCGCCCTGGTCTGGGACGAGCGGTTAGTCGCGATGTTCGGCTACGAGCCCGGCGGGTTCGAGGCGAGCATGGAGGCCTTCGAGGCCCGGGTGCACCCCGACGACTGGCGCCGGGTCATGGAGGCCATGCAGGCCTCGATCGAGGCCCGCGGCGAGTTCGAGGCCGAGTACCGGGTGGTCCTGCCGGAGGGCGGGACCCGCTGGGTGCAGGCCCGCGGCCGGACCGTCGCCGACGCCGACGGCACGCCGGCGCGCTTCCTCGGCGCCGCCTACGACACCACCGACCTGCGCGCGGCGGACGTGCGGGTCACCCGGGTCCTGGAGGCCATGCCGGCCGGCTTCTACTCGCTGGACCGGGACTGGCGCTTCACCTACGTCAACACCGAGGCCGAGCGGCTGCTGTGGCACTCCCGCGACGAGCTGCTCGGCGAGCTGCTGTGGGACGCCTTCCCGGCCGCGGTCAACAGCGTCTTCGAGGAGCAGTACCGCGCCGCCGTCCGCACCGGCCGGCCGGTCGCCTTCGATGCCTACTACCCGCCGCCGCTGGACGGCTGGTTCGAGCTGCGCGCCTGGCCCAGCCCCGACGGGCTGTCGGTCTACTTCGTCGAGGTCACCGAGCGCCGCCGCGTGCAGGACCGCGCCGAGCGCAGCGCCCAGCGCCTGGCCCTGCTCGCCCAGGTCAGCTCCGAGCTCGCCAGCACCCTCGACGCCCAGGCCGCGACCGCGCACCTGCCCCGGCTCGTCGTCCCCGCGCTGGCCGACTGGTGCATCGTCTCGCTGATCGACGACGACGGCCGGGCCCGCGACGTCGGCCACTGGCACGCCGATCCCGCGCAGCGGCCGCTGGTCGCCCGCTACGCGGCGGCCCGGCTGGACGCCATGCCCGCCACCGGGCCGGTCGGGCGGGCGCTGCTGTCGGGCGAGCCGGTCCACGCGGCCTGCCGCGACGTGCTGGCGCTGCTGCCGCCGGGCGAGGCGCACGACGCCCTGGAGCTGCTCGGCCCCGAGGGCGGGGTGGCGCTGCCGCTGCGGGCCCGCGGGCGCACCGTCGGCGTCCTCACCCTGTTCTTCCGGACGGGCTGGGCACCCCGCCAGGAGGACCTGGCCACCGCGCAGGACGTCGCCGATCGCGCCGGCCTGGCGCTGGACAACGCCCGCCTGTACCGCCAGCAGCAGCAGCTGGCCGAGGGCCTGCAGCGCAGCCTGCTCACCGAGCCGCCCGAGCCCGACCACGCCGAGGTCGCCGTCCGCTACCTGCCGGCCGCCGAGGCCGCCCGGGTGGGCGGCGACTGGTACGACGCCTTCCTGCAGCCCTGCGGCGCGACGATGCTGGTGATCGGGGACGTCGTCGGCCACGACACCGAGGCGGCCGCCGCCATGGGCCACCTGCGCGGGCTGCTGCGCGGGATCGCGACCTACAGCGACGCCGCTCCGGCCGAGGTCCTGCGCGGCCTCGACGCGTCGATGGCGGTGCTCGGCACCGACGTGCTGGCGACCGCCGCCGTCGCCCGGCTGGAGCAGACCGACGACGAGCGCGCCCGCGGGGTGACCCGGCTGCGCTGGGCCAACGCCGGGCACCTGCCGCCGCTGGTGGTGCAGCCCGACGGCAGCGTCGCGGACCTGACCACCTGGCACGGCGACCTCATGCTCGGCGTCGACTCCGGGGCGGTGCGCCAGGAGTCGGTGGTCACCCTCGACCGCGGCGCGACCGTGCTGCTGTTCACCGACGGGCTCGTCGAGCGGCGCGACTCCGACCTCGACGCGGGCGTCCTGCGGCTGCGCGAGACCCTGACCGAGCTGGCCGGCCTGCCGCTCGAGCGGCTGCTCGACGAGGTCGTCGAGCGGCTGGTCGACGGCCGGCCCGAGGACGACGTCGCGATCGTCGCCGTCCGGTTGCACCCGCAGGACCGGCCGCGCCCGGCCGAGGCCGGTCCCAACCGGGTGCCCGACGTCGTCCCTGACGACCCGGCGGCGCCCTGACCCCTCAGGCGGCCACGGAGCGGACCGCGCGCAGGTGCGGGCCGTGCGCGGCCGCCTCGCGCTCGGCGGCCTCCTGGAGCTCGGCGGCCAGGTCGGTGAACGCGTCGAGGGCCGGGTTGACGCCGACGAGGGTGAACTCGCGCTCGACCACCCGCAGGTCGAGCTGCCAGACGTCGGCGAGGATCCGGCGCATCCACCCGGTGGCGTGGTCCCAGCCCTCACGCGGGGTGCCGGCGGAGTAGTTGCCGCCGCGCACGGTGACGAGCACCGCCGGGCGGCCGGCCAGCGGCGACTCCCCGCCGGGCGCCATGCGCGGGTCGGTGAGCACCAGGTCCACCCAGGTCTTGAAGTGCTGGGAGACGCCGAAGTTGTAGAGGGGGACGGCGAACAGCAGGGCCTCGGCGTCGAGCAGCTCGTCGGTCAGCGTCGCGGCGAGGGCGACCGCCTCGGCCTGCTCGGGGCTGCGGTCGGCCGGGAGGAGACCCGACCCGGCGACGGCCGCGCCCCATGCGGTGGCCGGGAGCGGCTCGGTGCCGAGATGGCGGCGGACCACCGCGGCGGACGGGTCCCCGGCCCGCCAGCCCGACTCGACGATGTCCGCGATCTCGCGGCTGGCCGACCCCTCGACCCGGATGCTGGCGTCCAGACGGAACAGCGACACGATAAGCACTCCTCGATTCGAAGTGACTAGCTCGGTGCTAGCACTTCGAGAAAGCTAGCACTTCGGAAACCGAAGCGCATGGCGCAGGGTGTGCCCGCCTACGATGGCGGCGTGTCCGAGGAGGTCCTGCACACCCCGCAGGCGTGCGACGACGCCCTCAGCCGGGCGTTCGGCTTCCTCGGCAAGCGCTGGAACGGCCTGATCATCGGCGTGCTCAGGACCGGGCCCGCCTCCTTCAGCGGGCTGCGCCGCGCCGTCGGCGGGATCAGCGACTCGGTGCTCTCCGACCGGCTGAGCGAACTCGCCGCCGCGGGGCTGGTGCACCGCGCGGTCGACGCCGGGCCGCCGGTCGCCGTCACCTACGCGCTCACCGACGCCGGGGCCGCGCTGTCACCGGTGCTCGACCAGCTCACCGCCTGGGCGCGGACCAACCTCCCCGTCGAGCGGTGCGCCGAGGAGACGCAGGCCGCCGGCTGAGGCGGTCGTGACGCCCCCGCCCGGCAGGCCCGCGCAGCGAGGACCGGCGAGCGCGCCGACCGGCTGTGGCAACCTCGTCCGGTGACTGCCGACGACGACCTGTGCCTGCGACCCGCGACCGAGCTGGCCGCCCTGCTGAGGGCCCGCGAGGTCTCCGCCCGCGAGCTGCTCGAGGCACACCTGGCGCGGATCGAGCGGGTGGACGGCGAGCTCAACGCGATCGTCACGCTCGACCCCGAGGGCGCGCGGGCGGCGGCCGACGTCGCCGACGCCGGGCTGGCCGCCGGCGACCCCGTCGGGCCGCTGCACGGTCTCCCGGTGGCGCACAAGGACACCCACGCCACCGGCGGGATGCGCACCACGTGGGGCTCGCCGCTGCACGCCGACCACGTCCCCGCCGCCGACGAGCTGGTCGTCGAGCGGCTGCGCCGGGCGGGCGCGATCCGGGTGGGCAAGACCAACACCCCCGAGTTCGCCGCGGGCTCGCACACCTTCAACACGCTCTTCGGCGCGACGCACAACCCGTACCGGCACGGCCTGTCCGCCGGCGGCTCCAGCGGCGGCGCCGCGGCCGCGCTCGCCGCGGGGCTGGTCCCGGTCGCCGAGGGCAGCGACATGGGCGGCTCGCTGCGCAACCCGGCCGCCTTCTGCGGCGTCGCCGGGCTGCGCCCCACCCCGGGCCGGGTGCCGACGTGGCCCGCTCCCATGGCCTGGTCGCAGCTGTCGGTGCAGGGACCGATGGGCCGGACCGTCGGCGACGTGGCGCTCACCCTGTCGGCGATCGCCGGCCCCGACCCCCGGGTGCCGATCTCCCTGGACGGGCCCGGCGCGGGCTTCGCCGCCCCGCTGCCCGAGGAGCTGGCCGGGCTGCGGGTGGCCTGGGCGCCCGACCTCGGCGGCCGGGTCGCCGTCGACCCGGTGGTCCGGGCGGCGCTGGCCCCGGCCGTGCGGCTGTTCGAGGGGCTCGGCGCGACCGTCGAGGAGGCCTGCCCGGACCTCGGCGGCGCCGACGACGTCTTCGGCACGCTGCGCGCCTGGCTGTTCGAGGCGGCCTACGGGGAGCTCGGGCGCCGCTCGCCGGACCTGGTCAAGGAGGCCATCCGGTGGAACGCCGAGCAGGGGGCCCGGCTGACCGGCGCCGACCTCGCGCGTGCCGAGCAGGAGCACACGCGGCTCTACGAGCGCGTCGTCGGGTTCTTCGAGCGGTACGACGTCCTCCTGGCGCCCACCACGCAGGTCCTGCCCTTCCCGGTCGAGCAGGAGTACCCCACCGAGATCGACGGGGTCGAGCTGACCAACTACCTGGAGTGGATGCGCTCCTGCACCCTGATCACGCCGACCGGGTGCCCGGCGCTGTCGGTGCCGGCCGGGCTGACCCCCGACGGGCTGCCGGTGGGGCTGCAGGTGGTCGGCCCCCCGCGCGCCGACCGGCGGGTGCTCGAGGTCGGGCACGCCTTCGAGCGGGCACGGGGCCCGCTCCCGGCGCCCGTCCTCTGACGCCGTCTGCCCCTCTCTAGCCCCTGCGCTAGAGAGGGGCAGACGACGGCATCGACCGAGATCCGCACAGATCCCGGCGGGGATCAGCCCTCGCGGTCGGCGTCGAGCCGGTGCAGGTCGAGGGCGACGAAGACCGCGAGCCGGCGGTCGGGGTCCCCGACGAAGTCGCCCACCTGCTGCTGGAGCTTGGCCAGGCGCTGGCGGAACGTGTTGTGGTGCAGGAACAGCAACCGCGCCGCCTCGGTGACGTTGCCGTTGGTCGACCGGAAGGCGCGCAGCACCCGACGGGCTTCCAGTGCCGTGGCGTCGGGCCCGGCGGCCGCGCCCAGGACGTCGCGCACGAACCCGCGCCGCTCGTGCTCGGGCAGCTGGTAGAGCAGCCGGGTCACGCCCAGGTCGTCGTAGCGGGTGACCCTGTTGGCCGCGCCGAGCGCGCGCCCGATCGCCGCCGCACGCTGGGCCTGCCGGTGCGCGCCCGGGAAGCTGCGGACGTCGTCGACCGGCCGGCCGGCACCCACCGACAGCGGCACCGTCGTCCGCCGGTACATCGCCCGCACCAGCCGGTCGAGGTCCAGCTCCGCGTCGGCCAGCACCACCACGGAGCCCTCGTGCACCAGCACGGTGGCGCGGTCGTCGGCGGCACGGACGGCCGGCTCGACGGCGCGGGCGAGCCTGGCCAGCCCGGCGCTGGAGACGTCGGCCCCGAACGGGACCAGGGCGAGGAACAGGGCCGGCCGGGCCGGGAAGGCGGCCAGCCGGCGGCTGCGCCGCATCGCGCTCTCCCGGGCCGCGAGGTCGTCGCCCAGGACGGCGGTCAGCAGGGCCTGCACGGGCGCCGCCGCCCGTTCCTCGGTGGTGTGCACCCGCAGTGCGAGCGTGAGCACCGGGGTGACGAGCTCGACCAGGCTGAGCTCCGCCGGCGTGAGCGGGGTCGCCCGCAGCACCCGCCAGGAGCCCAGCTGCCGCCCGGCGTGCAGGAGGGGCATGGCGGAGCCCTCGGCGTCGGCGGGGACCGCCGCCGGCCCCCGCAGGTCGACCAGGTCCCGGCCGGCGGCGTCGGTCACCCGGACGGCGGCCCCGAGCAGCTCGGCCACCCGCTCGGCCACGGCGGTGAGCCCGAGGTCGCCCTCCAGCACCCGGACCAGCCCCGGCGGCGGCCCGGCCTGCTCGTCCGGTGCCGCGTCCACCAGCCGCCGCAGGTGCTGCACCGAGAGGGGCTGTGCGTCCGGCCAGAGCAGCGCGACCCCGGACTCCCGGGCACGCTCCACCACCTCCGCCGGAGGACGCACGAACCGGCCCAGCGGCACCACGAGCACGGCCGAGGGCCGCGACGCCAGCACCGGGGCGAGCAGCGGGACCAGCGGGGGCAGCGGGGAGCCGCGCCGCGACGCCGCCCACGTGATGACGGCGAGCACCCCGGGCCCGAGCGTCTCGGGCAGGACGCCCTCGAGGACACGGACGGTGTCGACCCGCCGGTGCAGGCCCTCACCCGGCGTGACGACCTCCAGGTCCGCTGCCGAGGCCAGCTCCGCGACGGTCGGCCTCACCGGGGACGCCCCGGTGGGGCAGACTGCCCCGGATGCGGACCGTGCCGGTGATCGACCTGCGACCGCTCGACGGCGGCGAGGCCGGCGCGGCCGCGGTCGCCGCGCTGGTCGGCCAGGCCTGTGCGGAGGTGGGGTTCTTCCAGGTCACCGGGCACGGCGTGCCGCCCGCCCTGCTCGCCGAGCTCTTCGCCGTCACCCGCCGGTTCTTCGCCCTGCCGCACGACCGCAAGGCGAGGGTGGCCCAGCCGGCCCCCGACCAGGTGCGGGGCTGGTCCGGTGTCGGCAGCGAGGGGATCGCCTACTCGCTCGACGAGGAGTCGCCCGCCGACCTCAAGGAGAAGTTCGACATCGGCCCGGTCGACGTCGACCGGACCGACCCGGCCACCTCCCCGGAGCGTTCCGGGCCGCACTTCGTGCCCAACCTGTGGCCGGCCGAGCTGCCGGAGATGCGGGAGCCCTGGGAGGCGGCCTACCGCCACCTGTCCCGGGTGTCGGGCGCGCTCATGGGCTGCTGTGCCCGGGCCCTGGGCCTGCCGCCGGACTTCTTCGAGCCCCGGATCGACCGGGCGGTGAGCATGCTGCGCGCGCTGTACTACCCCCACCAGCCCGAGCCGCCACTGCCGGGCCAGATGCGCGCCGGCGTCCACTCGGACTACGGCACGCTCACGCTCGTGACCGCGGAGCCGCGCCCGGGCGGGCTCCAGGTGCTCGACCGCGGCGGCGAGTGGGTCGACGTCCCGGTGATCCCCGGGGCGCTCATGGTGATGATCGGGGACCTGCTCACGGAGTGGACCGGTGACCGGTGGCCGGCCACCCTGCACCGGGTCGTCAACCCCCGCCGGGAGCAGGCGATGGACTCCGACCGGCTGGCCTTCGCCTTCTACTCCCACCCCAACCACGACACCCTCGTGGACGTGCTGCCGGGGCTCCCCGGCGGCGGCGCCCCACCACGGGGGACGCCGACCGCCGGGGAGCACCTGCGCGAGAAGTTCCTGCGCCAGACCACCTTCGGTGCCCCCTGAGCGGAGGAGGAGGGACGCAGGACGCGCGGCCTCCTCCTCCACCGGAGGCCTCAGCTCGCCAGGGGCAGGTAGTTGATCCGGAACGCGTGCCCATCCGGGTCGCGGACCACCGACTGCCAGGCGCCGTAGTAGGTGTCGTACGGCTCCTTGACCACAGCGCCCCCCAGCTCGGCCGCCCGGGCCGTGAGCGCCGTGACGCCCTCGCGGTCGTCGGCCTCGAAGGTGAGGAAGGTGTCCACGCCGTCCTCCCCCGGGGCCGGCGCCGGCAGCTCGAGCAGCTCGTAGGCCTTCGGGCCGCTGAAGCCGAGCACCGTCGGGCCGATCCGCAGCCCACGGAAGTACGGGCTGGCCAGCTCCTCGACCTCGGGCAGGCCGAACAGCTCCTGGTAGAAGGCGACCGACCGGTCGGGGTCGGGGACCATCAGGCTCGCGAACGAGAGCGAGACCGCCATCAGATGGTCGCCGCCTGCTCGGCGAACTCCTCGTACCGGTACGGGTGGTCGGCCAGGATCTGGTCACGGTTCTCGGCGGTGATGATGTCCTGAAAGATCTCGTTCTCGAACGTCGCCTCGTCGCCGGCCAGCTGTGCGAGCACCGACTTGGTGACGAGGAAGCCGGTCTCCCCGGCCGAGTAGTAGCGCGAGGCGGCGAGGTACGGCGTGCCCAGCCACTCGAACATCTCGTCGTCGGCGTCGCTGGAGACGTGGGTGATGTTCGTGATGCCCTGCGCCTCGAGGAAGGAGGAGATCCCGTTCGACATGGACGCCGCATAGGCGACGATCGCCGTCACCCCCGGGTTGGCCTGCAGGCCGGACTCGACGATGTCGGTGGCCTGGTCGCGGTCGAAGAAGCCCTGCTCGCGGACGACGACCTCGAAGCCGCTGCCGGCCAGGGCCTCGTCCAGGCCCTCGTCGATGCGCTCCGAGAAGCCCTGGCCCACGATGCCCTGCACGACGATGACCGGGCCCGGCGTGGCGTTCGCCTTGAGCCACTCGCCGATCAGCCGGCCGCCCTCGACCGAGTCGAGCGCCGCGACACCGGTGAAGAACTGGTCGGCGTCGCTCTCCCCCGGCCACAGGGCGTTCCCGACCGGGATGTCCTGCTGCTGGGCGATCTCCGCGGCCCGGGCGAGGGTGGCCGCATCGGCCGGGAGCACCACCAGACCCGCGATCCCCTGGTTGATCAGGTTCTCGATGTTGCCCAGCTCCTGCGAGCTGTCGAAGTTGTTCTGGATGCCGGTGAAGTCGTAGTCCGTGCCGTCGAGCGCGGCGATGACGCCCTCGGCGACGTAGCTGGAGTAGGCGTTGTTGCCGTTCAGCGAGATGCCGATCGTGCCGCCGCCACCCCCGCCACCGCCGCCGCCACCGCCGGAGTCGCCGGAGTCGTCACCGCAGGCGGCCAGCAGCAGCCCACCCCCGACGAGACCGGAGAGGCGGAAGAAGCCGCGGCGGTCCATCGGCAGGACCGGGAGGCGGGGGGACGTGGGACGGGGGGTCATGGCTGCTCCGGGGGCTGAGGCGCCGGTCGGCGCGGGGGTGGGGGGTGGAACAGCCGTCGGCACGGCGCTGTCCGACGGTGGTCTGGAGGTCAGGCGTCCCCCTGCGGCGGGGCGGTGCGCGCGGAGGGGCGGGACAGGGGTGCGAGCAGTCCGCGCCAGGCGGCGCTCCCCCGTGCTCCGGTGGCCCGCGCGGCGCGCATGTCGGCCGCGGCGGTGACCACGACGGCCACGATGAGGATGCCGCCGGACACCAGGCTCTGGTAGGCGCCCGGCACCTTGAGGAAGGTCAGCGAGGAGCTGATCGTGCCGAAGACCAGCACACCGACGGCGGTGCCGATCATGGTGCCGCGGCCCCCGGCCAGCGCCGCGCCGCCCAGGACGGTCACCGCGATGACCGACAGCTCCAGCCCCTGGCCCGACCGCGGGTCACCGGCGGCGAGCCGGGCCATCATCACGAGCCCGGCGAACGCGGCGAGCGTGCTGTTGCCGACGAACAGCAGCACCAGGTGCCGCTTGACGGGGACGCCGGCGAGGAACGCCGTCGGCCGCGAGGACCCGAGCGCGTAGGTGGTGCGGCCGAACCGGGTCAGGTGCAGCAGGAGACCGGCCAGGACCAGGACGACGATGAGCATCACGGCGGGGGCGCGCAGGCCGAACCACTGCCCGAAGCCCCAGCTGTCCAGGCCGCTCTCGACCCGGATCGGCACGTTGTTGCTGGCCACCAGCGCCAGCGACCCCAGGACCGACAGGCCACCGAGGGTCAGGATGAACGGTGGGACGTCGAGGTAGGCGACGACGAGACCCCACACGAGCCCGACCAGCGCCCCGAGCGCCAGCGCGAACGCCACCACCGCGGGGGTGCTCCAGCCGGCCTCGAACTGCTTGGCCGCCAGCACCGCCACGAGGCTCACGAGGCTGCCGACGGACAGGTCCATCTGGCCGCCGATGAGCAGGAAGGTCTGCCCGGCCGCGAGGATCCCGAGCACCGCGACCTGGACGAGGATGTTCTCGATGTTGCCCGAGCGGATGAACGCCGGGTTCTGGCTGTCGGTGTAGAGCGCCAGCGCCACGAGCAGCACGACCAGCGGCAGGATCGTCCGCAGGGCCTGCGTGGTGGTGTGCTGCAACCGGGGGCCGCGGCCCGACGCCCGGCCGGCCGACGTCGGCACGGCGTTCGGCGACTGCTGCAGGGTCGAGCTCATCGGTCCTCCTCTGGGGTGAGCACGACGGCCTCGCCCACCTCGTGCGCGCCCTCGGTCTCGAGCTCGTAGAGCTTCTCGGGGGTGATCGCGTCGCCGTCCAGCGAGGCGGTGGCGACGCCACCGACCATGATCAGCGCGCGGTCGGCGAGGGCGGAGATCTCCTCGTAGTCGCTGGAGACCACGACGACCGCGACGCCCTCCGCGGTGAGGTCCAGCAGCTGCGCGTAGATGTCGAACTTCGCCGCGACGTCGACACCGGCCGTGGGCTGGTCCAGCACCAGCACCTTGCAGCCCGCCGACAGCCACCGGGCGAAGACCACCCGCTGCTGGTTGCCCCCCGAGAGCACGCGCACCGGCGCGCCCGGGGAGGCCGCACGCACCCGGCCCCGCTCGAGCGCGGTCGCCGCGTCGCGCAGCGACCTCCGCGGGCGGTACAGCGCGGAGCGGGCGGCCGCGCCCAGCTGCAGGTTCTCCACGATGGCGCGCTCCAGCAGCAGCGCCTGACGCTTGCGGTCGGCCGGGACGAAGCCGATGCCGGCGGCCGCCGCCGCGGACCGGCTGCGCAGCGGCCCCATGCCGGCCAGCTCGACCGTGCCCTCCGCCGGCTGGGACACCCCGGCCAGCAACTCGGCCAGCACCGACGTCCCCGATCCCGCGGGGCCGGACAGGGCGAGCACCTCGCCCGGGCGGACCGCGACGTCCAGGGGCGCCAGCCGGCCGGGGACCGCGACGCCCCGGGCCTCGAGGACCGGCGCCGGCGGCGTGGCCGGACGCGGCGCCCGCGGCAGGCGGGTGTGCTGGATCTCCCGGTCGAACATCGCCCGGAGCAGCCCGTCGGTGTCGGTCTCCGCCACCGCGACGTCCATGACGTGCCGCCCGTTGCGCAGCACGGTGGCCGTGTCGGCGACCTCGAAGACCTCGTGCAGGTGGTGGGAGATGTAGAGCAGCGTCGTGCCCCGTTCGCGCAGCGACCGGATGACCCGGAAGAGCACCTCGACCTCGTCGCCGGCCAGGGACGCGGTCGGCTCGTCGAGCACGATCACCTGGGCCGGCCGCGCCGTCGTGCGGGCGAGCTCGACCAGCTGCTGCTGCGCAGCGGTGAGGTCCCCGGCCCGGGCCCGGGCGTCCAGGTCGAGCCCCAGGCGGTCCAGGTGCTCCTGCGCACGGCGGGCGATGGCGCGGGCGCCGACCATCCCGAAGGCGTTGCGCGGGAGGTCGTCCAGCAGCACGTTGTGCCCGACGGTGAGCTCTCCGGCGACGTGCCGCTCCTGGGGCAGCACCCGCACGCCCAGCTTCCGGGCCGCCACCGGCGTGGCGTGGCGGAGCTGCTGGCCGCCGATGAACACCTGCCCGGTGTCGGGCTTCTCCGCCCCGGTCAGGATCCGGATGAGCGTCGACTTGCCGGCGCCGTTCTCCCCCAGCAGGGCGTGCACGGTGCCGGGGCGCAGGCCGAGGGAGACGTCGTCCAGGGCACGGACCCCGGGGAAGGACTTCGACACACCGACGCAGGAGATCGCCCATCCCGCTCCGGAGAGGTCGTCGACCTGTGGGTGGCCCATCGCCCGGACGTTAGTGCCGCCGGCCGCCGCCGGACCCAACAGTTCGGTCACAGGTCGAGCACCAGGACGGGGGTGTGCGAACGGTCGACGCACAGGGCGATGCGCCGCCCGGCGGCGCGTGCCCGCTCCGACAGCACGGTGTTGCGGTAGTCCGGGACGCCCTCGAGGACGGTGCTGACGCAGGACCCGCAGTCGCCACGCCGGCAGGTGAAGTCCACGGCGACGACCTCCTCCACCACCTCGATCAGGCTGCGGTCCGGGGGCACGTGGAGCGTGCGCCCGGAACGGCGCAACTCCACGTCGAACGCGCCGCCGGCACCGCCGTCCCCCGGGGTGCCCGCCTCGGGGGCACCGGCCTCCACCGTGGTCACACCCGCTGGTGCGTCTTCTCGAACTTCATGGTCAGGTGGTCGCCCGAGGTGGTGGGCGCGTAGCGGGGCTGCTCACCCGGGGCCACGCAGGTCGGCAGCGCCTCCACGACGGCGTCGTAGTTCGGCTGGTGGAAGAAGACGATGGACATCCGCTCGGTGTCAGCGACGACGTCGCGCGGCGGGTTCGCCACGCGGTGGCGGGTGGAGATCCACTGGTCGTTGGTCCACTGGGCCATCAGGTCGCCGATGTTGACCACCAGGGCGCCGGGGATGACCGGGACGTCCACCCAGTCGCCGTCCTGGGTGAACACCTGCAGCCCGCCGGGCGCCTCCTCCGGGCGCACGATCGTCAGGCTCCCGTAGTCGGTGTGCGCGCCGGCCCGCAGCTGCCCGGGCAGCGGCGGCTCCTCGCGGTGCGGGTAGTGGATGGCCCGCAGCATGGAGATGTCCTTGTCGATCTTGTCCTCGAAAAAGTCCTCGGGCAGGTCCAGCCCCAGCGCGAAGCCGCGCATGAGCAGCCGGCACAGGTCGTCGGCGGCCTCGAAGTAGCGCTCCCACGCCTGCTGCATGCCGGCGGGGCGCTCGGGCCACTGGTTGGGGATGAAGTGCGGCCCGGCGTTCTCGACGGCGAAGTACGGGTCGTCGGACACCACGTGCGGGCCGACGTCGAACTTCTCGTGCAGGTCCCCGGGCGCGCTCGTGTCGTCGTTGTAGGCGAACGCCTGCTCGCCGATCGCGGTGTAACCCCGCACGGTCTTCGGGTCGGGCTGGGCGACCCGGCGCTTCTCCTCCAGCGGCAGCGCGAAGAACTCCTTCGCCGTGTCGTACACACCGGCGATGAGCTCGTCGGGCAGGCCGTGACCGGTGATCGAGAAGAAGCCGATCTCGCGGCAGGCAGCGTCGATCTGCTTGCCCACGGCACGCCGGCGGGCCTGGTCGTCGCTCCGGAGATCCGTGATGTCGATGACCGGGACCGGACTGTCGGTGCTCATGGCGTCCTCCTCGCGCTGGCTGGGACGAGTCTGCGGAGGCCCGGGGACCCGGCTCAACGAGCGATCCTCACAGTGATCGGGGCGGAGATTGTGAGGACCGTACATCGGAAACACGGGTGAAGCCCGGCCGTGGCGCACGCGGCACGAACGCCGCCCCGGCCGGCCGTCCCGCGCCGTCAGCCGGGTCCTCGCGCCCCCGTCCGGCGGCGATCATGGGCAGGTCGCCGCCGACACGCGCGGACGCGCCGCCGCGGACGGCAACCCGCCCATGATCGCCGGCGCGGGGGATCGCCGGCAGGGGCGCAGGGGGTCAGCGGCGGCGCAGGCCGCGCAGGGTGCGGACGGCGACGAGCAGCTCGGCCAGCTCCTGCCGGTCGCCCGCGGCGAGGTCGGCGAGCTGCGCGGCGGCGCGGCGCTGGCCGGCGTCCCAGCCCTCGGCCCAGGCGGTGACCAGTCGCGTGGCGTCGGCACCGGCCGGGGCGCCGGCGACCACCTCGGCGGTGAGCGCGGCCTGCTCGGCGGACAGGTCGTCGCGCAGGGTCGCGCGGGCCAGCGAGGGCCACCGGCGGTCGCGCGGCAGGGCGGTGACCAGCTCGCGCAGCGGCACCAGCCCCAGCCGCTCGGCAAGGCACTGCATCACCCGGCCGGCCAGCTCGATGGGGGCGCCGGTCCGCTCGACGACG
Organism: Blastococcus sp. SYSU D00813; assembly: GCF_054050735.1. NCBI lineage: Bacteria > Bacillati > Actinomycetota > Actinomycetes > Geodermatophilales > Geodermatophilaceae > Blastococcus > Blastococcus sp. SYSU D00813. Next base: position 51,951 of record NZ_JBJGZX010000003.1, read on the forward strand.
ACGGCGAGGTCCAGCGCCGCCGGGACCAGCGGGGCGACCGCGGCCTCGGCGGCGAGCTCCGCCGGCACCCCGGCCGCGCGCAGCCGCTCCGACCGCTCGGCGTACGCGGCGGCCTCGGTGCCCAGCAGCCAGCCCGGCAGCCCGGCGCGCACGGCGGCCACCGGGGCGGCGAAGCGCGCGACCACCTCGCCGATCGGTGCCGGCCGGTCGCCGGCCAGCTCGGGCAGCCGCAGCAGCCAGCGGGTGGCCCGCTCGGCCAGCCGGGTGGCCTCCGTGCGGAGCCCGCCCTGGGTGGCCGCCGGCACCCGGTTGTCCAGGGACCGCGGGGCGTCCCACAGGTGGTCGACGCCGAACACCGCGCGGGCCACCGCGTGCGCCCGGACGACGCCCGCGAGCCCCACCCCGGTCTCCTCGGCCAGCCGGAACAGGCCCGTCACGCCCGCGGTGTTGACCGCCCGGTTGGTCAGGGCCGTGGCGACGATCTCCCGGCGCAGCGGGTGGCCGGCCACCGCGTCGGGGAACCGCTCGCGCAGCGCCGTGGGGAAGTACGCGGTCAGCAGCGGCGCCAGCGCCGGGTCGTCGGGCAGCGCGGACTGCAGGACGGCGTCGCCCGCCTCGAGCTTGGCGTAGGCGAGCAGCACCGAGAGCTCGGGCCCGGTGAGCGCCTGCCCGTCGCGGCGGCGCTCGCCCAGCGTCCGGTCGTCGGGCAGCGCCTCCACCGCCCGCACCAGCCGGCCCGAGCGCTCCAGGGCCCGGATGAACCGCTGGCCGGCGTCGAGGAGGCTGCGGGCGGACGCGACCTCCACGGCCAGGGCCGCGTTCTGGGCGTGGTTGTCGGCGAGGACGGCGACGGCGACCTCGTCGGTCATCTCCTGGAGCAGCGCCGCCCGGCCCTCGGCGTCCAGCCGCCCGGAGCCGACCACCCCGGTGAGCGCGATCTTGATGTTGACCTCGTGGTCGGAGGTGTCCACGCCCGCGGAGTTGTCGATCGCGTCGGTGTTCACCCGCCCGCCGGCCAGGGCGTACTCCACCCGCCCGCGCTGCGTGAGACCGAGGTTGCCGCCCTCCCCCACCACGCGCACCCGCAGCTCGGAGCCGTCGACCCGCACGGCGTCGTTGGCCTTGTCGCCGACGTCGAGGTGGCTCTCGGTGGAGGCCTTCACGTAGGTGCCGATCCCGCCGTTGAACAGCAGGTCGACCGGGGCGAGGAGGACGGCGCGGACGAGCTCCACCGGCGACAGCGCGTCGACGTCGGCCGGCAGACCCAGCGCGGCGCGCATCGGCTCGCTGACCGGCACCGCCTTCGCCGTCCGCGGCCACACGCCGCCGCCTGCGCTGATCAGCGACGGGTCGTAGTCGGCCCAGGAGGAGCGGGGCAGCTCGAACAGCCGGCGGCGCTCGGCGAAGGACGCCGCGGCGTCCGGCGTGGGGTCGACGAACACGTGCCGGTGGTCGAAGGCGGCCACCAGGCGGATGTGCTCGGACAGCAGCATCCCGTTGCCGAAGACGTCGCCGGACATGTCCCCGACGCCCACGACGGTGAACTCCTGGGTCTGCACGTCCACGCCGAGCTCGCGGAAGTGCCGGGTCACCGACTCCCAGGCGCCGCGGGCGGTGATGCCCATGGCCTTGTGGTCGTAGCCGACCGAGCCGCCGGAGGCGAAGGCGTCGCCCAGCCAGAACCCGCGCTCGAGGGCGACCTCGTTGGCCAGGTCGGAGAAGGTCGCCGTCCCCTTGTCGGCGGCGACGACGAGGTAGCTGTCGTCGCCGTCGTGCCGGACGACCCGCTCGGGCGGGACGACGGCGCCGGGGGCCACCCCGTCCTCGGTCGCCCGGTTGTCGGTGAGGGACAGCAGCGCGCCGATGAACAGCCGGTAGCAGGCCTGGCCCTCGGCGAGCTGGGCGTCCCGGTCGCCACCCGCGGGGGGACGGCGCACCACGAAGCCGCCCTTGGCGCCGGTCGGCACGATCACGGTGTTCTTCACCATCTGCGCCTTGACCAGGCCGAGCACCTCGGTGCGCAGGTCCTCGTGCCGGTCCGACCAGCGCAGCCCGCCGCGGGCGACGGCGCCGAACCGCAGGTGCACGCCCATCACCCGCGGCGAGCTCACCCAGACCTCGCGCTCGGGGCGCGGCTGCGGCACGTCGGGCACCTCGGCCGGGTGCAGCTTGAGGGCCAGCGGTCCGCCCGAGAAGTACGTCGTCCGCTGGGTGGCGAGGACGGCGGCGAGCAGCGCGGTGAGCACCCGGTCGGCGTCCAGCGACTCGACCTCGCCGATGGCGCGGCGCAGCGAGTCGGCCAGCGCCTCCTGCCGCTCGGCGCGGCCGGCCGCGCGCTCGGGGGAGAAGCGCGTCTCGAACAGCGCGACCAGCCGGGCGACCACGTCGGGGTGCGCGGCGAGCGTGGTCTCGACGTAGCCCTGTCCGAACGGCAGGCCGGCCTGGCGCAGCCACTGCACGTAGGCGCGGACGACGGTCACCTGCCGCCAGTTGAGCCCGGCCAGCAGCACCAGCGCGCCGAGGCCGTCGTCCTCGGCGTCACCGCGCCAGACCGCCAGCACCGCGTCGGTGAACCGCTCCGGCAGGCTGCCGGCGAACGGCAGCTCGCCGGTGGGCGCCGACAGCCCGAAGTCGTAGATCCAGGCGAGCGGTGCGCCGATCCGGTCGATCTCGTAGGGCCGCTCGTCGATGACGTCGACGCCCATGTGCTGCAGCACCGGCAGCACGTCGGACAGCAGCAGCCGCTCCCCCACCCGGTAGACCGACAGCCGCGCCTCCCCGCCCTCCCGCGGGCGGCGCAGCCGCAGGCCCAGGTCGCCGGGCGCCAGCGCGTCGAGGCGGGCGAGGTCGTCGACGGCGGTCGTCGCGTCGAAGTCCTCCTGGTAGGCGGCCGGGAAGGCGTCGGCCACCCGCGCGAGCAGCCGCTCGGCCTCCTCCGCGCCGGAGCGGGCGCGCAGGGCGTCGGTGAGCTCGTCGGCCCAGCTGCGGGCGGCGGCGGCGAGGTCGGCCTGCAGCGCCGGCACGTCGACGTCGGGCAGCGTGGGCCGGCCGCCCTTGCTGACCGGCGGCCGGACGACGAAGTGCAGCCGGGCCAGCACCGACTCGGTGACCCGGGCGGTGTACTCGATCCCGGTGCCGCCCAGCCGCTCCAGCAGGAGCTGCTGCATGCGGGTGCGGACCTCGGTCGTGTAGCGGTCGCGGGGCAGGTAGACCAGCGCCGACCAGTACCGGCCCTGCGGGTCCCGGCGCAGGAAGAGCCGGGTCTGCCGGCGCTCCTGCAGCTGCAGCACGCCGAGCGCGACCGGCAGCAGCTCGTCGGCGTCGACCTGGAACAGCTCGTCGCGGGGGTGGGTCTCCAGGAGGTCGACGAGCTCCTTGCCGGTGTGGCTGTCGACGGGGACGCCGGCGCGCGCCACCACCTGGGCCACCCGCCGGCGCACCACGGGCACGTCGCGCACGCTGCTGGCGTAGGCCGCGGTGGAGAACAGGCCGGTCAGCCGGTGCTGGTGCGGCACCCCGTCGGCGTCGGGCAGCGTGACCGTGACGAGGTCCAGCCAGGCGCGGCGGTGCACGGTGGCCCGGACGTCGGCCTTGTGCACGGTGAGCAGGCTCCCTGCGCGCAGGGCGTCGCCGTCGACGGTCCGGGCCTCGGGCGGCGCGGACCCGCCCGCCGGGTCGCTGCGGAGCATCCCCAGGCCGCTGCCCGGCACCGCGCGGACGGTGCGCGCGCGACCGGTGGGCAGGTCGACGTCGCGCGCACCGAGGAAGACGAAGTGGCCGTCGGTCAGCCAGCGCAGCAGGGCGGCGACCTCGGCCGGGTCGGAGGCCGGGTCGCCGTCCTCCACCGGGGGCAGCGCGTCCAGCCGCTCGGCCAGCGCCAGCGCGCGGGCACGCATCCGGTCGGCGTCCTCGTCGACCGCGCGGACGTCGGCCAGCACCGTGCGCAGGCCGCCCACCAGGTCGTCGCGGGCCTCGTCGTCCAGCGGCCCGTCGAGGACGACGGCCATCCAGGACTCCGACAGCGCGTCGGGCCCGCACTCGGCGGGGTCGGCGCTGTCGCAGAAGGCGCCGATCCGGCCCGTCACGTCCCGCCGCACGACCAGCACCGGGTGAACGACGTGCTCGAGCCGGAAGCCCTGCCGCACGACCTCGGCGGTGACCGAGTCGACGAGGTAGGGCATGTCGTCGGTGACGACGAAGACCACCGAGCGGCTGCGGTCGGCGCCGTCGCGCCGGGTGACCTCCACGGTCGCCGAGCCGCGCGGCCGGACGGCGGCCGTGCGCAGGTGGTCCAGGGCGAGGGCGGCGAGCTCGGCCGGGTGCTGCCGGAGCACCTCCGCCGCCGGCTCGCTCCAGTAGTAGCGGCGGAACAGCCCCGGCAGGTCGGCCGTCGTGCAGCCGGCGGGCAGCCCGCCCGGCTGCGGCGCCTGCTCGGCGGCCTCCAGCAGCAGCCGGCGCTTCGCGGCGCGGGCGGCCTCGAGGGCGGCCAGCTCCGGGTCGGCGAGCGGCTGCTCTGGGTCGGGACGGTCGGCCTCGGCGACGCTGCCGGTGGTGCGGGCCATGCGCCCGACGCTAGTCCCGGCGGGCACCCCCGGCCCGGCGGACATGCGCGGCCGGCCGGCCTCCCGGGCCCGCGCCGGGCCGACGAGCGTGGGAGGAGGGGTGGTCCTCCTAGTCGCGGTCGAGGACCTGGTCGGCCAGCCAGCCACCGACGGCCAGCAGCAGGCCGCCGAGCAGGGCGCTGCCGAAGCCGTCGACCGTCAGCCGGTCGGTGAGCGCCGCGGTCAGGCCGAGCAGCGCGGCGTTGATGACGAGCAGGAACAGCCCGAGGGTCAGGATCACGAACGGCAGCCCGATCAGCCGCAGGACCGGCCCGACCACCGCGTTCACCACCGCGAAGATCAGCGCGATCCACAGCCAGGTGCCGAACTCGCCCAGCGGACCGTCGGGGTTGGGCAGCACCTCGACCCCGTCGAGCAGGTAGGCGACGCCGTAGAAGACGCCGGCCATGAGCACGACCTTGAGCGCGAACTTGATCACGACGGCGACGCTAGCGGCGGCACCCGCCGGCCGCCGGGAGGTAGCGCCCTCTACGGCGGTCTAGTGCCTGCCCTAGACGGCTGCAGACGCCCCTCGATACCCTCGCTCCCCGCCGGCCCCGCGCGACACGCGCTACGCCGTTCTACGGATGTCTACGGCCGGGGCTAGAGACCGCCATACGGTGCTCGACGTGGACCCCGTCCGGAACCCCTACGCCCCCGGCGCCGGTCAGCGCCCGCCCGAGCTGGCCGGCCGGGACGACGAGCTGTCGGCCTTCGACGTCGTCCTCGAGCGGATCGCGCGGGGCCGGCCGGAGCGCTCCCTGGTGCTCACCGGGCTGCGCGGCGTCGGCAAGACCGTGCTGCTCAACCAGCTGCGCTCGGCCGCGATCGGCCGCGGCTGGGGCACCGGCAAGATCGAGGCCCGGCCGGACCAGTCGCTGCGCCGGCCGGTGTCCTCCGCGCTGCACATGGCGCTGCGCGAGCTGCGCCACCCCGACCAGGAGTCGATGGACGCCGTCCTGGCCACCGTGAAGGCCTTCGCCCAGCGCGCCGTCGGCGCCGACGCCAAGCTGCGCGACCGCTGGCAGCCGGGCATCGACGTCCCCGCGGCGAGCGGGCGGGCCGACTCCGGGGACATGGAGATCGACCTGGTCGAGCTGCTCAGCGACGCCGCCGGGCTCGCCGCCGACGTGGGCAAGGGCATCGCCCTGTTCATCGACGAGATGCAGGACGTGCAGACCCCCGACGTCTCGGCCATCTGCGCCGCCTGCCACGAGCTCTCGCAGCAGGGCGCCCCGCTCATCGTGGTCGGTGCGGGCCTCCCCCACCTGCCGGCCGTCCTCAGCGCCTCCAAGAGCTACTCCGAGCGGCTGTTCCGGTACCTGCGCATCGACCGGCTCGACCGCGCCGCCGCCGACCGCGCCCTGCTGGCGCCGGCCGAGCGGGAGGACGTCTCCTTCGAGCCGGAGGCCCTCGACGCGCTCTACGCCGCCGCCGACGGCTACCCGTACTTCGTGCAGGCCTACGGGAAGGTCACCTGGGACGTCGCCGCCGGCACCCCGATCACCGCCGCCGACGTCGCGATGGCCGCCCCCGTGGCCGAGGCCGAGCTCGCCGTCGGCTTCTTCGGCTCCCGCTACGACCGCGCGACCCCGGCCGAGCGGGAGTACATGCACGCGATGGCCGAGCTCGGCGGGCCGCAGGGCAACGCCGTGGCCACCTCCGAGGTGGCGGTCTCCCTCGGCCGCAAGCCGGCGTCGCTCTCCCCCGCGCGCGACGCGCTGATCAAGAAGGGGCTGGTCTACTCCGCCGAGCGCGGCCAGATCGCCTTCACCGTGCCGCACTTCGGCCGCTACCTGCTCAGCCACCCGGACTGAGCCACCCCGCGGCAGGGTTCGGCGCAGCGGCGCGGGGGCAGAGGGCCCCCCGTGCCGGAGTGGGTGGAAGCGGGGCTGTGGGGACTGCTGGGCGGGGCGGCGCTCGTGCTGGGCGCGCTGGTCGCCTGGTTCGTGCGGGTGCCCCGGGGTGTCATCGCCTCGGTGATGGCCTTCGGCTCCGGGGTGCTGATCTCCGCGGTCGCCTTCGACCTGGTGGCGGAGGCCGCCGACACCGGGGGGCTCGGGCCCACGGCGACCGGGTTCCTGGGCGGCGCCGTGGCCTACCTGGGCGCCAACGCCCTGCTGGCCCGCCGTGGCGCCCGGCACCGGAAGCGCTCGGGGGACCAGCAGCCGTCGGAGGACGAGCAGGCGGGCAGCGGCGCCGCCATCGCGGTCGGGGCGCTGCTGGACGGGGTGCCGGAGAGCGTCGTCCTCGGGCTGGGCCTGCTCAGCGGTGGCGGGGTGAGCGTCTCGGTGCTCGCCGCGGTCTTCATCTCCAACGTGCCCGAGGGGCTGTCGAGCGCGGCCGGCATGAAGCGCAGCGGGCGCTCGGCCGGCTACGTCTTCGGCATCTGGGGCGGCATCGCGGTGCTCAGCGGGCTGGCGGCGCTGGTGGGCTACCTGGCCCTGGGCGACGCCTCGCCGGAGCTGGTCGCCGTCATCACCGCCGTCGCGGCCGGGGCGATCCTGACCATGATCGCCGACACGATGATCCCCGAGGCGTTCGAGACCACGCGCACCTGGACCGGCCTGATCACCACCGTGGGCTTCCTCGTGGCCTTCGCCATCGAGCGCGCCGGCTGAGGGGTCAGCGGGCGGCGGCGCGGGTCCGCAGGGCCAGGACGGCGACGTCGTCCTCGGCGCCGTCGGCGAGCATCACGGCCAGCAGCCGGTCGCAGAGGTCCTCCAGCGGCCGGTCGCCGAACTGGGCGAGCAGCCGGCGCACCTGGTCGCGGCCGTCGTCCAGCGGGATACCGCGGCGCTCGAAGAGGCCGTCGGTGAACAGCAGCACGGTGGCGTCATCGGGCAGGTCGGCCGCGCCGTCGGCCCGCGGCCCCCGCCAGCCGATGCCCAGCGGCGGGCCGATCGGCGCCGTGAGGTCGGTGACCCGGCCGTCGGCGGTGAGCAGCATCGGCTCGGGGTGCCCGGCCGACGACCACCGCAGCGTGCGGCCACCGGCGCCGTCGTGCTCGACCCGGCAGACCAGCGCGGTCGCCATGGTGGGGACGGCGAGGCCGACCAGCGCGTGGTCCACCCGCCGCAGCACGCCCGCCGGCTCCTCCAGCCGGTCGAAGGCGATGCCGCGGACCAGCGTCTTGACCTGGCCCATCGCGGCCGCGGCCTCGATGTCGTGGCCCATCACGTCCCCGATGACGACGACCATGTCGCCGTCGGGCTGCAGGAAGCTGTCGTACCAGTCGCCGCCGATCGAGACCCCCCGGGTGGCGGCCCGGTAGCGGACGGCGGTCTCCAGGTGCGGCTGCTGCACCGGCGGCGAGAGCAGGGACAGCTGCAGCCGCTCGGCGACCTGCTGGTTGGCGGCCGCGAGGCGGGCGTTGTCCAGGGCGAGGGCGGCCCGCCGGGAGGCCACCTCGGCGGTGCGCAGCTCGACGTCGGTGTGCGGGCCCCGGTCCACGCCGTTGACCAGCGTCAGGGCACCGAACTGCTCACCGCGGGCCAGCAGCGGGAAGGTCGCGACGGCGGAGGGCTGCAGCGGCGCGAGCGCGTCCCGGGCGGCCTCGTTGGCCACCATCTGCTCGATGTGCGCGCTGGTCAGCTGCGGGATCACGACCGGCTGGCCGCTGCGCAGCGCCGTCGGCACCGGCGCCGTGGGCAGGTTGCTCCCCACCCGCGCGTCGGCGTAGCGGTGCATCGCCTCGACCATGGCCGGGTCGCGGTGCGCGCGGCCGACGTCCCGGCGGGTGCCGTCGGGGTCGACCACGCTCACCAGGCACCAGTCGGCCAGCAGCGGGACGACGAGGCGGGCGAAGCGGCTCACCGCCTCGTCGGTGTCGAACGTGGAGGTCATGGCCTGGCTGATGTCGCCGAGCAGCATCAGGTGCCGGCCGGCCAGCTCGGCGGTCGCGGCGGCCTCGGCGGCGCGCAGGGCGGCGTCCGCGGCGCGCTGGGCGGCCTCCTCGCGGGCGGCGACGGCGGCGGCGCGCTCCTCCTCGGTGCGCTGCCGGTCGGTGACGTCGTCGTAGGTGACCACCAGGCCCGCGTCGGTGAGGAAGGCGTCGACCTGGAACCACTTGCCCAGCGGCTCGAACCAGGCGACCGTCCGCCCGGGCTCCCCCGTCTTGCGGACGGCGGTGTAGAGCTCGTCGAACGGCCCGCCGACGGCCTCGGGGAACTCGTCCCAGACGCCCCGGCCGACCAGGCCCCCGACGCTGCGCCCGAGCACCGCGGCCCCGGCGGGGTTGACGTAGCTGAACCGCCAGTCCTCGTCGATGACGAGCAGCGGGCGTTCCATGCCCTCGACGGCCTGCGCCAGCAGGTCGCGCGGCTGGAACGCCCGGTCCTCGGTCACGGTGATCACTCTGCCCCATGGGTGCCCGCGGGCGGGTCACCCCGGTCCGCAGACCACCCCGACGGGGATCACACGGTTGAGCCGCGGCGGCACTGGGAACCCCGGAGGCATCCCAGAACCGGATGCTGACGGGGGCGAGATCATGAGTCGACTGGCGTGGCCACTGCGGCCGCTGCCGGACGGCCGGGGCGAGATGTGGCGCTGGGACCTCGGGTCGCTCGCCGAGCTGCCGGCGGTCCGGGCAGCTCTCCGAGCTCGTCTGGACGAGGTCGGGTTCCCTCGCGACCCCGACGACCCGGTGGCCGACCGGATGATCCTGGCCTTCGACGAGCTGGCGTCCAACGCGCTGCGGCACGGCGACCGCCCCGTGGTGGCCACGGTGATCGCCGGCAGCGGTGGCTGGATCCTCGACATCAGCGACCGGGCCCGCGACACCATGCCCGCGCCGGCCGTCGACCGCGACCCGGCCCAGGGCGGGCTCGGGCTCTACCTCGTGGCCCGGCTGTCGGTCGCGCACGGCTGGTACGTCGACGACGTCTGCAAGCACGTGTGGGCCTGCCTGCCCACGACGATCGAGGACCGCGAGCCGGCGTACTCGTAGTCGTGCGCCTGCGACGCCCGCTGCCACCTGCTCGGACGGCGGGTGGGGCTCGGCGCCGTTGGGGTACGGCACCTGGCCGCGGTGGTCACCGGCCCGAGTGGGGCCCGGAGGGCTCCGCGCAGGGACGGCGGGTGGGGCTCGGCGCCCCTGGGGTACGGCACCTGGCCGCGGTGTCGTCCGGTAGGACGACGACGTGGTCGCGCCCGGGGCGGCGGGGCACGGTGGGCCCTGCGCCGCCCCGGGGCAGCTCCTCACGCCGGGGGTCGCCCGGCTGCGCGAGGTGGTTCTCGTGCCGGCCCGGGTGGGGCCCGGAGGGCTCCGCGCAGGGACGGCAGGCGGGGCTCAACGCCCCTGGGGGTACGGCACCCGGCCGCGACGTCGTCCGGAGGACGACGGTGTCACGGGATGACCAGCGACATGGCCCCCTTGCCGTAGCCGGGGATGTCGACCGAGAGGTCGAGCCGGTTGAAGGCGGCGAGGCTGCCGGCGATGTCGCCCGGGAGGTCGTCGCCCGGGGCGTACAGCTTGTACAGCTTGGAGTGCGGCGCGCCCGGCACGTTGAACAGCGCCGAGAGGACGTTGACGACCTCGTGCAGCGCCTCGGTCAGCATCGACGTCAGCTCGCCGTCCTCCTCGACGGCGTCCTGGCAGCCGCCGGGGGGCAGCATGGCCAGCGCACCGCCGCTGTAGGCCGACAGCGCGAGGTCCATGACGCACAGCGCGTTGGTGTTCAGCTGCGGGTCGACGTAGACCGCGACCGACACCGGCGAGCGCTCGGTCGGGGTGACCGGGGCGCCGGGGGCGACGGTCACGGGCTTGCCCACCAGGCCGGACAGCATGTCCTTGACGTCCTTGTTGGTGGGCAGGACGACGGCGAGGGGCGTGGTCACGCGATCACCCCGGCCAGGGCCTCGGTGAACGTCTCCTCGTTGAACGGCTTGGCGATGAGGAACAGCGCGCCGGCGTCGGCGGCCTTGCCCCGCATCTCCTCCGAGCCCTCCGAGGTGACGAAGCCGAAGGGCACGCTCGAGCCCGAGGAGCGCAGCGCCTGCAGGCACTCGAGCCCGGTCATGTTCGGCATGTTCCAGTCGGACAGGACCAGGTCGGGGCTCTCCGACTGGACCTTGTCGTAGGCGTCGCGGCCGTCCTCGGCCTCGACGATGTCGTGGCCGTCGTAGCCGGCCTGGCGCAGGGTCCGGATGACGATCTGCCGCATGACACGGCTGTCGTCGGCGATCAGGATCTTCACAGTGGCGCTCCGTTCCGTGTCGTGCTGTCAGTACTGGGTGGCGGGCTCGACCGAGCCCTGGGCGGTGATGGTCAGGGGCTGGCCGCGCCACAGGACCTCGACGCGGCAGGTGTCCTCCGGCGAGCCGGCGACGGGTGGGGTGGCCCCGGTCTGGGGCAGGCCCAGGACCGAGGGGCCGGGGAGGACGGCCTTGACGTTGCCGCCCACCACGTTGGCGATCTCGCCGAGGGCGTCCTCGACGTCCTCGGCCTCGAGCTCGGCCGGGGCGTGCTCGCGCAGCAGGGCGCGGGTGAGCTCGTCGGCGGTGCCGGTGCCGCAGGTGACGACGACGACGCCGTTCCACGGGCCGGTGATCGTCACCCACGAGCTCAGCGTCTGCGCCGGGAGCGGGGCGGGCAGCGGGGCGAGGAACTCGTCCTCGCCCACGAGGGCCGACCACGCCTGCTCGGCGATCTCGGTGACCGTGGCCTCGTCGAGCAGCGAGGTGACCAGGGTGGCGTTCACAGGGTGACCTCCTGCGGGAGCAGGCCGAGCAGCGCGAGCTTGTCGGCGAGCGCGTCGGCGGTGAAGGGCTTGATCACGTACTCGTGGGCGCCGGCGGCCAGCGCGCGCACGATCTGGCCGTGCTCGCTCTCGGAGGTGACCATCATCAGCGTCACCGCGCGCCAGGCCGGGTTGCTGCGGACGGCGGAGACGAACTGCAGCCCGTCCATCACCGGCATGTTCCAGTCGATCGTGCACAGGTCGGGCACCCAGCCCTCGAGGAGCACGTCGAGCGCCTCCTGGCCGTGGCCGGCCTCACGGGTCTCGTAGCCGAACCCGGTGAGGGTCCCGCTCACGATGCGCCGCATGGCGCGTGAGTCGTCGATCACCAGAGCACGCACGTCAGGCCCCCTTCAGCGGGCGGTAGGCGGAGCTGCGGCCGAGCACGACCCGCTCCCAGGAGTCGTCGACGCCGAGGGTGGTCTCGGCGGCACCGAGGAAGAGCCACCCGTCCGGCCGCATGAGCGAGCGGACCCGGCGGAGGATCGCCTGCTTGGTCGACAGGTCGAAGTAGATGAGGACGTTGCGCAGGTAGACCACGTCGAAGGGGCCCATCCGCGGCAGCGGGGCGGCGAGGTTGCACTCGCTGGCCGTGACCATCCGGCGCAGCGAGGCGTTGACCTCCCACTCGGTGCCGGCCCGCGTGAAGTGGCGGACCAGCATCGGGGCGGGCAGGCCGCGGTTGACCTCGAGCTGGCTGAACCGGCCGGCGCGGGTGCGCTCGACCATCTCCCGGGAGATGTCGGTGGCCGTGATGGAGACGCGGGTGCCGGCACCGGGCATGGCGTCCTCGAGCAGCATCGCGATCGTGTACGGCTCCTGACCGCTGGAGCAGGCGGCCGACCAGATCTGCAACCGCTCGTGCGGCGAGCGCGCGGCCTGCAGCGCCGGCAGCACCGTCGTCGTCAGGGCGGAGAACGGGTCGCCGTCCCGGAACCACGACGTCTCGTTGGTGGTGAGCGCCTCGACGATCCTGCGGGTGTGCTCGGGGCTGGGGCGGCTGCGCACGTTGTCGACGAGCTGGCCGACGTCGGCCAGGCCCATCTGCCGGGCGATGGGCAGGAGGCGGGCCTCGACGAGGTACTCCTTGCCCGGCTGGAGCACGATCGCGCTCTCGCGGTGCACGACCTGGCGGACCCAGTCGAAGCTGGTGGCGGTGAGCGTCATCGGACTCCTCCGGTGGTCAGCACCGACGTGCGGCCGGAGGCGGTGGACAGGCCACCGGCCGGGCCGGTGAGACGACGCAGGATCGTCTCCGCGATCCGGTCGAGCGGGAGGACCTCGTCGGCGAGGCCGGCCGAGGCGACGGCGCCGGGCATGCCCCAGACGACCGAGGTGGCCTGGTCCTGGACGACGACCGAGCCGCCGGCCTCGCGGATGCGGGCGGCACCCAGCCGGCCGTCGGAGCCCATGCCGGTGAGGACGACGGCGAGCACGGCGCCGCGGTGGGCGTCCACCGCCGAGCGGAAGAGCGGGTCGACCGCGGGCCGGCAGAAGTTCTCCGGCGGGCCCTGGCTGAGCATCGTGGTGTCGCCGCGGGGCGTGCGGCGGATGGTCAGGTGGTGGTCACCGGGCGCCAGGTGCACGGTGCCGGGGGCCAGCGGCGTGCCGTCGACGGCCTCGACGACGCGCAGCGCGCAGAGGCGGTCCAGCCGCTGGGCGAACTGGCGGGTGAAGACCGGCGGCATGTGCTGGACGAGGAGCACCGGGACCGGCAGGGAGGCCGGCAGCGCGGGCAGGACCCTGGTCAGGGCCTCGGGGCCGCCGGTGGAGGAGCCGATCACGAGGATCTCGGGCCGCTCGGCCGGGGCGGTGCGGGGTGCGGCGGGGCGGGGCGCCGGCAGCGGGGCGGCCGCCGGCCGGGCCGGGCCGGGGGTGACCGGCCGGCCGAGGAGCGCCTTGATCTTGGGGATCAGCTGCTCGCGGACGCTCTCCATCGACTGCGCGACGCTGCCGACGTTGGCCGGCTTGGTGACGTAGTCGTTGGCGCCGGCGGACAGCGCGTCGAGGGTGGCGGAGGCACCGCGCTCGGTCAGCGTGCTGAACATGATGATCGGCACGCGGTTGCGGGTCGCGCGGATGCCGCGGACGGCCTGGATGCCGTTCATCTCCGGCATCTCGATGTCCATCGTGACCAGGTCGGGCTTCAGCTGCTCGACCTTGCCCAGGGCGATCTTGCCGTTGACGGCGGTGCCGACGACCTCGATCCCCGGGTCCTGGGAGAGCACGTCGGTCACGATCTTGCGGACGACGACGGAGTCGTCGACCACGAGTACCCGGATCGGGTTCATCCGTCCTCCTGCTCCTGCCGGACAGCCGACAGGGGCTGTTGCTCGGTGTATCGGCACCAGTGACGAGGCCTTGAGTTCGGCCGCGCGCAACGGGTCCCGGTCGGTACGGATGTCTCAGGTGCACCACCCGACACAGGAGTTGTCGGCCGTCCCAGCCGCCGGCTGAAGCGCTGCCGCGCACTCGTTACGCATGTGGCGGTGACCGGTCCCGGGGATGGCTCCTCGGCCACATGTCGACCCGGGTGGACGCCGACCGGAGCCACGGCGACCTGCGGTTTCCCCGTGCAGGCGCGGTCGCCGGCCGGGTCGCCGCGTCGGTCACGTCACCCCGTCGCCCTACGGTCGCCGGGTGCCGGACGACGTGGCTCCACCCGCCGACCTCGACGTGGTCCGCGACTCCTACGACCGCGTGGCCGACGCGTACGTGGCGACGGGCGCGGGCGAGCTGACCGGCCGCCCGTGGCTGCGGGCCGCGCTGGCCGCGTTCGCCGAGGAGGTCCGGGGCCGCGGACCGGTGCTCGACGTCGGCTGCGGCCCCGGGCACGTGACCGCGGCGCTGGCCGCCCTCGGCGTCGACGCGTCGGGCGTGGACCTGTCCCCACGGATGGTCGGGCAGGCCCGGCGGCTGCACCCGGGCCTCCGCTTCGAGGTCGGCTCGGCCACGGAGCTGCGCCCGCCCGACGCGTCGCTGGGCGGCGTGCTGGGCTGGTGGTCGCTGTTCGACCTGCCCCGCGCGGTGCTCCCCGGCGTCCTCGCCTCGCTGGCACGGGCGCTCGTCCCGGGCGGGCAGCTGCTCCTGGGCACCCACGTGGGCGACGGCGAGATCGTCCGCACGGAGGCCTACGGGGGTGTGCCCGTGGCGTGGACGACGTTCCTGTGGCGGCCCGAGCAGCTCGCCGACCTGCTGGCCGGGGCCGGGCTGGAGCCGGTGGCCGAGCTGCGGCTGCCCACCGATGTGGTGGGGCTCCCCCAGGTGCTGCTGGCGGCACGCCGGCCGCGCTGACCCCCGCTACGCCGAGCGGGATCCCGGCGCCGGGGTCCGGTCGCCCCGCTCGCGGTGACGGTGGAGCAGGACGGCGCCCGCGATCGTCGCGGCCGCGGCCCCGAAGAGGACGCCGGTGCCGTTGCCGTCGGCGGGCAGCTGGACCGTCGGCGGGCAGGCGGTGTCGGCCTTGCGCGCGGCGAGGTCGTCGCGGCCCAGGTGCCACATCGGCCCGCCGCCGCGCTCGACCGTGACCCGGAAGGCGCCGTGGACGACCCCGGCGCGGAAGGTGGTCGGCTGGGGCTGCCCGGACGAGGGCGGGGTCACCTGGTTGGCCGGCCCGACCGGGATCTCGACGACCGACCCGGTGCGGTTGTCGTAGCCGAAGACCGCCGTCCAGCTGCCGTCGGCGTGCTCGGTGACGCAGTCGACCAGGGGGACGACGTCCGGGGGCCCGGACCGGTTCGGGGCCGCGGCGGCGGCGCCGGGGGCCAGGGCGAGGGCGGCGCCGACGGCCGCGGTGGCGGCCAGCCGGCGGGCGCGATGTCGGCGGGATCGGGCGGGGGGCACGGTCGGTCCTCGGTGTCGGCGGGCTGTTTCACCTGACACCGGGACATCGGCCCGCCGGGCCGCCGTCTGGAGGGGAGTTCCGTGAACATCTGGTGTCGTTTCCCGCACCGACCTGCGGTTCCGGCACGGGAGCGGACGCGTGCGGACCGCTCGGGCCCACGGGCAGTCTGCGGTGGGTGACCGGTCTGCGGCCGGGACGGGTCGACGGCGCGCAGTGCCCGTGGCACGGCGCTCAGCCGGCGAGCAGCTCCGGCGGCGGCGCGAACGGCGTGATGCAGAACGGGTGGCCGGCGGGGTCGAGCAGCACCCGCCAGCGGGGGTCGGGCTGCGGATCGGCCAGCCGGGCGCCGAGGGTCAGCGCCCGCTGCACCGGCTCGTCGAGCGCCTCGCCGGCGGTCAGGTCCAGGTGGACGACGGAGGCGCCGGGCCACACCGGCGGCCGGTACCCCTCGACCCGCTGCGGGACCAGCAGCACGCCGGGCACCCTCACCCCGACGCTGCTCTCGCGCCGCCACAGCACGCGACCGCCCAGCAGCCGCACGTAGAAGTCCGCCAGCTCGCCGGGGTCGGCGCAGTCCAGCGACACCCCGACGAAGCGCACGTCGCCCGGCTCGGCCTCGTCCACGCCGGCGACGGTAGCGCCGGGTCGGGCGGCGGTCAGGCGGTGGTGACCCGCTCCCACGGAGCCAGCAGCACCGACAGCGCGGTCGTGTCGAGCAGGTCCCCCATGGTCAGCGCCTGGACGACGCCGGCGACGGCGTTCCACACGCCCTGCGCGCCGTCGCGGCCGTCGAAGCCGCCGTCGACGAACGCCTGCACCCCGAGCAGCTGCGCGGCGGCCAGCACCCGGATCCGGCCCGACACGTGCGCGGCCCAGGCGGCCTCGTGCATCGCCCGCGCCCAGGGGCGGCGCTCGAAGCGGCCCTCGTCGACCGCCCGGCGCCAGCGGGCGCGCGTGGCGTCGTCCTGGTCGCCCAGGGCGGCGAGGAAGGCGCGCACCTCGACCGCGGCCGGCCCCAGGTCGGGCTCGGCCGGCGCCACGAGGCCGGTGGCCGTGGCCAGCGCGAGCGGACCGGTGAGCTGCCGGCGCACCAGCGGCGGCAGCACGTCGGAGGCGAAGGAGCCGATCACCGCGTCGCCCAGGACGTCCGCGGCCGCGGCCCGGACGTCGTCGTCCAGGTCGGCGACGGCGGGGTGCTCGGGGCCGAGGACGTCGTCCCGCAGCACCCGCTCCACGGCCGCGGCGTCGCCGATCATCCCGCGCTCGAGCTGGTCGACCAGCACCGCGGCGCGGTCGCTGGTGCCGGCCGACCGTAGGTGCGGCACGCCGGCGGCGAGCTCGCGGGCCCGGCGCGCGCGGACGGCGAGGACGGCGCGCTCGTCGCGGTCGCGGCCGGCCGACGGGTGGGCGGCGGCGATGCCCTCGAGCGTGGCGGCGTCCGCGGTGAGCCCGGTGAGCAGGACCTCGGCCACCTGCCGGCCGAGCGGCAGGCGGACCAGGTCGAACCCGAGCGTGGCGGCACTGACCAGCGAATAGGGCATGACAGCGCCTCCAGGAGCCGGGACACGGGCTCGACCACTGTGACCGCGATCGGCGGCGAGCGCCACGTGCGGGTCACCCGTCGGTTGGAGACCGGCGCGCTCGCGCTTGCGTGTCCACGCCAGACGTGTCATCGAGCGCTCACCGACAGTGAGCGTACTGGCCCCGGACGCACCGCGGCCCCCGCACCGGCTAGGTGCAGGGGCCGCGCGGACGGCGTCCGGGGCTCAGGCGCTGACGGCCTTGTGGACGTCGAGCGCGAGCAGCAGCTGCCCGTCGAGCTTGAACGCGCCGCGGATCAGGTCGCGCGCCGTCCCGTCGAGCGTGTCCGGCGGGGCCTCGAAGTCGGCGGGGTCGACGTCGACGACGTCGGCGATGGCGTCGACCAGCAGGCTGACCGCCTCGCCGTGCAGCCGCACCACGATGACGACCGCGTCGGTGTCCTCCGGCCGCGGCGGCCGGCCGAGCCGCTCGCGCAGCTCGATGGCGGTGACCACCTGGCCGCGCAGGTTGATCAGGCCGGCGACGGCGGCCGGGGCCAGCGGCACCCGGGTCAGGCTCTGGCTGCGCAGCACCTCCTGCACGTGCGCCACCTCGACGCCGTACAGGTCGCCGTCCAGCCAGAAGGTGGCCAGCTGCCCGCCGATGGCGGGGGCAGCGGTCTCGGTCGCGGCAGTCACGTCAGACCTCCATCAGGGACGAGCGGACGCCCGCGGGCGTGTCGAGGTCGGAGCCGGCGCTGTAGAAGGCCGGGTCGGCGGCCAGGATGGCCGCGCGGACGTCGAGCAGCTCGGTGACCTTGTCGCCGAGGACGGCGGACCCGAGCAGGCCCATGTCGTCGATGTCGCTGCGGACGGCGGCCTCGCCGTCGACGATGTCGAGGATCTCCTCGACCACGATGGCCACGCTGCGGCCGTGGTCGCTGTAGACGATGACCTCGAGGACCTCGCGGTCGGCCTCGCCGTAGGCGCCCAGGTGCCGGTCGAGCCGGACGATCGGGAGGATCGCGCCGCGGTACTGCACGACCTCGCGGTTGCCCACCCGCTCGACGTTCTCCGTGCGCACCTGCTCGAGCCGGGTGACGGTGTCGAGCGGGATGGCGACCCGCCGGCCCCCGCCGATGGCGGCCAGCAGCATCCGCTGCCGCTGCGACTCGCTGTCGGCCGCGGCGACGGCGGCGGCCACGCGGGCCTCCTGCCGCTCGGCGCTCTCGGTGCGCAGGGCCCGCCGGGCGAGCGCCTGCACGTCCAGGATCAGCGCGACGGTCCCGTCGCCGAGCACGGTGGCGCCGGAGTAGAGGCCGATCGCCTTGAGCTGGCCGCCGACGGCCTTGACGACGATCTCCTCGGTGTTGATGACCCGGTCCACGACCAGCCCGAAGCGCCGGCCCTCCGACCGCAGCACGGCGATGACCACGTGACCGTCGTGCCGGTCGGAGGTGAGGCCGAGGACGTCGGTGAGCCGCACGAGCGGCAGCAGCTCGCCGCGCAGCCGGTAGACCGGCGCCCCGCCGACCTCCTCGACGGCGTTGGCGGCCTTCTCGGCGTCCAGGCTCACGAGCTCCTGCAGGCTGATCTGCGGGATGGCGTAGCGGTCACCGGCGCACTCGACGGTCAGCGCCGGGACGATCGCCAGGGTCAGCGGGATGCGCAGCCGGCAGACGGTGCCGGTGCCGGCGACCGACTCGACCTCGATGGTGCCGCCGATGGACTCGATGTTGGTCTTGACGACGTCCATGCCGACGCCCCGGCCGGAGACGTTGGTGACGGCGGCGGCGGTGGAGAAGCCGGGCGCGAAGATGAGCTGCAGCACGTCCGACGGGCTCATCCGCGCCAGCTGGGCGTCGGTGACCAGGCCCTTCTCGACGGCCTTGGCGCCGATCTTCGCCGGGTCGATGCCGGCGCCGTCGTCGGCGACCTCGACCACGACCTGCCCGCTCTCGTGCTTCGCGCGCAGGGTGAGCACGCCCTCGGCCGGCTTGCCGGCGGCGCGGCGCCGGTCGGGCGACTCGATGCCGTGGTCGACGGAGTTGCGGACCAGGTGGGTCAGCGGGTCCTTGACCGCCTCGAGCAGCGTCTTGTCGAGCTCGGTGTCCTTGCCCTCCATCTCCAGGCGGACGGTCTTGCCGCACTGGATGCCGAGGTCGCGCACGACGCGCGGCAGCTTCGACCAGATGTGGTCGATCGGCTGCATGCGCGTCTTCATGACGCCCTCCTGCAGCTCGCTGGCGATGAGGTTCAGCCGCTGCGAGGCGCGGACCAGGTCGGTGTCGTTGGAGCGGCCCACGTACTGGACGATCTGGTTGCGGGTCAGCACCAGCTCGCCGACCAGCAGCATGAGCTCGTCGAGCAGGTCGACGTCCACCCGGATGGTGCTGTCGGCGACGGCGCGGCGCGCGCCGCCGTCGGCGGCGGGGGCGTGCTCGGGCTCGGCGGCCTCGGCCGCCGGGGCCGGCCGCGGCGCGGGGACGGCGGGGGTCGCGGGCACCTCGGCGACCGGGGCGGGCTGCGGGACCCGGGGCGCGGGAGCGGGCTCCGGGGCCTCGGCGGCGGGCGCGTCGGCAGCCGGGACCTCCGCGACGGGCGCCTCGACGACGGGGGCGACGACGGCAGGGGCCTCGACGACGGGGACCTCGACGACGGGGACCTCCGCAGCAGGGGCCTGGACGGGCGCCTCGGCGGCGGGCGCCTCCTCGGCCGGGCGGTCCTCCATGGCGGCGCTGATGTCGGCGACGACGGCGGAGACGTCGACGGTGCCCTCCCCGCCGGTGGCCTCGATGGAGGCCAGCAGCGACCGGACCGTGTCGACCATGCGCAGCAGCACGCTGGTGCGGGCCGGGGTCAGCTCCAGGGCGCCGTCGCGCAGCCGGGAGAGCATGTTCTCGCCGACGTGGGTGACCTCCTCCAGGCGGTTGAACGCCAGGAAGCCGCTGGTCCCCTTGATGGTGTGGATCGTGCGGAAGATGCTCGACAGCCGCTCCCGGGAGTTCGGCTCCTGCTCGAGCGCGACCAGGTCGGTGTCGAGCTGGTCGAGGTTCTCGTGGCTCTCGACGAGGAACTCCTCGACGATGTCGTCCAGACCGTCCACGGTGCCTTCTCTCTGTCGTGCGCGTCCGGCCCACGCGGGGGCCCGGGAGTTCTCTCGGCGGCCGGGCTCGCGACTCAAGGCGAGTCGCCGGCCCTCGGGCCCCAGAAGCTAGGAGCCGTCCGCCGTCGTCATCGGCATCCGCGAGGCGTGTCGGGACCCGTCCGGCGAGAAAGACCGGCGACCGTCCCGCGGCGGTCGACAAGGCG
The DNA here is from genome assembly GCF_054050735.1 of Blastococcus sp. SYSU D00813. NCBI lineage: Bacteria > Bacillati > Actinomycetota > Actinomycetes > Geodermatophilales > Geodermatophilaceae > Blastococcus > Blastococcus sp. SYSU D00813. The sequence continues at coordinate 71,968 of NZ_JBJGZX010000003.1, forward strand.
ATGCCCCGCCCGCCCGGCGGCCGCCGGTCCGGCCGGTGCGAGACTCCGGCACATGAGCAGGGAGAACGTGGACAGCCCCGTCGTGCCCCCCGGGGAGGCCCTCGCGGCCGCCCGGTCGGTCGCCGAGCGGCTGGCCGCCGACGTCGTCGCCCGGGACGCCGCGGGCGGCACCCCCGAGCCCGAGACCGCGCTGCTGCGCGGGTCGGGTCTGCTGCCCCTCCTGCTCCCCGCCGAGCGCGGCGGCACCGGCGCCGGGTGGGACACCGCCTACGCGGTCGTGCGCACGGTGACCGCCGTCGACCCCTCCATCGGCCAGCTGCTCGGCTACCACTACCTGCACTCGTGGCGGATCCGGCTCAACCGCAACGCCGACGCCGTGGCCCGGCTCGACGCCGAGGGCGCCGCCGCCGGCTGGTTCTGGGGCGGGGCGGGCAACCCGCGCGACGCCGGCCTGGAGCTCACCCCGGTCGAGGGCGGCTACCTGCTGAACGGCACCAAGCACTTCGCCACCGGCGCGGAGGTGGCCGACCGGATCAACGCCAGCGGCACCCGCACCGACACCGGCGAGAAGCTGTCGCTGGCCGTCGACGCCCACCAGGACGGCGTCCGGCACGGCCGGGACTGGGACGCGCTCGGCCAGCGCCGGTCGGCGTCGGGATCGGTGACCTTCACCGACGCGTTCGTCGCCGCCGACGACGTCCTCGGGCCCAACGAGCAGGCCACCCCCGGCGCCCCGGCCTACGCGACCCTGCACGTGCTGGCCTTCCAGGCGATGCTCGACCAGCTGCACGTCGGCATCGCCGAGGGCGCGCTGGCCGCCGGCGCCGACTACACCCGCACCCGGTCACGGGCCTGGGCCACGGCCGGGGTCGACGAGGCCGTGCAGGACCCGCTGGTGCGGCAGCGCTACGGGGAGCTGTCGGCGCGGGTGCAGGCGGCCGCGGCGCTCACCGACCGGGCGTGCGCGGCGCTGACCCGGGCGGCCGGACGCGGCTGGGACCTCACCGCGCAGGAGCGGGCCGAGGTCGCCGTCGGGCTGGCCTCGGCGAAGGTGGTGACCACCGAGGCGGTGCTGGAGGTGGCGAGCACCGTGTTCGAGCTGACCGGCGCGCGGGCCACGAAGACCGGCACCGGCCTGGACCGCTACTGGCGCGACGCCCGCACGCTGACGCTGCACGACCCGGTGGCGCACAAGGCCGTCGAGGTCGGCGACTGGCTGCTGAGCGGCACCGCGCCGGTGCCCAGCGCCTACAGCTGAGGTCCGGCGCGGGGCCGGACCCCCGGCTCAGCGGGCGGCGACGATCTCGTCGTACGTGGGGAAGGACCGCGAGACGTCGCTGCCGGTGAAGTCGCCGATCCAGCCGTCGTCGTCGTGGAAGAACCGCACCGACACGTAGTCGGGGCTGGTGCCCATGTCGAACCAGTGCGTCGTGCCGCCGGGCACCGAGAGCAGGTCACCGGCCTCGCACAGGACGGCGTGCACCTTCCCGTCGAGGTGCAGGTAGAAGACGCCCGAGCCGGTGGCGAAGAACCGGTCCTCGTCGTCGTCGTGGGTGTGCTCGTCGAGGAACTTGGCGCGGCTGGCGGCCACGGTCTCCGGCCAGGACGGGTCGTCGCTGGGGTGCATCTGCACGACGTCGACGAGCACGTAGCCCTCCGACCGGGTCACGCCGTCGATGCGCTCGCGGTACGCGGACAGGACGTCGTCCTGCGTCGGGCGCTCCGGGAGCTCCTGCACCGGCCACTGCTCGAACCGGACACCGATGCCCTTGAGGACGGCGGTGATCTCCGCGGCGTCCTCGGTGCGGAGCTCGGGGGTCGCGGGGGCGTCGTCTCGCCACACGGTCAGCAGGGTCACGTCGCACCTCTTCCTCGTCGGGTCGTCAGGGGCAGCGGGCAGGGCTGGTCCAGTATTCCCCGGGTTCCACGTGGAACCGGCGGTCAGCGGGCGGAGACCGAGCCCCCGGGCCGGGTCTCGGTGGCGAACTGCATGAGGAACTCGACGATCTCGGTGTGGTGCCGGGCCTGCTTCAGGTCGCGGCCCCACGCGTACATGCCGTGCCGCGCGACGATGAAGGCCGGCACCTGGCCGTCCCACACGGGCTCCCAGGCGGCGGCGATCTCGGCCATGTCCTGGCTGTTGGGGACGACGGGGATGGTCACCGTCTCGTCGTGCGCCCTGCGGCCGATGCCCTTGAGCATCTCCAGGTCGCGCAGCGGCAGGCCGTCGGGGTACCAGTGACCGGCGAGCACCGCGGCCATGCAGTGCACGTGCACGATCGCGTCGGCGCCGGCGTGCGCGGCGATCCGGGCGTGCAGGGCGGCCTCGGCCGAGGGCGGCAGGTCGGGGTCCGGCTGGTCGGGGACGGCCAGGCCGCGCTCGTCGACCACCACCACGTCGCCGCTGGTCAGCTCGCCCTTGTCCAGGCCGCTGACGGTGACCGCCAGCCGCAGCGGGTCGCGGGTGAGCACCACCGAGAGGTTGCCCGACGTGCCGCGCATCCAGCCCATGCCCGCGAAGCGGGCCGACTCGGCGGCCAACGCGCGGCCGGCCGCCTCGAGTGCCGCGCGCGGGATCCCGCCGGCCTCCACCAGCCCGGTCACTGCGCTGCCACCACGTCGAGCTCGGTGAACTCGGCGACGACCGGCACGTCGCCGAAGTCGGCGCCGGCGTTCGGCTCGCCCTCCCGCCGGACGCCGACGACCTGCCAGCCGGCCTCGCGGGCGGCGAAGAGCTCCGCCGGCAGGTCGGAGAGGAACAGCAGCTGCCCGGGCTCGTCGCCGAGGCCCGCCGCGATCGCCGCGTACGAGGACGCCTCGCGCTTCGGGCCGGCCTTGACCGTGTCGAAGTAGTCGGTGACGAGCGGGGTGAGGTCGCCGGCCGGGGCGTGCCGGAACCACGGCACCTGGCTGGCCACCGAGCCGGAGGAGAACACCGCCAGCCGCACTCCGCGGTCGTGCCAGGCCCGCAACCGCGGCACGACGTCGGCGAAGAAGTGCGAGGAGAGCTCGCCGGCGGCGTACCCGGCGGCCCAGATCTGGCCCTGCAGCGTCTTCAGCGGGGTGGCCTTGACGTCGTCGTCCATCCAGCCGTGCAGCACCCGGACCACCTCGTCGGTGCCCGCGTCGGCCGGCAGCCCGCCGTCGGCCTTGGTCTGCGCGACCGCCTCGGCCACGGCCGGGTCGTCGGCGTGCGCGTCGATCCACGGGCCGAGCCGCGGGCGGGCGTGGTCGTAGAGGGTGCCGTGGACGTACCCCGCCGCCCCGGTCGTGCCCTCGATGTCGAGGACGACGGTGCGCGCGGTCAGGCTCAGGGTCACGGAGGGCCAGCCTACCGAGCGGCCGCGTCCGCCCCGCTGGGCGGCGCGGCGTGGTACTCGGCCACGCGGTCGGGCTCGAAGGCCCCCCGGTCGGTGACGATCCGGGTGACGAAGCGCGGCGGGGTCACGTCGAAGGCCGGGTAGTGCCCGCGCTGCACCAGCGGCGACGCCGAGCGGACGCCCAGCACCGACAGCACCTCCTCGCCGTCGCGCTCCTCGATGACGACGTCGGCGCCGGTCGGCGCCTGCGGGTCGGGCGCCTGGACCATCGCGTAGAAGGGGACGTCGAACGCCGTGGCGACGACGGCGTGACCCAGCGTGCCCACCTTGTTGATCACGTGGCCGTCCATCGTCACCCGGTCGGCGGCGGTGACCAGCGCGTCGACGCGGCCCAGGGTGGACGTCGGCGCGAGGACCGCGGCGGCCATCCCGTCGGTGATGAGCGCGACCTCCTGGCCCATCTCGACCAGCGTGTGCGCCGTCAGCCGGGCGCCCTGCAGGTAGGGGCGGGTCTCGGTGGCCACCCAGGTGTAGCGGGTGCCGGCGGCGTCGGCGGCACGGACCAGTTCGATCAGGTAGGCGTCGGCCCAGCAGTGCGTGAGCACGCGGGCGCCGTCGGGCAGCAGCGCCACGGTGTGCGCGGCCAGGGCCGCGCTGCGCGCGCGGTACTCGGCGTCCAGCTCGTGCGCCCCGGCCGCGACGGCCTGGGCGAGTTCCCCGCCGGTCCGCGCGCCGGCGACGTCGGGGCGGACCAGCAGCGCGGCGACGGCGTCGCGGACGGCGTTGTTGGTCGGCCGCGCGCCGGTGAGCGCCGAGCCGGCGGCCAGCAGCGCCGCCCGCGCCTCCTCGACCGGCCGGCCGGCGTGCTGGCGGGCGTCCAGCGCCATCCCGGCCAGCGCGGCGTAGAAGGGGCCGGAGCTCTGGGTGACCATCGCGCGGATCGCCTCGGCCACCTCGACGGCGTCGCGGGCCAGCACCCACTCCTCGCGGGCCGGGAAGACCCGGCGGTCGAGGATGCGGACGCCGTCGTCGGTCAGCCGGACGCTGTCGTCGAGCACCGGCCGCGGCAGGGTGGAGGAGACGGTCACGGGCACCAGTCTCCCCCGCCGGTCAGCCGACGAGCGCGGCCACCGCGGCCGGGGACGGCCCGCCGGCCGCGTCGCGGAACGCCGGCCGGTCCAGCAGCAGGGTCCGCGCCGCACGGAGCACGACGGCGCTGGCGGGGCCGGGGTCGGGCAGCGTCTCCAGGTCGGCGGCGTGCGAGTAGCCGGCCACCCGGCGGACCATCTCGATCGCGGCGAAGCCCAGGGTGTCGTCCCAGACCGAAGCCAGCTGGCGGGCGAGCCAGCCGTCGTCGAGGAAGGTGTCGACCCGGCCGGGCCACCCGGCGTGCCAGGCGCCGGTGAACGCGTCCCACAGCACCCCGGCCTGCCCGGCCCGGTCGGCGGCCTCGGCCGCGTCCCCGAGCGCCGCGCTGCGGGCGGCGGCGACCAGCGCGTTGGCCAGGTACAGCCCGAGGTCCAGCCCGATCGGGCCGACGACGGCGAACTCCGGGTCGATGACCCGCACCACCGCGGCGCCGTCCCGCTCCCCCACCATCACGCTGCCCGAGTGCAGGTCGCCGTGCACCAGCGCCTCGCAGCGCGACCCGAACGCCGCGCGCAGCAGCGAGACCTCGGTGCGCACCGCCGGGTCCGCCCGCAGCGCGGCCACCTCGGCGTCGAGCAGCGGGTGGTTGCTGTTGTTCTCGTGCACGGTGAGCGGCTCCGACAGCAGGTACCGCTCGGTGACCTCTGCGAGCACCGGGTTCACCGAGGCGGCCAGCAGCGCGGCCCGGTCGGCCGCCGAGGAGCCGGCGACGCCGGTGGCGAAGGTGACCCGGCCGACGAGGTCGCCGACCTGCCGCGAGGTGTCGCCGAAGGAGGCGCCGGCGGTCAGCGCGGTGCGCAGCACGGTGAGGTCGGAGAGGTCCTCCATCGTGAACGCGAACCGCTCGGGGTCGACGTCCACCACGGCGGGGGTCTGCTCGGGCGCGAAGCGGGCGAAGGTGGCCAGCGCCCGCGCCTCGACCATCGCCCGCTCGGGGCTCATCGGCACCGACGGGCCCAGCGCCCGGATCCACGGCGGCGCCTGCTTGACCGCGAGCGATCGCCCGCCGCCGTCGGGGACGGCCACGAACACGCGGTTCATGTTCCCGTCGCCGACCTCGCGGACGGTGCCGGTGCTGCCGGGCGGGACGAGGCCGCGGCCGGCCAGGTAGGCCCAGACGTCGCCGGGCTCCAGCACGGTGCTCATCGGGCCGTCGCCGCCCGGGTGCCCGCCAGCACGCCGACGAAGTCGGCGAGGAAGCCGGGGACGTCGACGCCGGTGACCACGGTCGTCGCAGGCGCGGTGCGCGCCTCCTCCTGCGCGAACGGCACGGGCAGGCCGTCGGCCGTCTGCAGCAGGTGGGCCCGGGAGAGCAGCCCGTCGGGGACGACCGCGACCGGGCCGGCCACCGAGGCGGTGATCCAGCGGGGCTCGACGAGCAGCCCCGCGGCCAGGCCGTCCCAGGCCGGGGAGACCCGTCGCCCCCAGGCGTACTGGTAGAAGTCCATGTAGCTCTCCAGGGCCGCGGCGCAGAACTCCCCCACCGGCGTCCCGCTGCGGTGCAGCACCTGCACGGCGGACTCGTCGACGATCGTCTGCCCGCCCACGTTCACCCCGACCATGACCAGCTCGCTGCGCGGTGCGGCGAACACCGCGCGGGCCGCGGCCGGGTCGTTGCTCACGTTGGCGTCGACGGTCTGCGTGACCCCCAGCGGCGGGAACGGGCCCGAGCCGCCCATCAGCACCGTCGACCGGAACTTCGTGAGCACCAGCGGGTCGAGCTCCAGCGCCAGCGCGAGGTTCGTCAGCGGGCCGAGCGGCAGCAGGTCGTACTCCCCCGGCGCCGCGTTCGCGAGCTCCACCAGGTGCTCGGCCGACGTCCGCGCGACGACGTGCGGGCTCGGCCGGTCCAGGCCGAGGTCACCCATGCCGTCGTCCCCGTGCACGTAGGGCGCCAGGTGCGCGGGCCGGCCGTCGACCGGGCCGGCCGCGCCGGCGGCGACGGGCACCTCGGAGAGGCCGGCCAGGCGCATGACGTAGCCGATGTTGAGCAGCGCGTCGTCGACCGAGCAGTTGCCGAACACCGAGGTGACGGCGCTGATCTCGACGTCGGCGCGGCCGGCCAGCCACAGCAGGGCCAGGGCGTCGTCGATCCCGGTGTCGGTGTCGACGACGACCTTCCGGCGGGGTGCGGTCAACGGGTCTCCTCGGGGTGCGCGACGGCCTCGGGGTGGGCGGCGCTCTCCGCGGCGAGGGGGTCGGCGGCGCGCAGCCGGCGACGCACGCGGATACGGGAGAGCACCAGCACCACCAGGGTGACCAGGTAGGGGGCGGCGTCGGTGAGCTGCTGGGGCAGGCCGATGCCCTGCAGCCGGAAGCCCCACGCCTCCGCCGCGCCGAACAGCAGGCAGGCGCCGAGCACCCACAGCGGCCGGTTGACCGCGAGCATCACGGCGGCCACGGCCACCCAGCCGCGGCCGGCGGTCATGTTCTCGGTGAACGCGGTGACCGTGCCCAGCGACAGCTGCGCGCCGCCCAGCCCGCACAGGGCGCCGGCGACCAGCACCGTCACGCGCTGGTAGCGGCCCACGGGCACGCCCAGGCTCGTCGCGGCCTCGGGGTGCTCCCCCACCCCGCGCAGCCGCAGCCCCACCGCGGTGCGCGACAGGAACAGCGACAGGACGACGGCGAGCACGACCGCCAGCGGCACGAGCACGGTGGCCCGCCCGAGGACGTCGCCGAGCACCGGGACGCCGTCGAGCACGTCGAGGTCGGGCAGCCCCTGCAGGCCCTGCGGGGCGAAGGTGCCGGTGGCGTCGAGCGCCTCGCGCATGACGAACCCGGTCGCGCCCAGGGCGAGCAGGTTCATGCCGACCGCCACGATGATCGGGTCGGCCCGCCAGGTGACGGCGCCGACCGCGAGCACGAGGCTGAGCACGGCGCTGGACGCGGTCGCCGCCAGCACGCCCAGCCACGGGCAGCCGGTCCACCAGCTGACCGCCACGGCGGTGAAGGCGCCCCACAGCAGCTGGCCCTCGAGGGCGATGTTGAAGACGCCGGCCCGGCCGCACAGCGCCCCGCCGAGCGCGGCGTACAGCACCGGCGCCGCCGAGGTCAGGACGGCGGCGACGAACGCCAGGTTGAGCACGTCCACGTCAGGCCCTCCCCCCGGCCGCGCGCCGGGCCCGGGCGGCGAGCCAGCGGGCGGCCAGCACCCGCAGCGCCAGCACGAGGATGACGACGGCCTGCAGCACCTGGCCGAGCTGGCGCGGCACGTCGACGTCCCGCTCCATGCCCGCGGCACCCACCGACAGGACCGTGAACAGCGCCGCGGTGAGCGGCAGCAGCGCCGGCCGGCCGCCGGCCAGCAGCGCGGCGGCCACGCCGGCGAAGGTGTAGCCGGGCGCGGTCAGCGCGTCGTCGATGAACCGGAACGGCTGGCTCATCACGATCACCGCGCCGGCCAGGCCCGCGACGGCGCCGGCCGAGGCGAGCGTGCCCAGGGTGAGCCGGGGCACCGAGAGGCCGCCGTAGGCGGCGAAGCCGCGGTTGGCGCCGGCCACCCGGATCTCGTAGCCGACGGGCGTGCGGGCGTCGACGTAGACGGCGACCAGCAGGACGGCGACGACGAGCACCAGCCCGGCGTTGGTGTAGCTCATGCCGGGGAAGGCCGGCAGGTGCGCGGCGTCGGGCAGCCGCTCGGTCTGCGGGACCGGCGAGCCCTCCTCGGCCATCGGGTAGCGCACCAGGTACGAGGCGAGGGCGACCATCGGCGTGCTCAGCAGCAGCGTCGAGATGATCACCGGCACGCCGGCGCGGGTCGACAGCGGCGCGGAGACCGAGGCCAGCGCCCCGCCGGCCAGCATCCCGGCGACCACGCACAGCGGCAGGAGCAGCGCCGCGGGCCCGGGCACGTACAGGGCGACGGCGGCCGCGGCGATCCCGCCGGCCACCAGCTGCCCGTCGCCGCCGAGGTTGTACTCCCCCATCCGCGCCGGGACGGCGAACGCCAGCGACATCGCGAGGATCGCGGTGAACCCGGCGACGGCGAAGTCGATGTTGCTGACGCTCAGGGCGCCGCGGACCATCGCGTCGTAGCCGCGCACCGGGTCGACCCCGGCCGCGAGCATGACCACCGCGCCGACGAGCACGGCCACCGCCACCGCGCCGAGCGGGACCAGGGCGGCCGGGGCGACCAGCCGCAGCCGCTGCGCCAGCGCCGTCACGCCGCTCCCCCCGTGGCCGTCGCGCCCGCCGGGGCCGACGCCTGCACCATCGCCGCGCCCAGCACCTCCTCGGTGGCGTCGGCGGCGTCGAGCTCCGCCGTCACCGCGCCGTCCAGCATCACCAGCACCCGGTCCGCGAGCGCCCGCAGCTCGCTGATCTCGTAGGAGACCAGCAGCACCGCGCCGCCGCGGGCGCGGTAGTCCAGCAGCAGCCGGTGGATCTCCTCCCCCGCGCCGACGTCGACGCCCTGGGTCGGCTGCTCCACCACGAGCAGCGGCGCCTCGTGGTGCAGCTCGCGGGCGAGCACCACCTTCTGCGCGTTGCCGCCCGACAGCGAGCTCAGCGGCACGGCGGTGCCGGCGGTCTTCACGCCGAGGCGGGTGACCAGCTCGGCGGCCTGGCTGCGCAGGGCGCGGGGGGACAGCCGGCCGCGGCGGCCGATCGGCGCGCTGCGGTGGTGGCCGAGGGCGAGGTTGTCGGCCACCGACAGCGCCGCGGCGGTGCCCACGCCGGGCCGGTCCTCGGGCACGTAGGCGATCCCGAGCCGGCGCCGCTCGCGGACACCGAGGCCGGCGAGGTCCCGGCCGTGCAGCCGCACGGTGCCCGCCTCGGGGGTGCGCAGGCCGACGACGGACTCGACGAGCTCGCGCTGGCCGTTGCCCGAGACCCCGGCGATGCCGACGACCTCGCCGGGGCGCACCTGCAGGGAGACGTCCTGCACGCGGCTGGCGCCGGGCGCGGCCGACATCCGCAGGCCGCTCACCTGGAGCACCGGGTCGGCGGCGGCGACGCCGCGCGGGTTGACGGCGGGGACCAGCCCGCGCCCGATCATCGCCTCGACGACCTCGCCGGCGGTGGTCTGCGCCGTGGTGAGCCGGGCGGTCACGACGCCGTCGCGCAGCACCGTGACCCGGTCGGTGCCCTCGAGCACCTCGCGGACCTTGTGGGTGACCAGGGCGACCGTCGTCCCCTGCGCGGCCATCCGGCGGACGACGGCGAACAGCGAGTCGACCTCGCCGGGGGTCAGCACGGCGGTCGGCTCGTCGAGGATGAGCACCTCGGCCTGCCGGTGCAGGGCCTTGAGGATCTCCACCCGCTGCCGGACGCCGAGCGGGAGGGTGTCGACGCGGGCGGCGGGGTCGACGTCCAGGCCGATGCGGGCCGACAGCTCCTCCACCCGGCGCTCGGCGGCCCGCCGGTCCAGCACGCCGAAGCGGCGCGGCTCAGCGCGGTAGACGACGTTCTCGGCCACGCTCAGCGAGCCGAACAGCCGGAAGTGCTGGTGCACCATGCCCAGGCCCGCGCCGATGGCGTCGAGCGGGGAGGACAGCCGCACCTCGCGGCCGTCGCGCAGCACCTGGCCGGCGTCGGGCCGGTGCAGGCCGTAGAGCACCGACATCAGGGTGGACTTGCCGGCCCCGTTCTCCCCGACCACGGCGTGCACCGTGCCGCGCTCGAGGACGAGGTCCACGCCGTCGACGGCGACGACCGGGCCGAAGCGCTTGGTGATGCCGCGCAGCTCGGCCGCGGGGGGAGCCCCCGCGGCCGAGTGCGCGTCGGTCGTGCCGGTCATCCAGCGGCCGGGTCGTCCACGGTGATCGTGCCGTCGATGATCTGCTGCCGGACGCCCTCGAGCTGCTCGACGACCTCGGGCCGGTCGGCGATGAGGCAGCCGGACCCGGCGAGGTCGTCGGCGAAGGCGGTCAGGCCCACGCCGTCCTCGGCCAGGCCGTAGACCTGCGAGCCGCCGGTGTCGCCGTCCAGGATCGAGCGGACCGACTCGGCGAGCGCGACGTCGACGTTCTTCAGCACGTTGTCCACGACCTGGCCCGGGGCCGAGCCGCACTCGTTGACGTCGACGCCGTAGGCCTGGAAGCCGCCGGCCGCGGCGACCTCGAAGGCGCCGACGTTGCTGCCGGAGGCCGCGAGCAGCACCTGGTCGGCGCCGCCGTCGGCGAGCACCTGGGCCTGGGCGCCGCCGCGGGCCGGGTCACCGAAGGGGTTGTCGCCACCGACGAACAGCGGGGTGGAGGTCACCTGCGGGTTCACGCTCTGCGCGCCGGCGAGGAAGGGGTCGACCCAGCGGCGGATGAACGGCGTGTCCAGCGCCGCGACGACGCCGATCCGGTCGGTCTGGGTGAGCAGCCCGGCCTCGACACCCGCGAGGTAGGCCGCCTCGTGCTCGCGGAAGGCGGCGCAGGTGACGTTCTCCGGCTGCGGGTCCGGGCAGCCGTCGACGAGCAGGAACTGCTGGTCGGGGTTGTCGGTGGGCACCGTCGCGAAGGCGTCCTCGAGCGAGAAGGTCAGCCCGATGATGATGTCGGGCTGCTCGCGGACCGCGGCCTCGACGTTCTGCTGGATCGACGTCGGGTCCTGGCTCTCGAAGACGTCGAGCTCGAGCCCCTCCTCCTCGGCGACGCGCTCGGCGCCCTCGACGGCGAGCTCGAGGAAGTTGTTGCCCCCGACCGGGTTCGGGGTGATCACGATGATGGAGCCGGCGGAGTCGCCGCCGTCGCCGCTCCCCCCGCCGGAGTCGCTGTCGGCGCACGCGGTCAGGCCGGCGAGGGCCACGAGGGCGACGGCGGGCAGCCGTCCCCGGCGGCGGCTGTGGACGAGGGTCATCTCGGCTCTCCCTGGGAGCGGGCGCAGCGGTGTGCGCGGTCGGTCGGTGCGACACCGCGACCGGTCCGGCCGGAGGGGGGCGGCGTCGGCGACCACCGGAGACCTCCTCGTCCTTACCGGGACACGGTGCCCAGGTCTGGTCGTCACCCGGAGCACCCCGCGACGGAGAGGGTTGCCGGCCAGCGAGCCGGGGCTTGACGCTGGCACTCAGGACCGTCGGGGAGTCTAAGACACCGCCCCCGTGGCCTGGGAGACTGGCCACCGTGACCCTGCCGCGCGCCGCGCTGACCGAGCGCATGCAGCCGTTCGCCACCACGGTGTTCGCCGAGATGTCCGCGCTGGCCGTGCGCACCGGGGCGATCAACCTGGGGCAGGGCTTCCCCGACACCGACGGCCCGGCCTCGCTGCTCGAGGACGCCGTGGGCGCCATCCGCGGCGGCGTCAACCAGTACCCGCCGGGGCCGGGGGTCCTGGAGCTGCGCGAGGCGGTCGCCGCCCACCAGGCGCGCTTCCGCGGGCTGCGGGTCGACCCGGACGACGTCCTGGTGACCGTCGGCGCCACCGAGGCGATCGCCGCCGCGGTGCTGGCGCTGACCACCCCGGGCGACGAGGTGGTCACCTTCGAGCCCTACTACGACAGCTACGCCGCGACGGTCGCGCTGGCCGGGGCCACCCGCCGCACCGTCGTCCTCCGCTCGCCGGGCTTCGCCGTCGACGAGGCGGCGCTGCGGGCGGCGTTCTCCGACCGCACCCGCGTCGTCCTGCTGAACACCCCGCACAACCCCACCGGCAAGGTGTTCACCCGCGCCGAGCTGGAGCTGGTCGCGGAGCTGGCGGCCGAGCACGACGCGGTGGTGGTCGCCGACGAGGTCTACGAGCACATGACCTACGGCGTCCCGCACGTGCCGATCGCGTCGCTGCCGGGGATGGCCGAGCGGACGCTGACCATCTCCTCGGCCGGCAAGACGTTCTCGGTGACCGGCTGGAAGGTCGGCTGGGTGCACGGGCCGCGCGAGCTGGTGTCCGCCGTCCGGGCGGTGAAGCAGTTCCTGACCTTCGTGGGCAGCGGGCCCTTCCAGCCGGCGGTGGCCAGGGCGCTGGCGCTGCCCGACGAGTACTTCGACGGCCTGCGGGCCGACCTCGTCCGCAAGCGCGACCTGCTCGTCGCCGGCCTCGAGGCGGCAGGCTTCGCCGTCAACCGGCCCGACGGCACGTACTTCGTGACCGCCGACGCCGCTCCCCTCGGCTACACCGACTCGATGGCGCTGTGCTGGGACCTGCCGGAGCTGGCCGGCGTGGTCGGGGTGCCCGTGCGGGTCTTCCACGACGACCAGGACGCCGCGCCGTCGCTCGTGCGCTTCGCGTTCTGCAAGCAGGACGCCGTCCTCACCGAGGCCGCCGAGCGGCTGGCCGCGCTCGGCGCCCGCCTGGCGCGCTGACGGCGGGCCCCGGCGCCGTTGCCGGGGCCCGCCGCGCTCAGCGGCCCGCTCAGTAGGTGAAGCGGCCGACCGTGCTGCGCAGGTCCGAGGCCATCCGCGACAGCTCGTCGACGGCGGTGCGGGTCTGGGTGAGCGCCTGGGTGGTCGACTCCGCTGCGGTGGAGACGCCGGTGATGTTGTCGGCGATCTGCCCCGAGCCCTGCGCGGCCTCGGCCACCGAGCGGGCCATCTCGTTGGTCGTGGCCGTCTGCTCCTCCACCGCGCTGGCGATGGTGGTCTGCCGGTCGGAGATCTGGGCGACGATCTGCGAGATCTCCCCGATCGCCGCCACCGCCGCCGTGGTGTCGCCCTGGATGGCCTGCACCCGGCGGGCGATGTCCTCGGTCGCCTTCGCCGTCTCCTGGGCCAGCTCCTTGACCTCGTTGGCCACCACGGCGAAGCCCTTGCCCGCCTCGCCGGCGCGGGCGGCCTCGATCGTCGCGTTGAGCGCCAGCAGGTTCGTCTGCTCCGCGATGCTGGTGATGACCTTCACCACGTTGCCGATCTCGGCCGACGACTCGCCCAGCTTTGCCACCGTCGCCGTCGTCGTCTCCGCGGCGCTCACAGCCCGGGACGCGACCTCCGAGGCCTCCGCCGCGTTCGTGGCGATCTCCCGGATCGACGCGCCCATCTGCTCGGCACCGGCGGCCACGGTCGCGACGCTGCGCGACACCTCCTCCGCGGCGCCGGCCACGACGCCGGACTGGGCCGAGGTCTCGTTCGCCGACGCCGAGATCTGCGCCGAGGACGCCGACAGCTCCTCCGACGACGCCGCCACCGCGTCCGCGGCGCCCACGACCGTGGACATCACGCCGCGCAGGCTCTGCTGGGCGGAGTCGAGCGCCGCGGCCATGCGGCCCACCTCGTCCGCGCTGTCGACGTGGACCCGGACGGTGAGGTCGCCGGCGGCCAGGGCCTCGGCGGAGCGCTGCACGGACTGCACGTCGCGCACCAGGCGGCGCACCACGACGACGGTCAGCCCGACGGCGAGGACGACGGCGGTCAGCGCGGTGGCCAGGAGCAGCGTGATGGCGCTGCTCGCCTCGTCGGCGCTCGCGGCGTTGCGGGCGGCCGCCTCGGCGGACTGGGCGACGCCCTCCTCCTCCAGACCGTCGGCGATGTCGGTCAGCAGCGGGCTGGAGACCTCGCGGTAGACCTGGGCGTAGAGGGCCAGGTCGCCGCTGTCGGCGGCCGGGAACAGCTGGCCGGCGCTGGTGCTGAGGAACTCCTCGCGGGCGGTCTCGTACTTGTCGATCGCCGCCTGGTCCACCACGTAGGGCTGGTACTCGGCCAGGGCGGCCTCGACGTCGGCGTTCTTCTCCTCCATCTCGCCGAGCAGCTCGAGGCGGCGCTCGGGGTCGGAGACCGCGTACTCGAGGACCCGGGCACGGTGGGCGGCGGTGGCCCGCTGCACGGCCGAGAGGGCGTTGAGCGGCTGGAGGTTCTCGGCGTAGATGCGCTCCTGCCCGTCGCGCATCTCGCCGATGCGCTGCACGGCGAGCAGGTTGGTCCCGAGGACGACGACGGCGAGCAGACCGACGACCGCGCCGATCTTGACGCCGATCGGGCGGTCGGCGAACCAGCGGCCCCGGCGCCCGGGACGGGCGGAGGGCGGAGGAACGGACATCTCTCACTCCTGCTGAAGAAAATTGAACCGGCTGCCCGGTGCGCGTGGACCTGGTTCGCCGCGCAGGGAGAGGGTGAGCCATTCCGGCCCTCCCCGTGCAGGAATGGCGGGCGTGTCGTACGTGGTCCGCCCAGAATTGTCGGTGAACACATTCCCCGGGTCGACATGGCGCCATTCCCGGCCGCCGCGCCCGAGGGCGACGGAGGCGAGGACGCCGGACGGGAGGCCTTCCCGCGCGCACCGGCCCTGGTCGCGACGACCGATCCGGGTGCGGTCGAGACCACGGAGTGGTCCTCTCCCTGCGGAGCGCACAGGAGCGCCCGGCCGGGTGGCCGGGCGCTCCTGGGGGACCCCGTCGGTGAGACGGGCGGCGGCCATGCCGAGGGCTGTCGGCGCGGGTGCCGGGGACACGGCGGCGGGCGGCCGGCGGGACGTCCCCGCCGACCGCCCACCCGGTCCTCAGTAGGTGAAGCCGGCGACCGCGCTGCGCAGCTCGGCGGCCATGCGGGAGAGCTCGTCCACCGCGGTGCGCGTCTGGGTCAGCGCCTGCGTGGTGGAGTCGGCCGCGGCGGACACCCCGGTGATGTTCTCGGCGATCTGACCCGACCCCTGCGCGGCCTCACCGACCGACCGGCTCATCTCGCTGGTCGTGGCGGTCTGCTCCTCCACCGCGCTGGCGATGGTCAGCTGGAAGTCGTTGATCTGCCCGATGACCGTGCTGATCCGGCCGATGGCCGCCACGGCGCCGGTGGTGTCGTGCTGGATGGCGTCGACGCGGCGGGCGATGTCCTCGGTCGCCTTCGCCGTCTCCTGCGCCAGCTCCTTCACCTCGTTGGCCACCACGGCGAAGCCCTTGCCCGCCTCACCGGCCCGCGCCGCCTCGATGGTGGCGTTCAGCGCCAGCAGGTTGGTCTGCTCCGCGATCGAGGTGATGACCTTGACGACGTCGCCGATCTCGCGGGAGGACTCGCCCAGCTTGGTGATCTGCCCCGTCGTCGCCTCGGCCTCGGCCACCGCCGCGGCCGCCACGCGGGCCGCCTCGTTGGCGTTCTGCGAGATCTCGCGGATCGAGGCGCCCATCTGCTCCGCGCCGGCCGCCACGGTCTGCACGTTCCGGCTGACCTCCTCGGCCGCCGAGGAGACCACCCCGGACTGGGCCGAGGTCTCCTCCGCCGACGCCGAGATCTGCGCCGAGGACGCCGACAGCTCCTCCGACGACGCCGCGACCGCGTCGGCCGCGCCGGCCACGCCCGACAGCACGCCGCGCAGGCTGTCCTGCGCCGCCCCCAGCGCCTGCGCCATGCGGCCGAGCTCGTCCTGGCTGGTCACCTCGGGCGCGACGGTCAGGTCACCGCGGGCCAGGGCCTCCACCGAGCCCTGCACCGACCGGACGGTCCGGACGATCTGCCGGACGACGTACACGGCCAGGCCCGCGGCCAGCAGGACGCCCGCGGCCAGGAAGGCCCACAGCGTGGTGACGGCGGAGCCGGCGATGTCGCTCGCGTGGTCGGTGGCCTCCTGGCCGGCGCCGACGCGGCGCTCCTGCATGCCCGCGTAGGCGTCCATGATCACGTCCGAGGCCGCCTGCAGCGGGCCGGTGACGACCTGGCCGGCCAGCGCGACGTCCCCCGCCGCGGCGGCCGCGACGAGCTGGGTGTCGGCGACGGTGTAGTAGTCGTCGAGGTACCCGCGGAACTCCTCGAACGCCTCGCGGTTCACGGTGACCGCCGCGTAGGCGTCGAGCTGGGCGAGGAGGGTCTCCCGGCGCTCGGCCAGGTCGCCGCGGATCTCGGCCTGCGTCTCGGCGGGGACCAGCGCCAGGGAGTTGTACCGCGAGCGGTCGCCCTGCCAGGAGCGCTGGATGTCCGACAGGTCCGACAGCGTGCCGACGTTGTCGTTGATGTCGCCGGCGGCGCTCTCGAGGGTGTGGATCCGCGAGACGGCCAGGACGGTCATCGCGACGGCGACGAGCGCGAGCGCGGCGATGGCGGCGCCGATCTTGACCGCGACGGGCCGGTCGGCGAACCAGCGGGTGCGCCGGACGGCGCCGGGGAGGGGAGTGGCCTTCACGGGTGGTGCTCCTGGTGTCGTTCCGCGTGGGGGAGGAGCGCCGCCGGCCGCCGCGCTGCGGTTCTCGGGGCGCGGGGGAATGATGCGACACGGAAATGCCTCACCAGCAATTCCGCACGGCGTGTCCGACCGTGTTCCGGAATCAGTCCGGTGACCTCCCCGCACCCGTCTCCATGTCGACAGGCAATGTCGACAGGCAATGGCGGGACGGGCCGGTCGGAAATGGTCCGGGAATGGCGGGAGCGCGGAACCGGACGTCCGGTTCCGCGCTCCCGCGGTGTGCTCGTACCCGCCGACGGCGCCTCACCAGGTGAAGCGGCCCACCGCCCCCCGCAGGTCGGCGGCCATGCGCGACAGCTCGTCCACCGCGACCCGGGTCTGGGTCAGCGCCTGCGTCGTCGTCTCCGCGGCGGTGGAGACGCTGGTGATGTTGTCGGCGATCTGCTCCGACCCGCCGGCGGCCTCGGAGACCGACCGCGACATCTCGCTGGTGGTCGCCGTCTGCTCCTCCACCGCGCTGGCGATGGTGGTCTGCCGGTCGGAGATCTGGGCGACGATCTGCGAGATCTCCTCGATCGCGGTCACCGCGGCGGTCGTGTCGCCCTGGATGGCCTGCACGCGGCGGGCGATGTCCTCGGTCGCCTTCGCCGTCTCCTGCGCCAGCTCCTTGACCTCGTTCGCCACGACGGCGAAGCCCTTGCCCGCCTCCCCGGCGCGGGCGGCCTCGATCGTGGCGTTCAGGGCCAGCAGGTTCGTCTGCTCGGCGATGCTGGTGATCACCTTCACCACGTTGCCGATCTCGGCCGAGGACTCGCCCAGCTTGTTCACCGTCGCGGTGGTGGCCTCCGCGGCGCTCACCGCGCGCATGGCCACCTCCGAGGCCTCCGCCGCGTTCTGCGAGATCTCCCGGATCGAGGCACCCATCTGCTCGGCGCCCGCGGCGACGGTCGCCACGCTGCGCGAGACCTCCTCCGCGGCGGAGCTGACCACGCCGGACTGCGCCGAGGTCTCCTCCGCCGACGCCGAGATCTGCGCCGAGGACGCCGACAGCTCCTCCGACGACGCCGCCACCGCGTGCGCCGAGGCGGCCACGCCGGCCATCACCTCGCGCAGGTTGGCCTGCGCCGCGTCGAGGGCGCCGGCCATCTGACCGACCTCGTCGCGCGAGGTCACCTCGGCCGAGACGGTCAGGTCACCGGCCGACAGCGCCTGGAGGGCCAGCTTGACCCGCTGCAGCGGACGGGTGACCGACCGGCTGATCAGCCAGCTGATGGCGAGGATGGCGACGACCGCGGCGATCGCGACGCCCAGCGCGATGCGCTCGGACCGCGCGATGGTGTCGGTCAGGCCCTGCTCGGCGGCCGTCCGGGCCGCGGCCAGCTCGTCCTTGGCGGCGCTCACGGCACCGTCGGTGAGGTCGTTGGCGGCCTGGATGTCCTCCCAGCGCAGCCGGGTGGCGGCCTGGTCGGCGACCGCGCCGTCGACGAACACGGAGATGGCGGCGGTGTAGTCGCCGAAGCTCGACTCCAGGTCGGCCACGGCCTCGGCGGCCGCGCCCTCGAGCTCGATGGCCCCCAGCTCGGTGAGGATGCCCTCCGGGGTGGCGATGTCCTCGGCGAGCTCCGCGAGCTGCTCGGCGGGCACGTCGCGCACCAGCGCCTTGAAGCCGTCCACCTTCAGCTCGCTGGCCCGGGTGTCGAGCTGCAGCACGAGCGTCTCGGCGTCGGCGAGGTCCTGCAGCCGGGCCGTCGCGTCCCGAACGGTGCTGTTGCCGACGAGCACCGCGGTGAGCAGGCCGGCGAAGGCGAGGACGACGACGCCGACGAGGACGCCGAACTTGACGGCCAGCGGCCGGTCGGCGAACCAGCCGCCGGTGCGACGGGGAGGCGGGGGGAGGGCGGGAACGGTCATGGGGGCTCCAGGGCAGACGGCGGGTCGAGCCCGGTGATCGTTGTACGGACTCCACTCATCCCGACGCGTGCGCCCCCGTCAGTGACGGAATCGTCGTGTTTGCCCGGGCTCACCACCCGCGGGGCTGTCGACCTGTCGACGCGGACGACGGTGACCCCGCCGGGGCCCGCCGGCGTCCCCGCAGCTGAGCCGCGCGGGACCGGGGGAGGGGAGCGGACCGCGCGGTCCGAGTCGACAACGGGGGAGCGGTCACCCCGGGCGGCGCGGCGACACGCCCGGCCGGCTCAGCCGCCGGAGCGGGCCAGGGCGGCGTCGAGCGCGGTGAGCACGGCGAGGGCGCCGGGCAGGTCGTCGACGCGGGCGCGCGCCACGGTCTCCCCCGGGCCGACCTTGACGCCGACGTCGTCGGGCCCCAGCACGGCGAAGGCGTCCTCGTCCGTGACGTCGTCCCCCAGGTACAGCACCGCGGCGGCCCCGAGCTCCTCGCGCAGGCGGCGCACCGCGCTGCCCTTGTCCGCGTCGGTGACGGCGAGCTCGAGGACGTCCTTGCCGGGCTTGCGGGTGATGACCGGGTCGGCCAGCTCGTCGGCGCGGGCCAGCAGCGCGGCCGCGGCGACCCGGTCGGTGACCGGCCGGACGTGCACGGCCACGCTCGCCGGCTTCACCTCCAGCCGGGCCCCGGGCACTGCCGCGACCTCCGGGGCGAGCAGCGCGGCGAGGGCGTCGCGGCGCTCGGCCGGCTCCCCGGTGACGGGCCCGTCGAACTCGGCGCCGTGGCTGCCGACGAACCGGTAGGGCCCGGTGAGCCCGCTGGTGGCCCGCAGGTCGGCCACCCCCCGGCCGCTGACGAGTGCCACGGTGACGCCGTCGTGGGCGGCCAGCCGGGCCAGCGCCTCGGCGACCCCGGCCTCGGGGACGGCGGCGGAGGGGTCGTCGCGCAGGCGGGCCAGCACGCCGTCGTAGTCGCTGGCGACCAGCAGCGGGCGGCGGGCGGCCAGCCGGAGGAGGGCGGCGGCGAGCTCGCCGGGGAGGCCGTCGGGGCCCACGCTCAGACCTGCGCCTTCAGCGCGTCGAAGAACGACGACGCCCAGTGGTCGAGGTCGTTGCGGAACAGGTGCCGGCGCATGGCCTTCATCCGCTTGGCGCTCTCCTCCGGCTCGATCCGCAGCGCGCGGACCAGCTGGTTCTTCACCCCGGCGATGTCGTGCGGGTTGACCAGGAACGCCTGCTTCAGCTCGGCGGCGGCGCCGGCGAACTCCGACAGCACCAGGGCGCCGCCGAGGTCGCCGCGGGCGGCGACGTACTCCTTGGCCACGAGGTTCATGCCGTCGCGGTAGGGCGTCACGAGCATGACGTCGGCGGCGCGGTAGAGGGCCACCAGCTCCTCGCGCGGCACCGACTGGTTGATGTAGTGCACCGCCGGGCCGCCCAGGCTGCCGAAGACGCCGTTGATGTGGCCGACCTGCTGCTCGATGGTCTCGCGCATGTGCACGTAGTGCTCGACGCGCTCGCGGCTGGGCGTGGCCACCTGCACGAAGACGGTGCTCGGCGCCTCGACCACGCCGTCCTCCAGCAGCTCCTGGAAGGCGTTGAGCCGGACGGCGATGCCCTTGGTGTAGTCGAGCCGGTCGACCCCCAGGATGATCTTCTCCGGGTCGCCGAGCTCCTTGCGGATCTCCGCCGCCCGGGCGCCGACCTCGGGCGAGCTCGCCAGCCGGTCGAAGGCCTCGACGTCGATGGAGATGGGGAAGGCCCGCGCCGTGACGGTCCGCCCGTCGTACTGGATCACGTCCTTGCGGGTGGGCAGGTCGTGCAGCCGGCGGGCGAGCTGCACGAAGTTGCTCGCCGCGCTGGGCAGCTGGAAGCCGACCAGGTCGGCGCCGAGCAGGCCCTCCACGATCGCCGACCGCCAGGGCAGCTGGGTGAACAGCTCGTAGGGCGGGAACGGGATGTGCAGGAAGAACCCGATCGTCAGGTCGGGACGGCGCTGGCGCAGCATCGCCGGCACCAACTGCAGCTGGTAGTCGTGCACCCACACGATCGCGCCCTCGCCGGCCACCTCGGCGGCGCGGTCGGCGAACCGCTTGTTGACCTGCACGTAGGTGTCCCACCAGGTGCGGTGGTACTCGGGCTTCTCGACCACGTCGTGGTACAGCGGCCACAGCGAGGCGTTGGACATGCCCTCGTAGTAGCGGTCGACCTCCTCCTCGGAGAGCTCGACCGGGATGAGCGACATGCCGCCGGACTCGAACGGCTCCGGCGCCTCGCCGGCCGAGCCCGACCAGCCGACCCAGGCGCCGCCGCGGCCGGCGACGAAGGGCTCCAGCGCGGTGACCAGCCCGCCGGGGCTGCGCTGCCAGCGGACGGTGCCGTCGGCGTCGGTGACCTGGTCGACGGGGAGGCGGTTGGCCACGACGACCACCGGGCTCTCCGCCCGCGTCTGGTGCTCCGGGGATTCGGCCATACCGCCCGCGACCCTACCGACCCGGCACCGTCCAGGGAGCGGCGGCCACGGCGTACCCGGCGGCCGCGACGCCCAGCCCGAGGACGACGGTCGCGCCCACGTACGCGGCCGCGCGGCCGACGGCGCGCTCCTCGACCAGCCGGACGACGTCCCCGCCGAAGGTGGAGAAGGTGGTCAGCGTCCCGCAGAAGCCGGTGCCGACTAGGGCCACGAGCCAGGCCGGGGCGTCCCGGGCGCCGAGCAGCAGCCCGAGGACGAGCGACCCGGCCACGTTGACCGCGAGCGTCCCCAGCACGCTGCCGCGGCCCCGCCGGGCGACCGCCACCCGCTCGGCCAGCAGCCGCAGCGGCGCGCCCACGACGGCGCCGAGGACGACCAGCAGCACGGTCACGCGACCCCGCCTCCGGCCGCCGGCACCCGCCCGCGCCGGCCGATCGCGACCCCGGCGGCCGCGGCCAGGACCCCTCCGGCGACCGACGCGACCACGTAGCCCGCGGCTCCCGCCCACGCGCCGTCGTCGGCCAGCCGGACGGCGTCCACCGCGAAGGTCGAGTACGTGGTGTACCCGCCGAGCACGCCGGTGCCCAGCAGCGGACGCAGCCACGGGCGGCCGGGGAACCGGGGGAGGACCGCGCCGAGCAGCAGCCCGAGCAGCAGGCAGCCGGTCAGGTTGACCAGCAGCGTCGCCCAGGGCCAGCCGCCGGGGGAGGCGGGCAGCGCCGTCCCCACGCCCAGGCGCGCCAGCGCCCCGAGGGCCCCGCCCAGCGCCGCCAGCAGGTACGCGGTCACCGGAGCCGCCCGGGTGCGCGGAGCGGCCCCGGGCGACTCCCCGGGGGCCTCACCGGCGGCGGGTCTCGGGGAAGAGCAGGTCGACGAAGCGGGCGGCCGTCGGCTGCGGCTCGTGGTTGGCCAGCCCGGGGCGCTCGTTGGCCTCGATGAAGACGTAGTCGGGGCCGTCGACCGCGGGCACCAGGAAGTCGATGCCGGTCACCGGGATGCCCAGCGCCTCGGCCGCCCGGACCGCCGCCTCGGCGATCTCGGGGTGCAGCCGGTCGGTGACGTCCTCGATCGTGCCGCCGGTGTGCAGGTTCGCCGTCCGCCGGACCTGGACCCGCTCGCCTCGCGGGGGGACGTCGTCCATGGCGTACCCGGCCTCGGCGACGACCTCCGCGGTCGTGTCGTCCAGCGGGATGCTCGACTCCCCGCCGGTGGCGCGCTCCCGCCGCCGGCTGGTCGAGCGCACGAGGTCGGCCACCGGCTGGCGCCCGTCCCCGATCACCTCGGCGGGCCGCCGGACGGCGGCGGCCACCACCTGCCGGTCGATGACGACGACCCGCAGGTCCTCCCCGGGCACCAGCTCCTCGACCAGCACGTCGGGGCAGAACTGCAGCGCCAGCCGCACCGCCTTCTCGAGCGCGGCCTCGTCCTGCACGCCGACGGTGATGCCCCGCCCCTGCTCGCCGCGGGCCGGCTTCACCACGACCGCCTCGACCGCGCCCATGAGCGCGCGGGCGTCGTCCAGGTCCCCCTCGCGGGCGAGCGCGCCCTGGGCGACGCGGACGCCGGCCCGGCGCATGATCCGGCGGGTGACGCGCTTGTCGTCGCAGCGGCTCATGGCCACGGCGCTGGTGAACTCCGACAGCGACTCGCGGGTCAGCACCGAGCGGCCGCCCAGGGTCAGCCGCATCTCGCCCCACTCGGCGTCGGTCACCTCGACGCGGATCCCGCGGCGCAGCGCCTCCTCGGCGATGATCGTCGCGTAGGGGTTGAGCTTGTCCAGCCCCGGCGGCCGCGAGGCGAACAGCGGCGTGTTGATGGGGTTCTTGCTCTTGACGCAGACCGCGGGCACGCGGGCGAAGCCGAGCTTGCGGTAGAGCGTGATGGCGGGCTTGTTGTCGTGCATGACCGACAGGTCGAGGTACGCGCGGCCGCGGGCGACGTAGCGCTCGGCCAGCACGCGCACCAGCGCCTCGCCGGTGCCGGGAGGGGCGTCCTGCTTGTCGGCGACCAGGCACCAGAGGCTGGTGCCGCCCTCCGGGTCGCCGAAGGCCAGCACGTGGTCGACGCCGGTCACCGTGCCGACGATCCTGCCCGTGCGGGTGTCCTCGGCGACCAGGTACGTGAAGGTCCGGGTGCGGTGGTTGGCCCACATCAGGTCCGGGTCGGCGGCGACCATGCCGTTGCGGGCGTAGAGGTCGTCGATGACCTCCATCTCCGCCTGCGAGGTCACCGTCCGCACGAAGACGCCGCGGATGACGTCGGGCCGCGGCCGGTACCGGTGCAGGTCGAGCCGGTAGGTGAGCGAGGGGTCGATGAACAGCTCGTCGGGCGCCATCCCGACCAGCACCTGCGGGTCGCGCGGGTAGACGCAGATGTCGCGCCGGCCGGTCTCCTCGGCGCGCAGCGCGTGCACGATGTCGTCGAGCTCGCGGAACGTCTGCCCGAACACGAGCCGTCCCCAGCCCAGGTCGAGCACGACGTCGGTGGCCATGCCCTCCAGCTCGTGGGCGGAGGGCTGGTGCCAGGACCGGCTGGTGAGCTCGGGGGTGGACGGGACGGGACGGCGCCGGTGGCCGGCCAGCCGTGGAGTCACGGTGTCGGTTCCTCTCTCAGACCCCGTGGTTCTGCAGCCAGAGCTCCAGCAGCCCGAGCTGCCACAGCTTGTTCCCCCGCAGCGGCGTGAGCTCGCCGTTCGGGTCGCCGAGCAGGCCCTCGACGTACTCCGGCCGGAACAGGGCCCGCTCCCGGGCCGCGTCGCTGCTCAGCGCGTCGCGGACCAGGTCGAGCACCTTGCCCTCCAGGTGGGTGATCGCCGGCACCGGGAAGTAGCCCTTGGGCCGGTCGATGACCTCCGGCGGGATGATCCGGCGGCCGATGGCCTTGAGCACGCCCTTGCCGCCGTCGGCCAGCTTCAGCTCCGGGGGGCAGGCGGCGGCGAGCTCCACCAGGTCGTGGTCGAGGAAGGGCACGCGGGCCTCGAGGCCCCACGCCATGCTCATGTTGTCCACCCGCTTGACCGGGTCGTCGACGAGCATGACCTCGCTGTCCAGCCGCAGCCCGGCGTCCACCGCGGTCTCCGCACCCGGCGCCTCCATGTGCGCGGCCACGAACGCCCGGCTGACGTCCTCGTCGAGCGCGTACCGCTGCGAGACGACCTGCAGCAGCTCGGCGTGCGTGCGGTCGAAGAACGCCGCCGCGTAGCGGTCCACGGCCTCGCCGCGGGGGACGCCGGCCAGCGGCGGGTACCAGTGGTAGCCGGCGAAGACCTCGTCGGCGCCCTGACCGGACTGCACCACCCGGATGGACTGGCTGACCCGCTCCGACAGCAGGTCGAAGGCGACGACGTCGTGGCTGACCATCGGCTCGGCCATGGCACCGATCGCGTGGCCGAGCGCGCCGGCGAGCTCGTCGGAGCCGACGCGGATGCGGTGGTGGTCGGTGGCGAACCGCTCGGCGATGACGTCGGAGTACTGGAACTCGTCGCCCTCGCGGCCACCGACCGACTCGAAGCCGATGCTGTAGGTGGCCAGGCCGGTCTGCCCCTCCTGGGCGAGCAGGCCGACGATCAGGCTGGAGTCCAGGCCGCCGGACAGCAGCACGCCGACCGGGATGTCGGCCACCAGCCGCCGGCGGACGGCGACGCGCAGCGCCTCCTCGATGGCGTCCTCCCAGTCGCGGGAGGACCAGTTCGCGTGCTCGGCGCGGCGCTCGTAGGCCGGCGCCCAGTAGCGGTGCTCGCGGCTGGTGCCGTCGGCCTCGACGACCCGGACGGTGGCCGGGGGGAGCTTGCGGACGCCGTTGAGGATCGTCCGGGGCGCCGGGACGACGGCGTGCCAGGTCAGGTAGTGGTGCAGCGCGACCGGGTCGATGGAGGTGTCGATGTCAGGGGAGTGGCCCCCGGCGCGCAGCAGCGCGGGCAGCGTGGAGGCGAACCGCAGCCGGCCCGGCGTCTCGGCGAGGTAGAGCGGCTTGATGCCCAGCCGGTCGCGGGCCAGGACCACGCGGCCGGTGTCGCGCTCGTGGACGACGAACACGAACATGCCGTGCAGGTGGTCGACGACGTCGGTGCCCCAGTGGTGGTAGCCCTTGAGGATCACCTCGGTGTCGGAGGTGGAGAAGAAGCGGTAGCCGTGGCCCTCGAGCTCGGCGCGCAGCTCCTTGTAGTCGTAGATGCAGCCGTTGAAGACCGCGGTCAGGCCCAGCTCGTTGTCGACCATCGGCTGCCCGCCCGCGGCGGACAGGTCGATGACCGAGAGCCGGCGGTGCCCGAAGGCCACCCGGCCGGCGCTCCACATGCCCTGGCCGTCGGGTCCGCGGGGGACCAGCTGGTCCACCATCCGCGCGACGGCGGTGGTGTCGGCGAGGGTGCCGTCGAACCTGATCTCGCCGGAGAGGCCGCACATGCGAAACGATCTAACCCGCGTGTGCGCGCCCCCGCGACGCGAGCCCGGCGCGTCGTGAGCGGCGTCACGGCGGTTCCACGTGGAACGCCGTGACGCCGCTCGTGGCGCCGCTCCGGGATCAGCGCAGGGCCGCGACCGCCGCGACGACGTCGACCAGGCCGGCGCCCTTGTCGAACGACGTCGTCCGCCCGCCGACCGTGCTGTACGCGGCGCCGTCGGCGTAGCGGTGCGCCGTGGCGACCAGGGCCGCCTCGATCTCGGCCGGGGTCGCGGACGGGTCGGCCTGGAACATCTGGGCGACGACGCCGGCCACGTGCGGCGCGGCCATCGACGTCCCGCTGATGGTGTTGAACGTCCCGACGTCGAGCAGGCCGGGGCCGTTGCGCGGGTCCAGGCCGGTCGCGCAGACGGGCAGGTACAGCCGGCAGGAGGACGTGATGGTGTCACCCGGCGCGGAGAGGTCCGGCCAGGTCGACGGGTCGGCCGCCGCGCCGCGGGAGGAGAACTCGCTGACCACGCCGTCGCGGGTGCCGGTCTCCAGGTCGGAGTAGGAGGCCACGGAGATGATGCCGCCGGTGGGGTCCTGCCCCGGCGGGTTGGTCAGCGAGGCCGAGCCGTCGCCGCCGTCGTTGCCGGCCGCCCAGACGGTGACGACGCCCTCGGCGGCCAGCGCCCGCTGGAGCTTGACCGTGGCCGACTCCGGGTCGAACGCCCCGCCGCCCGAGGGGCCGTAGGAGTTGTTCGTGACCCTGATCGGCGGGCAGACGTCGGCGGGGACGCCGGCGCCGCACGGGGCCTCGTGGTTCTCCAGCACCCAGTTGAGCGCCGAGTCCGCCCCGACGATGAGCAGCGCCGCGCCCGTGGAGATCGACACGACGCTGGCGCCGGGTGCGGCGCCCTGGAGCCGGCTGCCGTCGGACAGCGTGGTCGCACGGCCGGCGACGATGCCGGTGACGTGCGTGCCGTGCCCGCCCACCGAGAGCGTGTCGGTGTCGACGACGCCCGGCACCGGCACGACGCAGTCCGCGGTGGTCACGGTCTCGACCAGGCACACGCTCTTCAGGCTGGCCACCACCGCGCCGGAGCCGTCGGGGTCACGCAGGTACGGGTGCGTGGGGTCGACGCCGGAGTCGATGACGGCGACCGAGACGCCGCGGCCGTCCAGCGGCTGCCCGTCCGCGCCGGTGAGGGTGGCGACCGCCTCGGCGCCGCGGGTGGCGGTGTTCGACGTCTCCTGCGCGAACTCGATGGGGGCGTTGCCCTCCAGGTAGGTCACGCCCGGCTCGGCCCGGACCGCCTCGACCTGGGCGGCCGTCCCGCGGGCGACGACGACGCCGATCCGCTCGAACTCGGTGACCGGGCGCAGGCCGGCGGCCGCGACGGCGTCCCGGGCGGCCGCCGCGTCCGTGCCGTGCACCAGCACCGTCGTCGGCGCCGCGGCGGCCAGCCCGGCGAGCTGGTCGGCGAGGAAGTCCTGGACGGGGGCGAGCGGGGCCGGGGCGGCCTGGGCGGGGGAGGCGGCGAACAGGGCGCCGGCGACGAGTGCCGCCAGGCTCCCTCCTGCCGCCAGCCGTCGGGTGGACCGGGTCATGGGCTCTCCTCGGCGCTGGGGCGAGCGGATCGGGTGCGCCCTGTCCGAACGAGCGGGCGTGCCCCAGGTCACGCCACGCCGTCGACGGCGTCCTCCCGCACGGCGCCTGACCTCCCTCCCCGCCCACCGCGAGGGCGGACGGCACGACCAGGTGACCTGGTCGTGGTGGACCTCAGCGCCAGGGGACGCCGATGCGCCGGCCGGCCAGCTCGTGGACCTCCACGTCGACGTCGAACACGTCCCGGAGCAGCTCCGGGGTCATGAGGTCCCCGGTCGGCCCGGCGGCGAGGACCCGGCCGTCGCGCATGGCCACGATCCGGTCGGAGTAGCAGGAGGCCACGTTGATGTCGTGGACCACCACCACGACGGTGCGCCCGAGCTCGTCGGCCAGCCGGCGCAGCATCCGCATCATCTGCACGGCGTGCCGCATGTCGAGGTTGTTCAGCGGCTCGTCGAGCAGCACGTAGTCGGTGCCCTGGCACATCACCATCGCCACGTGGGCGCGCTGCCGCTGGCCGCCGGAGAGCTGGTCGAGGTGCCGGTCGGCGAGGGGGCCGAGCTCGAAGTACTCGATGGCCTGCTCGACGTGCCGGCGGTCCTCGGCGGTCGGCCGGCCACCGGAGTGCGGGAACCGGCCGAAGGACACCAGCTCGCGCACGGTGAGGCGCACCGGCATGGCGTTCTCCTGGCGGAGGACGGCCAGCCGCCGGGCGAGCACCGGCGACGGCGTCGTCGCCACGTCCATCCCGTCGACGACGACCCGGCCCGCGTCGGCCGGCAGCAGCCGCGCGACGATCGACAGCAGCGTGGACTTGCCGGCGCCGTTGGCGCCGATCAGCGAGGTGATGCCGCCGGCCGGGACGGTGAGCGACACGTCGTCGACGACCCGCGTCCCGCCGTAGGACTTGCTGACGCCGTGGATCTCGATCACTGCCGGGGCTCTCTGATCAGGAGGGCGATGAACACGATCCCGCCCACGAAGTTGATGACGATGCTGAGGCTGGAGTCGAAGCCGAAGACCTGTTCGAGCACCAGCTGCCCGCCGACCAGCGCCAGCACCGCCAGCAGCGCGGCGCCGGGCAGCACCCACGCGTGGCGGTGGGTGCCGAGCAGCTGGCGGGCCAGGTTGGCGACCAGGAGGCCGAGGAAGGTGACCGGCCCGACGAGCGCGGTGGAGACGGCGACCAGGACGGCGACGGCCAGCAGCGCCTGGTTGACGACCCGCCGGTGGTCGACGCCCAGGCCGACCGCGGTGTCGCGGCCCAGCGCCACGACGTCCAGGCGGGGCAGCAGCCGCAGGACCCACGCCACCACGAGCACCACGACGACCGCCGAGAGCGCGAGCAGCTGCCGGTCCACGGAGGTGAAGCTGGCGAACAGCAGGTCCTGCAACGTGAGGAACTCGTTGGGGTCGATCAGCCGGGAGACCAGCAGCGTGAGGCTGGTGAACAGCGTGCCCATCACGACGCCGAGCAGCACCAGCACGTACACGTCGCGCTCGGTGCGGCCGAACAGCACGCGGTAGAGGCCGGCGCCGAACGCCACGAGGACGACGACCTCCACCGCGAAGCGGAGGCGGGGGTCGGCCGTCGTCACGGTCGAGGCGCCCAGGAGGAAGACGCCGAGGGTCTGGACGAGCACGAACAGCCGGTCGAAGCCCATGATCTCCGGCGTCAGGACCCGGTTGTTCGCGACCGTCTGGAACAGCACGGTGGAGACCGCGACGGCCACCCCGACCACGACCATCGCCGCCAGCCGGCGGCTGCGCTGCCGGAGCGCGTACTCCCAGTTGCCGACCAGGTCGTGGGTGAGGAAGACCGCGACGGCCACGGCGGCCAGGACGCCGAGGACCAGCAGCACGCGGCGCCGGCGGACGGCCCGCCGGGCGGCGGGGACGACGGCCGTCACGAGACGCCCCGGCTGCGGGCGCGCAGCAGCAGCCAGATGAACAGCACCCCGCCGACGACCCCGCCGATCATGCCGACCGGCACCTCGTACGGGTAGCGGACGACCCGGCCCAGGACGTCGCAGACGAGCACGAAGGCGGCCCCGGTCAGCGCCGTCACCGGCAGCACCCGGCGCAGGTCGTCCCCCATCGCCAGCGTGACGATGTTGGGCACCACGAGGCCGAGGAACGGGATCGAGCCGACGGTCACGACGACGACCGCGGTCACGACCGAGGCGATCGCCAGCCCGGTCATGACCACGCGCGTGTAGGCCACGCCCAGGTTGACCGCGAAGGTCTCGCCCATGCCGGCCACGGTGAAGCGGTCGGCGTACAGGTAGGCCACCACGGTCGCCGCGAGGACCAGGTAGAGCAGCTCGTAGCGGCCGGCGACGACACCGGAGAAGTCGCCGTTCATCCAGGCGTCCACCGTCTGGAGCAGGTCGAACCGGTAGGCCAGGAAGACCGCCGCCGCGCTGACCACGCCGCCGAGCAGGATGCCGACCAGCGGCACCACGACGACGTCGGTGAGCACCATCCGCTGGAGCAGCCAGACGAACAGGCCCGTGCCCACCAGCGCGAAGACGCTCGCCACCACCATCTTGCCCATCAGCGAGGTGCCGCCGGAGGCGAGGGTCGCCACCACCAGCCCCAGCCCCACCCACTCGGTGGTGCCGGCGGTCTGCGGCGAGACGAACCGGTTGCGGGTCAGCGACATCATCACCAGCCCGGCGACGGCCATCGCCGAGCCCGCGAGCAGGATCGCCAGCAGGCGGGGCACCCGGCTGGTCCAGAAGACGCGGGCCTGCGCCTCGTCGGCGTCGAGCAGGTCCAGCGGGGACAGGTCGCTGACACCGACGAACAGCGAGCCGAGGCCGGCGACGGTCAGCAGCGCCAGGGCGGCGGCGACGTGCCACCGCTGCACACCGCGGCGGCGCCGCACCGGCCCCTCGGGGGCAGGCGCGGCGCCGCGGCGGACGGGGGTGCGGGTCATGCCGGGGACGTCACTCGACGCTGGCCGCGATCTCCTCGAGCATCCGCTCGACCGCGGGCAGCGCGTTGGGCATGAGGTACCAGTCGGTGCCGTCCAGGTAGTACACGGCGTCCTCCTGCCAGGCGGTGGTGCCGGCGACGAGGTCGTTGTCCAGGACCTGCTCGGCGGCCTCGCCGGACTCGCCGATGGCGGCGTCGCGGTCGACGACGTAGAGGATGTCGGGGTCGGTGTCGGCGATGTACTCGAACGACACCGCGTCGCCGTGGGTCTCCTGGCTCAGACCCGTGTCGGCCGCCGCGACGCCGAGCGTGTCGTGGATCAGGCCGCCGAAGCGGGTGCCGGGGCCGTAGGCGCTGACCTCGCCGGCGGTGGTGAGCACGATCAGGCCCTCGCCGGCGTCGGCCGCAGCCTCCCTGACCTCCCCAGCGCGCCGGTCGATGGCGGCCAGCCGCTCGGCGACCGCGTCCTCCTCGCCGAAGACCTCGGCCAGCGCCGTCGTCCGCTCCTCGAAGGAGGCGAGGAAGTCGGTGTTGTCCACGGTGAGGTCGATGGTCGGGGCGATCTCGGCCAGGTCCGCGTAGACCGCCGCCGACCGGCCGCCGACGATGATCAGGTCCGGCTCGAGGGCGTTGACCGCCTCGTAGTCCGGCTCGAACAGGGAGCCGACCTTGGCGTAGCCGTCGCCGCCGTACTGCTCCAGCGAGGCCGGGTACGCCGTCTCCGGCACCCCGGTCACCTCCACCCCCAGGTCGTCGAGCGTCGCGAGGCTGCCCAGGTCGAACACGACGACGGTCTCCGGGTCGACCGGCACGGTCGTCTCGCCCTGCGCGTGGCTGACCGTCACCTCGGACCGGCCCGCGGAACCGTCCCCGCCCGCCGTGTCGGCCGCGGCGTCCTCCCCGCAGGCGCCGAGCCCGAGGACGAGGGCCAGAGGCAGGGACAGGGCAGCCAACGGCCGGGCGGCGGTGCGCATGGTTCTCCAGATCAGTAGGTCAGCCTTGCCTAAGTAAGCGGGGCCTAACCTGCCACAGCCGGATCTGATCCGGAATACCGGGGTCCGGAACGGTGTCGCGCGCGGCTGACCACGCCGGGTCCGGGCACGGGTTGGCGTCGCCCGCCGGTGGGCAGGAGCGCGCCATGCAGACACGCACGCTGGGTCAGCTGACCGTGCCCGCCATGGGGCTGGGCTGCATGGGGATGAGCGAGTTCTACGGGACCGCCGACGAGGCCGAGGCCGAGCGGACGATCTCCCGCGCCCTGGACCTGGGCGTCACCTTCCTCGACACCGCCGACATGTACGGGCCCTTCACGAACGAGCGGCTGGTCGGCCGGGCGATCGCCGGGCGCCGCGACGAGGTGGTGCTGGCGACCAAGTTCGGCAACGAGCGCGGCGAGGACGGGTCGCGGATCGGCATCAACGGCCGTCCCGAGTACGTCCGCCGGGCCTGCGACGCCTCGCTGCAGCGCCTCGGTGTCGACGTGATCGACCTCTACTACCAGCACCGCGTCGACACGACCGTGCCGGTCGAGGACACCTGGGGCGCCCTGCGGGAGCTGGTGGACGCCGGCAAGGTGCGGTTCACCGGCATCTCCGAGGCCGCGCCCGAGACGATCCGCCGGGCGCACTCGGTGCAGCCGGTGACGGCGGTGCAGACGGAGTACTCGCTGTGGACGCGCGACCCGGAGGACGACGGCGTCCTCGCCACCTGCGCGGAGCTCGGCATCGGGTTCGTCGCCTACTCGCCGATCGGCCGCGGCTTCCTCTCCGGGCAGATCCGCAGCGTCGAGGACCTGGCCCCCGACGACTTCCGCCGGCACAACCCCCGCTTCCAGGGCGAGAACTTCACCCGCAACCTCGAGCTCGTCGACCGGGTCCGGGAGATCGCCGAGGAGAAGGGGGTCACCGCCTCGCAGCTGGCGCTGGCGTGGGTCATGGCGCAGGGCGGCCGGGACGGCAACCCGGAGATCGTCCCCATCCCGGGGACCAAGCGGGTCTCCTACCTGGAGGAGAACGCCGCCGCGGCCGACGTCGAGCTGACCGGGGACGACCTGCGCCGGCTCGACGAGGCGGCGCCGCGCGGGGCGACGGCGGGGGAGCGCTACCCGGACATGTCCAGCGTGCACCGCTGACCGGCCCCTGCGGCGGGGGCGCTCACCGCGGGCGGGAGGATGGGGCCGTGCGGAGCGGAGCGGCCGGGTGAGCACCCCGCTCGTCGTCGCCGTCACCGTGGTGGCCGCGCTGCTCGCGTTCGCCGGGCTGGCCTCCACCGCGGCCCGGCGCCGGACCGGCCTGGTGCACCTGGGCCTGGCCGGCGTCCTGGAGGCGCTGCTGGTCGTCCAGGCGGTGCTGGCCGCCGTCCGCCTGCCCGGCGCCGACCTGCCGGAGACGGCGACCTTCCTCGGCTACCTCGCCGGCGCGCTGCTCCTGCCCGTCGCGGGCGTGCTGTTCTCCCGCACCGAGACCAGCCGCTGGGCGGGCACGGTGCTCGCGGTGCCGGCGGCGGCGGTCGCCGTCATGGTCTGGCGGCTGCTGCAGCTGTGGGAGGCCGGCGGTGGCTGAGGCCGTCCGTCCCGACGGCGCACCCGGTCCGGCCGCCGGCCTCGGGCGGGTGCTCGTCGCCGTCTACGGCGTGTTCGCCCTCGCCGCGGGCGCGCGGGCGGCGGTGCAGCTGGCCACCCGGTTCTCCGAGGCGCCGCTGGCCTACCTGCTGTCGGCGCTGGCGGCCCTGGTCTACGTGGTCGCCACCGTCGGCCTGGCCCGCGGCGGCCGGGGCGGACGGCGGACGGCGCTGGTCGCCTGCGCGGTGGAGCTGACCGGCGTGCTGGTGGTGGGCGTCCTGTCGCTGGCCGACCGGGCCGCCTTCCCCGACGAGACCGTCTGGTCGGGCTTCGGCCAGGGCTACGGCTACGTGCCGCTGGTGCTGCCGGTGCTCGGGCTGCTCTACCTGCGGAGCGCGGCCGGGACCGGTCAGGCGGGGGCTCAGAAGTCGCCGCCGCCGAAGTCCCCGCCGAAGTCGCCGCCGCCGAAGTCCCCGCCGCCGTCGTAGCCGCCGCCGAAGTCGCCGCCCCCGCCGTAGTCCCCGCCGTCCGCGGCGTAGTCGCCGCCGGGGTCGCCGCCGGGGTCGCCGCCGGGGTCGCCACCGGGGTCGCCACCGGGGTCGCCACCGTCGGCGCCGGCGCCGTCCTGGTAGCCCTCCGCGTACGCCTCCTCGTCGCCGCCGCCGAACAGGCCCCCGTCGCCGAGCCCGGTGTCGAACAGGGCGTCGGCCACGGCGGTGCCCACGACCAGGCCGCCGATCGTGCCGAGCATGGTCGCGCCGATGCCGGCGCCGATGCCGCCCATGCCGAAACCGCCCCCGCGGCCGTAGCCCCCGCCGTACCCGGGGCCGTACTGGGGGCCGTACTGGGGGCCGTAGCCGGGGCCGTAGCCGGGGCCGTAGCCGCCCGCGCCGGGTCCGAAGGCCCGCTCGAGCGTGCCGGGCTGGCGCAGCTCTGCCCGCGTGGCCGCCCGGGCCAGGCTGCGGGGGTCGTCCGAGCGCGGCCGCTCCCCGGAGGGGACCGCGGCCGCCAGCTGCACCAGCACCTGCTGCCGCTGGTCGGGCGTGAGCTGGGCGAAGGCCTCGGCGTGCGCCTCCTCGATCTGGTCCGGCGGCGCGGTGCGCAGGAGGTACCGGTAGCGCTCCACGGCCTGCTGGTCGGTCAGCGGCTGCCCGCCGGCGCGCGGCGGCGCGGGCTGCCGGTACCCGTCGTCGTATCCGCCCCGGTCGTCGTAGCGGTCGTCGTAGCGGTCGTCGTAGCGGTCGTGGTGGCGCTGGTCGTACCGGTCGTCGTGCCGGCGCGAGCGTCCGAAGAGGCGGTCGAGCAGTCCCATGGCGATGTCCTCCCTGACGGCGCGGACGGCGGGTGCCGGAGCGGCGGGCCGCCGGGGCGGTCCGCCCGGGAGTCGTTCCCGCTGCTCCGCCGCCCACACGTGCGCCGCTCAGACGAGCGGCAACGCCCAGGTCAGCCGGTCGCGCGTGGTCTCCGTCGTGCACGATCCATATGATCGGCCGGTGCCGTCCGCCGAGAACGACCTCCGCCACGCGGAGGCCGTGGCGCAGGCGGGCCCCGGCGCCGCGGGCTCCCAGGCCGGCGTCGTGGCCAGTGCCAGCGCGGCGGTGTCCGAGCACGGCGCCCCCGCGACCACCCTCCCCGGGGTGCTCGCCGACGCACCGGTCGCCGTCCTGCTCATCGACCGCGAACAGGGCACCGTCACCTTCGCCAACACCGTGGCCGTGGAGCTGGCCGGCAACGTGCACCTGCCGGTGCCGGTCGACGCCTGGGGCGCCGCAGCCGGGCTGACCGACCTGGGCGGGGCGCCGCTGGCCTCCACCAGCGGGCCGCTGTCGCTGGTCGCGCAGGGCCAGCCGGTGACCGGCGAGGCCGTCCGCCTCGTCCCCGGCCGGAGCACCGAGCAGGAGCGGGCGCGGTCCGACGACGGCACGAACGACCGGCTGCTCTGGGTGACCGGGTTCCCGCTCTCGCAGCCCGACACCGACGACGCCAAGCTGTCGCTCGTCGTCTTCCTCGAGGTCGAGACCCCGGACCAGGCCGGCGACCCCGAGGCCCAGCTGCAGGCCCTGCGCGAGCGGGCGGTCATCGCCACCGACATCGCCTTCACGATCAGCGACCCGCGCCAGGGGGACGACCCGCTGATCTGGGTCAACCCCTCGTTCACCCGGATCACCGGCTACGAGTACGGCGAGGCGGTGGGGCGCAACTGCCGGTTCCTGCAGGGCCCGTCGACCGACCCCGCCGCCGTGGCGGAGATCCGCGAGGCGCTCGCCGAGCGGCGCACGGTGACCACGACGCTGCTCAACCACCGCAAGGACGGCACGGCGTTCTGGAACCAGCTGTCGATCAGCCCGGTCTTCGACGGCGAGGGCGAGCTGGTGAGCTTCGTCGGCGTGCAGACCGACGTGACCGAGCGGGTGCGCGTCGAGCAGGAGCGGGAGGCGGCCTTCGCCGCCGAGCAGACCGCCCGGCAGGAGGCCGAGCTCGCCCGGGCCACCGCCGAGCAGGCGCGGGCCGACGCCGAGGGGGCGCGCGCCCAGGCCGAGCAGGCGACCAGCCGGCTGGCGCTCATGGCCGAGGCCACCAGCACGCTCATCGCGACGCTCGACATGACCGACCTGCTCGACCGGCTGGCCGGGCTGTGCGTGCCGCTGCTGGCCGACTGGGTCTTCCTCACCCTCGTCGACGAGCACGGCGACGTCGTGCAGACCGCCCACCGGCACCGGGACGGCCGCGAGGAGCAGCTGCGCACCTTCAGCACCGTGCACGCGCTGCACCTGCCCCCCGGCTCCCCGAGCCGGCAGAGCATGGCGAGCAGCCGGCCGGTGCTCGTCGACCGCGACCGGGCACGGATCGAGGCGGCCTTCGCCTCCGACGCCGCGCGGGAGGCGTTCGACGCCCTCGGCGGGCACTCGGTGCTCACCGTGCCGATGGTGGCCCGCCGCCGCACCCGCGGCGCCATGGCGCTGGTCCTCTCGAGCGACGACCGCGCGTTCACCCCGGCCGACGTCGAGCTGGCCGAGGACCTCTCCCGGCGCGCCGCCCTGGCGATGGACAACGTGCGGCTCTACCAGCAGGAGCACGCGGTCGCGGACATCCTCCAGCGGTCGCTGCTGCCCGACCTGCCGGAGATCCCCGGCGTCACCGCCGCCGCGCACTACGTGAGCGCCTCGGCGGCCACCGACGTCGGCGGGGACTTCTACGACCTGCTGCACCTGCCCGACGGGTCGGTGGGCCTGGTCATCGGGGACGTCGTCGGCCACGACATCGCCGCCGCCGCGGCCATGGGCCACCTGCGCGGGCTGATCCGCGCCTGCGTCTGGGACGCCCCCGACCCCGACCCGGGCGTCGTCCTCGGCCGCGTCGACCGGCTGGTGCAGGGCCTCGGCGTCGCGTCCATGGCCACGCTGGCCTACGTGCGCGCCGTCCCGCCCGCGACGCCGGGGCAGCCCTGGCGGGTGCACGTCGCCGACGCCGGCCACCCGCCGCTGCTGCTGCGCGGGCCCGACGGCGCGGTGCGGGTGCTCGACGAGGTCCGCGGGCTGGTGGTCGGGGTGGACGACGGCGCGCACCGGCCCACGACCGTCCTCGACGTCCCCTCGGGCTCGACCCTGCTGGCCTACACCGACGGGCTGATCGAGCGCCCGGGCGTCGACCTGGACCTGGGCATCAGCGAGCTGGTCCAGCGGATCGCCGGCACCGAGGTCGACGCCGACCCCCGGGCGCTGTGCGACGCCGCGGTCGCCGGCACCCTCGACGGGCGGGACGACGTCGCCCTGCTCGCCCTCCGCCTGGGCTGAGCCGGCCGGGGGCTCGCCCCTCACCGGCCCGTCGTCCACTCCAGGGCCGGGCGCCGCCCGGCCGCTCCGGAGGGGACGGCCCCGTCAGGCGATGCCGGCGTCGTCGGCGCGCGAGCCGTCGCCCAGCAGGCCGTAGCCGCCGCGGTGGAACAGCAGCGGGCGGCGGCGGGGGTCGGCGCCGAGGTCGAGCACCCGTCCGGCGACGAGCGTGTGGTCACCCCCGTCGTACTCGGCCCACAGGGCGCAGTCGATCCACGCCACGACGCCGTCCAGGACGGGCTGGCCCAGCCGGCTGGGCCGCCAGCCGACGCCGGCGAAGCGGTCGGCCGAGGAGCCGGCGAAGGTGGCCGACAGCCCGGGCTGGTCCTCGGCGAGGACGTTGACGCAGAACCGGCCCAGCTCGCGCAGCCGCGGCCAGGTGCGCGAGGAGCGCGCCGGGGCGATGACCACCAGCGGCGGGTCCAGCGACAGCGAGCTGAAGGACTGGCAGGTGAAGCCGGCCGGCCCCTCCGCACCCGCCGCGGTCACGACCGTGACCCCCGAGGCGAAGTGCCCCATGACGTCGCGCATGACGCGGGGGTCGACCCCCGCGCCCGGCCCGTCGGGGGAGGGGAGGGGGCGACTCACGCCCTCCAGTCCACCACGGGGTCCCTCACGACCCGGCGGCCGCCTGCTCGGCGACCCGGGGCACCGAACGCCCGCCGGCCCGGTACAGCGAGCTCGGGAGGTCGTGGCCGACGGCCCGCTCGGTGACCCGGGCCGCGGCCAGGACGGCATCGAGGTCGAGGCCGGTGTGCACGCCGGACTCCTCGAGCATGTACACCAGCTCCTCGGTGGCGATGTTGCCGCTGGCGCCCGGGGCGAAGGGGCAGCCGCCCAGCCCGCCCACCGAGGCGTCCAGCTGCGTGACGCCGGCCTGGATGGCGGTCAGCGCGTTGGCCTGCCCGGTGCCGCGGGTGTCGTGGAAGTGCACGCCGACCGGCGTCCCGGGGCAGACCCGGCGGACGGCCTCGAGCAGCTGGACCACCCGCAGCGGGGTGGTGCTGCCGATGGTGTCGCCCAGGCACAGCCGGTCGGCGCCGGCGGTCACGGCGGCACGGGCGACGTCGACGGTCCGGGCGACGGGGGTGCGGCCGTCGAAGGGGCAGTCCCAGGCGGTGGCGATGACCACCTCGAGGGTCCCGCCGGCGCCGTGCGCCAGGCCGGCGATCTCGCCGACCGCCGCGACCGCCTCCGCGGTGGGGCGTCCGGCGTTGGCCCGGCTGTGCCCGTCGGAGGCGGAGACGACGTACTCGAGGTCGGGGACGCCGGCGTCGACCGCCCGCACCGCTCCGCGGGCGTTGGCGACCAGCGCGGAGAAGGCCACGCCGCTCCACCGGCCGAGCTCGGCCGCCACCTGGTCGGCGTCGGCCAGGGCCGGGACGGCGCGGGGGGAGACGAAGGAGGTCGCCTCGATCCGGCGCACCCCGGTGGCCACGAGCGCCTCCAGCATGGCGAGCTTGTCGGCCAGGGGGAGCGGGGCCTCCAGCTGCAGCCCGTCGCGCATGCCCACCTCGCGGATGTCCACGGCGGTGGGCAGCACGAGGTCGAAGGGGTCGCGGTCCAGCACGTGGGTCTCCTCTGCTCGACGTCCGGCACCCATCCTCCCCCCGGGTGTATCGGATGCCGAGATCACGTTCCACGTGGAACGGGCGCGGGCACTACTAGAGGCGGAGTTGGGCCAGGACTGTCACGGGGGACGTCCAGGATGACCGGTGAGGGGGTGGGACCCGTGGCGGAGCGGAGCGGTGGCGCGGCCATGACCGAGGAGCGGCCGGTGGCCGCCTGGGACCCGTTCGGCTCCGCGCCGCTGGGGATGGCGGTCTGCCGGGTCGACAGCGTCCTGCTGGAGGTGAACCCGGCGCTCGAGCGGCTGCTCGGCCGGTCGGCCGGCGAGCTGCGGGGCACCTCGCTCTACGACCTCACCGACCCCGACGAGCTGCCCGGCATCCGGGACGCCTGCACCGCGGTGCACGCCACCCCCGGGCGGGTCTCCCGGGTCGAGGGCGGGCTGCTGCGCGGCGACGGCAGCCGCGTCCCGGTGCAGGTGACCGTCACGCGGGTCGCGGAGCAGCCGGGGACGCCGACGCACCTGGTGCTGGTCGTGGAGGACATCACCGACCGCAAGGCGCTCGAGGCCCAGCTGGTGCACCGGTCGCTGCACGACCCGCTCACGGGGCTGCCCAACCGCATCCTGTTCGGCGACCGCCTGCGGCACGCCCTCGAGCGCGGTCACCGCGAGCGGACGCCCACCTGCGTGCTCATCGTCGACCTCGACGGCTTCAAGGCGGTCAACGACCGCTACGGCCACCCCATGGGGGACGCCGTCCTCGTGGCGTTCGCCGAGCGGCTGACCTCGGTGCTGCGGGCCAGCGACACCGCGGCCCGGCTGGGCGGCGACGAGTTCAGCATCGTCTGCGAGAACACCGAGCCGCCGGAGGCGGAGGTGCTGGCCGAGCGGCTGCGCACCACGGTCACCGAGCCCCTGGACATCGACGGGACGCAGATCTCGCTGGGCATGAGCATCGGGATCGGCATCGCCGAGCCCGGCGCCGACCCGGACGAGGCGTGCGAGCGCGTGGTCCGCAGCGCCGACGACGCGATGTACGCCGACAAGAACCGCGCGCGCTGACGGGTCAGGCCGGCGGGGCGCTCCCCGTCCAGCCCGTCGTCGCGGGCAGCCGGGCGAACACCGCGGTGAGCACGGGCAGGACGCCTGCCAGCAGCACGAAGAAGGCGACGCCGACGGCGTCGTCGCCGTCGAGGGTCGTCGCGGCCACGACCAGGGCCAGCAGGAGCACCCCGACGGCGGCCAGCGAGGAGGCGAACAGCGGCACCGGGGAGCGGCGGGCCAGCAGCTGCACCGAGCCGTAGACCTGGCCGGCGGCGCAGGGCAGGCCCAGCGCGAGCACGCCCATGGTGGCGTCGCCCTCGCCGGTCAGCAGCGCGATGAGGAAGCCGAGCGAGGCGAGGGCGGTCAGGCCGGCGGTGACGAAGCCGAGCACCGCGGCGGCCGTCGTGACGCCGGGCCGCCCCGGGCCGTGCGGCCACGGGAGCGGCGCTCCCCAGGCCGGCGGCGGGCCGTACCCGTACGGCTGGCCGTACTGCTGCCCGTACGCCGGGACCGGCTGCCCGCCGTACCCGTGGCCGTACCCGGCGTCCTGGCCCGGGACCGTGCCGTACCCGGCGTCCCAGCCCGGCGCCGTGCCGTACCCGGGCGCCGGCCCGTACCCGGGCGGAGGGCCGTACCCGGGGGCGCCGTCGTACCCGGGGGTGCCGTCGTACCCGGGGGTGCCGCCGTACCCGGGGACGCCGCCGTACCCGGGGGCGCCGCCGTAGGCGGACCCCCACTGCTCCGAGGGACGGTGCTCGCTCATCACCGTCGAGTCTGCGGCACATGGGCGCTCCGCGTCCCCGCGCCGTGCCGGGTCGGCTTCCCGTTCACCACGACGGGGGACCCGACCCCGACCTCGCCGCCGGCGATCATGGGCGTGTTGCCGCTCCCGGCGGTGTGTCCGTGCGTGTCTGCGACAAGGCGCCCATGATCGCGACGGGGAGGAGGAGCGGCGAGGA
Source organism: Blastococcus sp. SYSU D00813 (assembly GCF_054050735.1). NCBI lineage: Bacteria > Bacillati > Actinomycetota > Actinomycetes > Geodermatophilales > Geodermatophilaceae > Blastococcus > Blastococcus sp. SYSU D00813. The sequence continues at coordinate 111,674 of NZ_JBJGZX010000003.1, forward strand.
GGGCCCGGACCGCCGCGGCTCAGCCGCCGAGGGCGGCGGTTACGACCTCGCGGGCCTCCTGCTGCACCTGCGCCAGGTGGTCGGGGCCGCGGAAGGACTCCGCGTACACCTTGTAGACGTCCTCGGTGCCCGACGGGCGGGCGGCGAACCAGGCGTTCTCCGTGGTCACCTTCAGCCCGCCGATCGGGGCGTCGTTGCCCGGCGCGCGGGTCAGCTTCGCCGTGATCGGCTCGCCGGCCAGCTCGGTCGCGGTCACGGCGTCGGGCGACAGCTTCCCCAGCGCCGCCTTCTGCTCCCGGGTCGCCGGGGCGTCCACCCGCGCGTAGGCGGACTCCCCGTGGCGCGCGGTCAGCTCGCCGTGCAGCTGGGACGGCGAGCGGCCGGTCACCGCCTGGATCTCCGACGCCAGCAGCGCGAGCAGGATCCCGTCCTTGTCCGTCGTCCACACCCCGCCGTCCCGGCGCAGGAAGGACGCGCCGGCCGACTCCTCCCCGCCGAAGCCGACCGACCCGTCGAGCAGCCCGGGCACGAACCACTTGAAGCCGACCGGCACCTCGACCAGCCGGCGGCCGAGCCCGGCCACCACCCGGTCGATGAGCGACGACGACACCAGCGTCTTGCCGACGGCGACGTCGGCGCCCCAGCCCTCGCGGTGCGCGAACAGGTACGAGATGGCCACGGCGAGGAAGTGGTTGGGGTTCAGCAGACCGCCGTCCGGGGTCACGATGCCGTGCCGGTCGGCGTCGGCGTCGTTCCCCGTGGCGATCGCGTAGTCGGCGCGCTTGCCGATGAGCGAGGCCATGGCCGACGGCGACGAGCAGTCCATGCGGATCTTCCCGTCCCAGTCCAGCGTCATGAACCGCCACGTGGGGTCGACCAGCGGGTTGACCACGGTGAGGTCGAGCCGGTGCCGCTCGGCGATCGCCGCCCAGTAGTCGACCGACGCGCCGCCGAGCGGGTCGGCGCCGATGCGGACGCCGGCGTCGCGGACGGCGTCCAGGTCCAGCACCTGCGGCAGGTCGTCGACGTAGGTGCCGACGAAGTCGTAGGACTGCGCCGCGGCCCGGGCCCGGGCGAACGGGATGCGGCGCACGCCGTCGAGCCCGGCGCGCAGCAGCTCGTTGGCCCGGTCGGCGATGGCCTTCGTGACGTCGGTGTCGGCCGGCCCGCCGTGCGGCGGGTTGTACTTGAACCCGCCGTCGCGGGGCGGGTTGTGCGACGGGGTGACGACGATGCCGTCGGCCCTGCCCGTGTCGCTGCCCGTCGTGCGCCCGCGGTTGGCCCGCAGGATCGCGTGGCTGACCGCGGGGGTGGGCGTGTACCGGTCGGCGGCGTCGACGAGGACGGCCACGTCGTTGGCCGCGAGCACCTCCAGCGCGCTGGCCCAGGCCGGCTCGCTCAGCGCGTGGGTGTCGCGGCCGAGGAACAGCGGCCCCTGGACCCCCTGGGCGGCGCGGTACTCGCAGATCGCCTGCGTGGTCGCCAGGATGTGCGCCTCGTTGAAGGCCGCGTCGAACGCCGAGCCGCGGTGCCCCGACGTCCCGAACGCCACCTGCTGCGCCGGCTCGGCCGGGTCGGGCTCGAGCGTGTAGTAGGCGGTGACCAGCGAGGCGACGTCGACCAGGTCGCTGGGCTGGGCGGGCTGACCGGCACGGACGTCGCTCATGCGCCGATCCTCGCGCCCCGACCGGGTCAGCGGCGACCCGGCCCCCGCTCGCGCAGCAGCCGGGCCGGGGCCCGCCGCGCCCAGGCCTCCTCGAGCAGCCCGGCCACCAGGTCCGGCGACGCCGCCGCGAGGTCGACGCGGACGCCGTACAGGCTCTTCCCCCACCACAGCAGCGCGCACGGGCCCCCCTCGGCCGCCCGGGCGGTGGACTCGTCGACCATCACGTTGAGCTGGGTGTCGGTCCACTGCGTGGCGAGCACCTTCGTGCCCAGCCGGTAGGCGGTGCGGCCGTGGTGGTCGCCCTCGGTCACCTCGGGCAGGGCCAGGGCGAGCGCCCGGACGTCGCCGGGCGTCACGACCTCGGTGCGCCGCGGTAGCTGCCGACGCTCCAGCTGTTGCCCTCGGGGTCCCGGACGGAGAACTCCAGGCCGCCGTGGTCGGGGGCGTGCAGGGGCCGGAGGACCTCGGCGCCGGAGGCCTCCACCCGCCCCCAGACTGTCTCGACGTCGTCGGTGACGAGGTAGGCGCCGCTGACGCCGGGCTTCACGTCCCAGCCGCCGTCGTCCCGGGCGGAGCCGAGCATGATCCCGCCGCCGGGCGGCCAGGCGAGCTCGGCGTGCACCACGAGGTCGCCGTCGCGGACGACGAGGGTCTCCTCGAAGCCGAGGACGTCGACCAGCCAGCGGACGAGGGCGGGGGCGTCGGCCGCGCGGAAGGCGGGCCAGACGGTGGGGACCGGGGCGTTCTGCGGGTTCGTCATGCCGCCGACCCTGCCGCGAGCACGGCCCCGCCGTCTTGGACGAATCCGAACTCCGCGTCGAGCCACCGCAGCGGGGACAGGCCGGTGAACGCGCGCCAGTCGCGGGTCAGGTGCGGCTGGTCGGCGTAGCCCGCCGCGGCGGCCAGCCGGGCGAGGTCCGGCGGGCCCCCGGCAGCGACGCGGGCGGCCAGGGCGCGCCGGGCGCGGTCGAACCGGACCACCCGCGCCGCCTCCTTCGGCCCCAGGCCGGTCTCGGCGCGGAAGCGGGCGGTGAGGTGCCGCTCCGACCAGCCGACCCGCCGGGCCAGCTCGGCCACCCGCAGCCGCCCGCCCGACGCCAGCGTCAGCCGCCAGGCCTCGGTGACCTCGGCCGGCGGGTCCGGCCGTGGCCGCGCGGCCCGTGCCAGCACCTCGTCGACCGCGGCGAACCGGGCCGCCCAGCCGTCGGCCGCCCGGACCCGCTCCAGCAGCTCCCGGGCGACCGGACCCAGGACGTCGTCCAGCGGGCAGTCCAGGGAGGCCAGCTCCCCGGCCGGCACGCCCAGCAGCCGGCGGCAACCGGACGGCGTGAGCCCGAGCTGCAGGCCCGCCTGCCGGCCCGGGTGGGCGATCAGCGCGGGAGCGGTGTGCATCCCGCCGACCATCGCGTCGTACCGGCCCGGGGCCTGCGCCGGGTCGGCGTGGGCGGCGATCTCCAGCGGCTCGTCCAGGGTGACGATCACCGTCAGCGTGGGGGAGGCCAGGCCGCGGTGGACCCCCGGGTCCAGGCCCTGCTGCCGGTAGCCGACGGTGTCGGCGACCAGCCCGCGCAGCGGTCCCGCCGGCCGGTGCACGACGAACTCGCTGGTCACCGCCCCAGGATGGCAGCGTGGCGGGCGCCGCTCCAGTCCCCGGCCGGGCGGCTCACCCCTCGACGGAGGCCGGGCCCTCCCGTCGCTCGACCGCGTCGAGGAACCGGCGCAGGGTCTCGAGGAAGACGTCGGGCTGCTCGGAGTGCACCCAGTGCCCGGCGTCCTTGATCCTGACCAGCCGGGTGCGGGGGAAGAGCTCGTCCATCCGCGCCCGGTCCTGCGGCAGCACGTAGTGGCTGTTCGCGCCGGCCACCCAGAGCACCGGCCCGTCGTAGGTCGCGCTCGGCGGCGGGTCGGGGAACCCGCGCAGCTCCTCGAGGTCGCGGCCGAGCAGGTCGAGGTTGAGCCGCCAGCGCCAGCCGCCGTCGGGCCCCACGCCGTCCCGGACGAGCGACTGCAGCAGGAAGGAGCGCACCATCCGGCTGGGCACCGCCTCCCGCAGCGCGGCGTCGGCCTCGTCCCGGGTCCCCAGCCGGTCGAGGTCCACGGCCTGCATCGCGGCGATGAACGCCGCGAAGGGCGAGGCCTCCTCGTCGGGGTCGTCGGTGCGCCCACCGGACACGGGGTACTCGACCGGGGCGATGTCGACGACGACGAGTGCCCGCAGCAGCTCCGGCCGGCGCAGCGCCAGCTGCATCGCCACCTTGCCGCCCATCGAGTGCCCGACCAGCGTCACCGGCTCGCCGTACGCCTCGAGCTCGGCGGCCACCAGCCCGGCCATGTCGAGGTAGTCGACCCGCTCGGTCCACGGCGAGTGCCCGTGGTTGGGCAGGTCGAGCAGCGTCACCCGGTGCCGGTCGGACAGGCCCTTGGCGATCGTCGTCCAGTTCCGCCCCTGGCCGAACAGGCCGTGCACGAACACCACCCGGGGGCCGGCGTCGCCCACCGTGCGGGCGTGCAGCCGTTCCTCCGGGTCGACGCTCACCCGGCGATTCCACCAGATCCCGTCGGCGTCTCCGCCTACCGTCGTCGGCTCCGACCACGAGGGGGAGCACCACCATGCCCGGACGGCGTCGCCGGACCACCACCCGAGCGAGCGGCACCACGCGCACCGCGACCAAGCGGCGCGCGCCCGCCCGCCGCGCGGCGAAGCCCGCCCCCGACCTCCCCACCGCGGGTCCGGGCGAGCGGGTGTGGGTGCTCGCCGTCCCCTTCCGCGCCCCCGCGCCCGGCGCCTCGTGGCACCCCGGACTGCAGGCGCACGTCTTCGTGGGCCGGCAGCTGCCGCCGGAGCTGGCGCCCTACGACCCGCCGCCGTACACGCTCGAGCGGTTCCTGGAGGACGAGCTCAACGACGAGCCGCGGCCGCTGCCGCAGGCGCGGTCGCTGGAGCCGCGCGAGGAGCAGTGCACCGGTGCCGACGCCGTCATCGCCTCGGCCGCGGCCGGGCACCGGGTGTTCCTGCTCGGCGACGACCCCGGCGTCGGCAAGACGGGGACGGCGATCATGGCCGCCCGCGAGGTCTGCGAGATGCGCGGCGGCGACCGGGTGCTCGTCGTCGCCGACCGGCCCGCCGCGATCACCATCCCGCACTGGACGCGCTCGATCGCCGGCTTCGGCGACGGCGGCCTGCGCTGGTGCGTCACCACCTGGGACCGGCTGGCCAAGGTCGCGGCGCTGCTGAAGACGGCGCCGCGGTTCGACGTCGTCATCGGCGACGAGGCGCACATGGTGCGGCACACCACCACCCAGCGCTGGAAGCACTGGAAGGCGGTGTCCGGCGCGGCGCGGGTCGAGGACGCCCCGTTCGTCGTCGCGGCCACCGCCACCCCGGCGCACACCCCGCTGGAGCTGCCGTACCTGGCGCCGCAGTTCGCCGCCCGCGCGGGCGAGCCTCTGCGCGCCTGGGCCGACCTCCCGGCGAAGCTCGCCGAGCATGGGTTCCACGTGGAACGGGGCCGCTACGGCTGGGCCTGGACGGAGGACGCCGGCGAGCGCCGCGCCGACCTCGACCGGCTGCAGGAGTGGCTGACCGGCGGGGACCCGCCGGCGGCGCTGCACCGCTCGGCCCCGTGGGGCGCGGTGTCGGTGGGCGGGGCGGCGGTGGCGCTGAGCCCCGCCGAGCGGGCGAGCTACGAGGCTGAGTGGAACGAGTTCCGCGCGGAGATGCAGCTGGCCCGCCGCGGGCGGCAGACCGCCCGCGGCCGCGCGGCCCTCCTCCGGTTCCGGCAGAAGGCCGGGCTCATCCGCGTGCCGGCCACCGTCGACTGGGTGCGCGCCCAGGTCGAGGCCGAGCGGCAGGTGGCGGTGTCGGTCGAGTTCGTCGAGACGGCGGCCGACCCGATCCGCGAGGCGCTGCTGGACGCGGGGATCGCCGTGGCCGGCATCTACGGCCGCGACCGGTTCGACGTCGAGGCCGAGCGGCTGCGCTTCCAGACCGGCGCCGCCCCGGTGTGCGTCTTCACCGTGACGGCGTCCATCAGCCTGCACGCGGGCGAGCTGCTGCCCGGCGGCGCCACCGCCACGGACACCCCGCGGGTCGGGCTGTTCCACCAGCCGCGGTTCTCGGGCATCCAGGCCCGCCAGGTCACCGGCCGCACCCACCGCGACGGGAAGACCTCGCCGTGGCGGGTGGCCTTCGCGGAGGACACCGTCGAGGAGCAGGTGGCCCGGGTGATGGTGGAGCGGCTGGCGGTCAGCGGCTCCACGGCCGGCGCGGACACGTCGTCGCTGCAGGAGATCGCCGAGCTGCTCGACGCCGACTGGCTGCCCGGCGCCGCGCTCACCGACGCCGGTTGAGCCACCGTGTGCGCTGACGCCGCACGACCGGTCGGGTCCTGCGGCGTCAGCGCACACGCTCAGTTCGAGGCGGCGCCGTCCGGGGACGCGCCGTCGACCGGGATGCGGGTGACCCCGTCGCCGTTGCCCTGGCCGACCGCGGAGCCCGCCCCGGAGAGCCGGCGCAGCAGCGCGTTGACGTCCAGGCCGGTCAGGTCGCCGGACAGCTGCAGGCCCTGCGCCACGTTCGACGCGACCGACCGGCTGAGCGCGTTGGCGCCGTCGGCGGAGATGACCGTCATCTTGTCCACGCTCGACAGCGGGGCCGCCGCGGCCTGCACGACCTCGGGCAGCACCTTGACCAGCATCTCGAGGATGGCCGCCTCGCCGTACTTGGCGAAGGCCTCCGACCGGGCGTCGAGCGCCGACGCCTCGGCCTGGCCCCGGGCCAGGATCGCGGCGGCCTCGGCCGCACCCTCCCGCTCGACGGCGTCGGCCACGGCCTGGCGGCGCAGCTTCTCGGCCTCCCCGCGCTTGGCGCCCTCGATCGCCTCGGCCTCGGCCAGGGCGGACCGGCGGGCGCGCTCGCCCTCACCGGAGAGCTTCGCCTGCTCGGCGGCGGCCTGCGCGGCGGCGATGGTGGCCTGCCGCTCGGCCTCGGCGGTGAGGATCGCGGCGTTCTTGCGCGCCTCGGCCTCCTGCTCGACCCGGTAGCGCTCGGCGTCGGCCGGGCGGCGGACCTGGGTGTCCAGCTGCCGCTCGGTCAGCGCGGCGGTGCGGACGGCGACCTTCTCCTGCTCGCTGAGGATCGCCTGGTCCTGCGCGGCCTGGGCCAGCGGACCGGCGGCCGCCGCCTTGGCCTTCGCCGCGTCGGTCTCGGCGCTGATCTCGGCCTGCCGCAGCGCGAGCTGACGCTGCGCGACGGCGATCGCCTCGTCGGCGAGCAGCTGCTCCTGCTGCGCGGCCTGCCGGGCGCGGGCCTCGGCGATGCTGGCCTCCTTGAGCACCCGCGCCGCCTCGGGCCGGCCGAGGTCGGCCAGGTAGGTGCCCTCGGCCTGGATGTCCTGCAGCTGGAAGGTGTCGAGCACCAGGCCCTGGCCGGTGAGGGAGGACTCGGCCTCCTCGGCGACGGCGGAGGCGAAGGCGGCGCGGTCGCGGATGATCTCCTCGATCGTCAGCCGGCCCACGATCGACCGCAGCGCACCGGCGAGCACCTCCGAGGTGAAGGTGTCGATGCCGCCCTGCTGGTTGAGGAAGCGCTGCGCGGCGGCACGGATGGCACCCTCGCTGCCGCCCACCTTGACGATCGCCACGCCCTCGAGGTCGCACTTCACGCCCTGCTTGGACACCGCGCCGCGGATGCCGACCGGGATGCGCCGGCTGGACAGGTCCATCGTGTGCAGCTTCTGCACGACCGGGAGCACGAAGACGCTGGCGCCCATCACGACCTTCTGCCCGGACGCGTCCCGGGACACCAGCCCCGAGGCGTCGGTCACCTGCCGCCCCTGGCGGCCGGTGACGATGAAGGCCTGGTTGGGCCCGGCCACCTTGATGCGGCTGAGCACGAACAGCACCAGCGCGATGACGAGGACGACGAGGCCGCCGACCGCGATCAGCAGGGTCATGGCTTCTCTCCGACTTCTGGGAGGGGGTCCGGGGCGGTCGAGACGACGTGGACGGCGGTCTCGCTGAGCGCCTCGACCACGTAGACGGGGGTGCCGGCCGGCAGCGCGACGTCGCTGCGGGCGGCGTACTTGAGGCTCTGGCCGGCCAGGCCCAGCCGGACCTCGCCGAACCCGCCGGCGGGGACCGCGGAGACGACCACGCCCTGCGTCCCGGCCAGGTGGTGGCGGGTGAGCGTCTCGGTGGTCGGCATGTCGCGGAACGTGCGGGCCAGCCGGACCGCTCCCCAGGCCAGCGGGACGGCGAGCGCGAGGCCGACGAGCAGGGCGATCAGCACGGCCGCCGTGCCGGCAAGGTCCTCGGGCAGCAGCGCCACCGTCGCGGCGCCGCCGAAGCCGACCCCGCCCAGCAGCGCGGCCACCGCCTCGAGCGAGAAGGGACCGCCGCCGGCGTCGAGCGCGAGGGTGCCGATCTCGCCGACGACCAGCGAGACGAGCAGGAGGACGACGCCGACCCCGCCGACGACGAGGAACGTGGTCGCGGCGGTGCTCACGGTCCCCCTCGGGTGCGCTGGTCGGAGACCGCAGACTCCCAGCCCGGCAGCCCGGCGATCAACCGGTTCGGTGACGGTCGCGTGCCGGTTCACCCGGGCGTGTCGGCAGCGGGCGCGAGAATGGGGGACGTGCGTCGAGAGGCCAGCGTGCTGCACCTGGACCTCGACGCCTTCTTCGCCGCCGTCGAGCAGCGCGACAAGCCCTCGCTGCGCGGCCGGCCGGTGGTCGTCGGCGGGGTCGGCGGGCGCGGCGTCGTCGCCACGGCGTCGTACGAGGCGCGCGCCTACGGTGCGCGGTCGGCGATGTCGACCGCCGAGGCCCGCCGCCGCTGCCCGGCCGGCACGGCGTTCCTCGGCGGCCGGTTCGGCGCGTACCGGGCCACGTCCGACGTCGTGATGGGCCTGCTGCGGGAGCTGTCGCCGCTGGTGGAGCCGGTGTCGATCGACGAGGCGTACGTGGACCTCGCCGCCGGGCCCGCGAACGACCTCACCGTCGACGGCGTCACGGCGCTGGCCCGCGGGCTCAAGGAGCGGATCGCGGCCGCCACCGGAGGCGTCACCGGTTCGGTGGGCATCGGCAGCTCGAAGCTCATGGCCAAGCTCGGGTCGGAGCTGGACAAGCCCGACGGGCTGGTCGTGGTGGCCCCCGGGACCGAGCTCGAGGTGCTGCACCCGCTGCCCGTCACGCACCTGGGCGGGGTCGGACCGGCCACCGCCGAGCGGCTGCACGCGGTCGGGGTGCGCACGGTCGGCGACCTGGCCGCGCGCTCGCTGCCCGACCTCGTCGCGCTGGTCGGCCGGGCGCACGGCACCGGGCTGTACCAGCTGGCCCGCGCGGAGGACGACCGCGCCGTCGTCCCCGACCGGGAGACCAAGTCGGTGTCGGCCGAGGAGACGTTCGAGCGCGACCTCACCGACCGCGCCGTCCTGGGCCGGGAGATCGACGCGATGGCCGCCCGCGTCGGCGGCCGGCTGCGGGCGGCCGCGTACTCCGGCCGGACGGTGACGCTGAAGCTGCGCCGGTACGACTTCACGACGCTCACCCGCTCGCAGACCCTCCCGCAGCCCACCGACGACCCCCGGCAGATCGCCGGGATCGCGCGGCGGCTGCTCGACGAGGCCGGGACCGCCGGCGGCCTGCGGCTGCTCGGCGTGGGCGTCTCCGGGCTGTCGCTGTACGCGCAGGGCGACCTGTTCGCCGACGACGCGGACGCGCCGGACGAGGACGACGTCGCCGCCCCGGCCGCCGCGGAGCCCGAGCCGGACCTGCCCGCCGAGCGGCGCTGGTGGCCGGGGCAGGACGTGCGGCACGACGAGATGGGCGCCGGCTGGGTGTGGGGCCGCGGGATCGGCCGGGTCACCGTGCGTTTCGAGGGCCCGCTCACCCCGCCGGGCCCGGTGCGGACCTTCCCCGCGGACGACCCCGCGCTGCACCCGGCCGACCCGCCGGACTGGCGGCCTGCCGCCTAGCGCCCGAGCGGAGCACACTGCCGGCATGGCGCGCTGGTCGGACGTCGCGGCCGAGGTCCCGGACCTGGCGGCGCGGGTCCGGGCCGCGTTCGCTGCGTCGCCGCACGCCACCATGGCGACGCTGCGGGCCGACGGCGGGCCGCGGATCAGCGGCACCGAGGTGGAGTTCGCCGCCGACGGCGAGCTGCGGCTGGGCTCCATGGCCGGCGCCGTGAAGGCGCGCGACCTGCTGCGCGACCCGCGGGTGGCGGTGCACAGCCCGACCGCCGACCCCGGGGAGGGCGGCAGGAGCTGGCCGGGCGAGGCGAAGGTGGCCGGGCGGGCGGTGCACGAGGGCGACGCCGGCGGCGCGCACCTCTTCCGGCTCGACCTCACCGAGGTGGTGTGGACCGGCCACACCGACGACCGGACGGCGCTGCGCATCCTGGCCTGGCACCCGGACCGCGGTCTCGAGGAGCACGTGCGCACCTGACCGCCGGGCCCGCACGGCGTCCGGAGAGGATGGGCGCATGACCGAGCCGAGCGCATGGGTGCGGATGACCGAGGCCGACCCCGGCCACTCACCGGCCTACGTGGAGCGCTTCCGGCGGCTGGCGGCGCAGGGCACCGACATCGTCGGCGAGGCGCGGCTGGTCGACGCGATGCTGCCGCGCGGCTCCCGCGTGCTGGACGCCGGCTGCGGGCCGGGGCGGGTCGGCGGGCACCTGGCCCGCGCCGGGCACGACGTGGTCGGCGTGGACGTCGACCCGGTGCTGATCGCCGCCGCCCAGGAGGACCACCCCGGCCCGCGCTGGCTGGTCGGCGACCTGGCCGAGCTCGACCTGCCCGACCGGTTCGACGCGATCGTGTGCGCGGGGAACGTCGTCACCTTCCTCGCGCCCAGCACCCGGGTGGAGGTGCTGCGCCGGTTCCGCGCCCACCTGGCCGCCGACGGGCGGGCGGTGGTCGGCTTCGGCGCCGGCCGCGACTACGCCTTCGACGACTTCCTGGCCGACGCGCGCACCGCGGGCCTGGCGCCGTCGGTCCTGCTGTCGACCTGGCACCTGCACCCGTTCACGCCGGGATCGGACTTCCTCGTCGCGGTGCTGGCCCCGGCCTGAGGGAGGGTCCCGGTGCCTACGGCGCCGGGACGGCGAGCGCGACCGTCAGCTCCAGCACCGTGCGCGGGTCGTCGAGCCGGTCGCCGAACAGCTCGCGCAGCTGGCCCATCCGGTAGCGCACCGTCTGCGGGTGCACGAACAGCTCCGCGGCGACCGCGTCGCGGCGGCCGTGGTGCAGCAGCCAGGAGCGCAGGGTCTCGGTGAGCTTCTCGCGGGCGGCGGCGCCGACCCGGTCCAGCGGCGCGAGCACCCGCGCCCGGAGGTCGGTGAGCGCGGTGGCGTCGGCGCGCAGCACCAGCTCGGCGAGCCGCTCCTCGGTGTCCAGCGGGGCGCTGCCCTCGGCGCGCAGCCCCAGCTGCACGGCCCGCTGCGCCCGGGCGTGCGAGGCCTGGGCCTGCGCCCACGGCCGCGGCGGCCCGACCACCGCCTCCCGCCCGTCCAGCGCCGCCAGCAGCGGGGCCCGCCCGCGGCCCTCGGCGTCCGGCACCAGGAGCACGACCCGCTCGGGGCCGACGGGGGCGTCGGGGTGCTCCTCGGTGCTGACCAGGGTCCGCACGTCCAGCGCCGAGAGGGCGGCGCGCGCCTGGGTCTCGGGCAGCAGGACGGCGGTCAGCGTGCGCGGCGGCAGCCACTCCGCCCGCTCGGCGGCGGCGGTCAGGTCGTGCAGCGGGCGGCCGGCCAGCAGCACCGCCGCCAGCCGCTCCAGGTACCGGCGCCGGGCCCGGCCGGTGGAGGCCAGCTCGTCGGCGTGCCCGGCGACCGACGACGCCGACAGCTGGTCGATGTAGGCGAACACCAGCTCGGCGAAGCGGGCGAGGTCCTCCGGCGACATGCCGGCCGCGACCGCCGCGCTGCTCATGTGCCGCCAGGCGACCCGCGCCCCCACCCGGTAGGCCGCCAACAGGGCGTCCATCGACCGGCCGCTGCGGGCCTCGCCGCGGCCGAGGGCGTACGCGCCCTCCAGCGCCGGGCCGACCGGGCGGCTGGGGTCGGCGCCGCCGGTGGCCAGGCTGAGGAAGCCGCCGAGTGCGAGCTGCACGGCCCGGTCGATGGTCTTGCCCATGACCCCGCTGAAGGCGTCGGCGTAGCTGGGCACCTCGACGACGATGGCCGCGATCGTCGACTCCGCGACGCCGGGCAGCTGCTCGGTCAGCGCGGCCGCGACGTCGGGCGGGAACGCCGGCTGGTCCCCGGGCACCGCACCTCCCTGCACGCCGCCGCTTTTGTACCGGGCGAACAAGAGTATGCCGCCGATTCACGTCGAAGGCACAGGTAGTTAGCTCCCCGGCTGGGAAACCCTCGAGACATGACCGTGACCCAGCCGAGCGCTCCTCCCGCCCGGCCCCGGCTGACCGCGCTGCGGGACCGCGTGTTCAAGCTCGCCGAGCTCGCCACGACACCGCTGCTGCCGTCGGACTACCTCGACCTGGTCGACCCGCTGCGCTCCGGTGCGGCGCTGCGCGGCCGCATCGAGGCGGTCCACCGGGAGACCCGGGACGCCGCCACCCTCGTGATCCGCCCCGGCCGCGACTGGCAGCCGCACGTCCCCGGCCAGTACGTGCGCCTGGGCGTCGACGTCGACGGCGTCCGCCAGTGGCGCGCCTACTCGATCACCTCGGTGCTCGGGCGGGCCGACGGCTGCTTCACCATCACGGTGAAGGCCATCCCGGACGGCAAGGTCAGCAACCACCTGGTGCACCGCACCGAGCCGGGCACGATCGTGCAGCTGGACCAGGCCACCGGCGAGTTCGTGCTGCCCCGGCCGTGCCCGGACAAGGCCCTGTTCGTCACCGCGGGCTCCGGCATCACCCCGGTCATGGGCATCCTGCGCAACCTCGCTGCCGACGAGCTGACCGACGTGGTGCTCGTGCACTCGGCGCCGACGGCCGACGACGTCATCTTCGGCGCGGAGCTGCGCGAGCTGGCCGCCGCCGGGCGGATCCGGCTGGTCGAGCAGCACACCGACACCGACGGGATGCTCGACGCCGCGAGCATCGCGGCGCTGGTCCCCGACCTGGCCGAGCGCGCCACGTGGGCCTGCGGGCCGCTGCCGATGCTCGAGGCCCTGGAGCGGTACTGGGCCGACGCCGGCGTGGCCGACCAGCTGTACACCGAGCGCTTCCGGCCGGCGGTCGTCGCCGGTGACGGCGAGGGCGGCACCGTCACCTTCACCGCGAACGGGACGACGCTCGAGGCCGACGGCGCCACGCCGATCCTCGACGCCGCCGAGGAGGCCGGCGTCCTCATGCCGAGCGGCTGCCGCATGGGCATCTGCTTCGGCTGCGTCCTGCCGCTGCGCGAGGGCGCCGTCCGCGACCTGCGCACCGGCGAGGTGACCACCGCCGCCCCCGGCGACGGCGTCCTCGTCCAGACCTGCGTCAGCGCCGCCGCCGGCGCCTGCGCCATCGACCACTGACCCGTCCGACACTGACCAGAGGAGCCGGACCCATGACCGTCATCCAGAAGAAGTCCGACAACCCGATCGCGCACCTGACCGCCGAGGACATCGAGCTCCTGGGCAAGCAGCTCGACGCGATCCGCCAGGGCGTCCTGGACACCCGTGGGGAGTCCGACGCCCGCTACATCCGCACCGTCATCGACGTGCACCGCAAGCTGGAGCTGGGCAGCCGCGCCGTCCTGCTCGCCTCGGGCTTCCCGCCCGCGTGGATCCTGGGCACGATCGGCCTGTCGGTCGCCAAGATCCTCGAGAACATGGAGATCGGGCACAACGTCCTGCACGGCCAGTGGGACTGGATGCGCGACCCCAAGATCCACTCCACGACGTGGGAGTGGGACATGGCCAGCCCGGCCGAGCAGTGGAAGCACTCGCACAACCAGCTGCACCACACGTTCACGAACGTGGTCGGCAAGGACAACGACCTCGGCTACGGCATCATGCGCGTCGACGAGGACCAGAAGTGGGTGCCGGCCTACCTGCTCCAGCCGCTGTGGAGCTTCGTCAACGCGTGCTTCTTCGAGTACGGGATCGCCGCCTACGACCTCGAGCTCGGGGCGGTCATCGCGAAGAAGCAGACCAAGGACCCGGAGTTCCGCCGGCGCGCCAAGGCCGTGCTGCGCAAGATCGGCCGCCAGGTGCGCAAGGACTACGTCGTCCACCCGCTGCTCTCGGGGCCGAACTTCGTGCCCACGCTCGCGGCCAACTTCGTCGCGAACATCGTGCGCAACCTGTGGTCGAACTCGGTCATCCTCTGCGGGCACTTCCCGGAGGGCGTCGAGACGTTCGAGAAGCGCTCGATCGACGGCGAGACCAAGGGCGAGTGGTACGTGCGCCAGATGCTCGGCTCGGCCAACATCTCCGGGTCCCGGGCCATGCACCTGATGACCGGGAACCTGTCGCACCAGATCGAGCACCACCTGTTCCCCGACCTGCCGAGCAACCGGTACGCGGAGATCGCGCCGAAGGTGCAGGCGCTGTTCGAGGAGTACGGGCTCAACTACCACTCGGCGCCGCTGCCGAAGCAGGTCTACTCGGCCTGGCACAAGATCTTCCGGCTCTCGCTGCCCAACGGCTGGCTGGACAACACGACGGCGAAGAACCTGCCGTCCCAGCTGGTGAAGCTGTGGAAGATGTCGACCGGGCCGAAGACGGTCCGCCGCCGGCTGCTGCAGGCCGAGGCCGCCTGAGGAAGCGCCACCCTGCCTCCGCGGCTCGCCGCGGGGCAGGGTGGCCGGTTCAGACCAGCTGCAGGCAGCGGCCGGCGCGGCGGACCGTGACCCGCTGGCCCCAGCTCAGGGTCAGCCGGTCGGCCTCGAGCCCGTCGCCGAACACCACGAGCCCGTCGGACTCGGCGTCCACGTGGAGGACGGCGCCGGTCTCGAGCAGGCCCTGCGTGCGGCTGGTCCCGGTCGCCGGGGACGGCCAGGCCTCGCGCACGAACCAGGCCAGCCGCGGGTCGCCGGGCGCCGGCAGCTGCGGTGCGCCCGGGCGCTCCCGGGACACCGAGCGGCACCAGCCGGTGGCGCCCGTGCCGGTCGACACGAGGACGCCGGACGACGCCTGCCGCTCGGGCCCGGCGCCGGGCGCGGTGAGCCGGTAGCGGGCCGTCTGGTGCGTCGGCTGGCCGACGTAGACCTCGTTCAGGGCCCGCAGCAGCTGGCCGTCGTCGGTCTCGGCCTCCACCATCGTGAGCGGCGTGGGGCGGGGCCGGTCCCGGAGCAGGGCGGCCACCTCCTCGGGCCGGTGCCGCACCAGCACCCCGGGGTTGCGGCCCGGCTCGGGGTCGACACCGATCACCGGCTGCCCGTCGAGGTACTTGGCGACGTTGGCGACCAGCCCGTCCTGCCCGACGACGAGGACGACGTCGTCCGGCGCGAACAGGAAGCGCGGGAGGTCGGCGCGCTCGACGGCGCCCCGGCGCCAGTCGACCGGGATGCCCGCGGTGGCGGCGGCCAGTGCCCGGGCCTGGCCGGCGTCCCGCTCGGTCACCTCGGCGATGTCGCGGCCACGGGTGCGCAGGAAGAACGCAGCCTGGGCCGCGGTGCCGTGCCGGGCGACGAGTTCCCGGAGCTCGGTCGTGCGGGAGACCACGACCACCCGAGGCGCGAGCGTCACCGGGCACCGCCGAGCTTGGCCAGCACGGGGGCCAGCAGGTCGGGCGTGAGGACCAGGCTGTCGACCTTGGGCAGGCTCGTGGCCAGCTCGCGGGCGGCGACGGCGAGCAGCACGTCGGCGGGGACGTCGGCGTGCGCGGCCAGGTAGGCGGCCGTCGCCTCGCCGCGGGCCGCGCCGGCCAGGCGCTCGGCGTCGGCCCGGACCTGCGCCGCCCGCCGGTCGCGGCGGGCCTGCGCCTCGCTGGCGACCTCGGCGGCGGCCGCGGCGTGCTCGGCCTCGCGGCGGGCGTTGACGCCCCGCTGGCCGACGAGCTCCTCCTCGCGCCGGGCCAGCTCGATCTGGTTGGCCAGCTCGTTCTCGCTGATCGCCCGCTCGCGCTCGACCGCCAGGGCCCGCCGTTCGTAGGTGGCCCGGTCGGCCTCCTGCTGCACCCGCTCGCGGGTGGGTGTCTGCAGCGCCCGCTCGACGTCGGCCTCCGGGCGGACGGCGACGACCCGCACACCGATGACGGCGATGCCGGTCTCGGCCAGGCGCGGGTCGGCGGCCAGGCCGCGCTCCACGGCGTCCCGGACCGGCGCCACGCCCCGGGTGAGCGCCGCCGCGAGGTCGATGGTGGCCAGCAGGTCGAGGGCGTGCTGCTGCGCCGACTCGGTGAGCAGGCCGGCGACCTGCTCGAGCGGGGTGCCCTGCCAGCGCCCGGTGACCGGGTCGATCGAGAAGTCCACCCGTGCCGCCGCCAGGGCCGGGTCGGTGACGCGGGAGGTGAGCGTCATCTGCACGGTGACGTCCTGGAAGTCCGCCGTCCGGGCGTGGAAGAGGAGCGGCAGCTCGCGGTCGTCGACGGGGACCTCCGACAGGACGGCCGACAGCGGCCGGAACCAGAAGCTGGCGCCCGTGGCGGCCTGGACCACCTGCCCGTTGCGGACGCGGAGGACGTGCGCGGTCGCCGAGCTGCGCAGGTGGCGGACGAAGGGGTAGCGGGTGATGTCGGCCATCGGAGGTCCCTCCTCGGTGTTGTCGTCGTCTTGACGATAAGCACCGCCGACGCTTGTCGTCAATCCGACGATTAGTGCGTTAGGGTGGCGCCGTGGACGGCTACGACCCGCAGGCGTTCCCCGCGGTGGCGGTGACGGTGGACCTGGTGGTGCTGACCGTGCGGGCCGACCGGCTGCACGTGCTGGTCGTGCGCCGTGGCGAGGAGCCGTTCGCCGGGCGGGAGGCGCTGCCGGGCGGGTTCGTCCGGCCGGACGAGGACCTGCTGGCCGCGGCCTCGCGGGAGCTGGCGGAGGAGACCGGGCTGAGGCCGGGGGCCGCCCACCTCGAGCAGCTGGCGTCGTACGGGGCGCCGCACCGCGACCCGCGGATGCGGGTGGTGACCGTGGCGCACCTGGCGCTGGTCGCGGCGCCGCCGGAGCCGCGGGCCGGCAGCGACGCGGCGGCCACGCGCTGGGCGCCGGTGGAGGAGGTGTCGCCGGGGCTGGCCTTCGACCACGACGTGGTGCTCGCCGACGGCGTGGCCCGGGCGCGGGGGAAGCTCGAGTACACGTCGCTGGCCGCGTCGTTGTGCGGCCCGTCGTTCACCGTGGCCGAACTGCGGCGGGTGTACGAGGCGGTGTGGGGGCGGCCGCTGGACCCGCGGAACTTCCACCGCAAGGTCACCAGCGCGACCGGCTTCCTGGAGCCGACGGGGGAGACCACGACCCGGGACGGCGGCCGGCCGGCCCAGCTCTACCGGCGCGGCCCGGCCACCGCGCTGCACCCGCCCCTGCTCCGCGCGGAGAACTGACGCCGCGGGCCCGTCCCCCGTCGAGGCGACGGAGGGACGGGCCCGCGGGGTGGTCGGTCCAGGTCAGTTGGCCATGTCCACGAACCGGCTGTAGTGACCCTGGAAGGCGACCGTGACGTTGGCGGTGGGGCCGTTGCGGTGCTTGACCAGCATGATGTCGGCCTCGCCGGCCCGCGGGGACTCCTTCTCGTACATGTCCTCGCGGTGGATCATCATCACCATGTCAGCGTCCTGCTCGATCGAGCCCGATTCGCGGAGGTCGGAGAGCATCGGCTTCTTGTCCTGACGCTGCTCGGACCCACGGTTCAGCTGCGACATCGCGATCACCGGGCACTCGATCTCCTTGGCCAGGAGCTTGAGTGCGCGGGAGAACTCGGAGACCTCCTGCTGGCGGCTCTCGACGCGCTTTCCCGACGTCATCAGCTGGAGGTAGTCGATGACCACGAGCTTGAGGTCGTTGCGCTGCTTGAGCCGCCGCGCCTTCGCCCGGATCTCCATCATCGTCATGTTCGGCGAGTCGTCGATGTAGAGCGGGGCGTCGGCCACCTCGCCCATCCGGCGGGCCAGCTTCGACCAGTCCTCGTCCGACAGCGTGCCGGCGCGCATGTGGTGCAGCGGCACCTTGGCCTCGGCCGACAGGAGACGCATGGTGATCTCGTGCTTGCTCATCTCGAGCGAGAAGATGACCGTGGACATGTGGTGCTTGATCGCCGCTGACCGCGCGATGTCCAGACCCAGCGTCGACTTGCCCACGCCAGGCCTTGCCGCGATGACGACCATCTGGCCGGCCTGGAGGCCGTTGGTCAGCTCGTCGAGATCCCGGATGCCCGTCGGGACGCCGCGGCTCACCCCGCCGCGGCTGGCGATGGCGTCGAGCTCGTCCATCGTCGGCTGGAGGATGTCCTCCAGCCGCGAGTAGTCCTCGCTCATCCGCTTCTCGGTGACGTCGTAGATCTCCTGCTGCGCGCGGTCGACGATGTCGTCGACGTCGCCGCGCCCGCCGGCCGCGCCGTAGCCCAGCTGGACCACGCGGGTGCCGGCCTCCACCAGCCGCCGCAGGACGGCCTGCTCGGCCACGATCGCGGCGTAGTAGCCGGCGTTGGCCGCGGTCGGCGTCGAGGCGATCAGCGTGTGCAGGTAGACCGCGCCGCCCATCTTCGACAGCTGGTCGGTGCGGTTGAGCTCGGCCGCCACGGTGATCGCGTCCGCGGGCTCGCCCCGGCCGTAGAGGTCGAGGATGCAGTCGAAGATGATCGCGTGCGCCGGCCGGTAGAAGTCGGCGCTGTGCAACTGCTCGACGACGTCGGCGATCGCGTCCTTGCTCAGCAGCATCCCGCCGAGCACCGACTGCTCCGCCTGGACGTCCTGCGGCGGCTGCCGGTCGTACTCCGGCGCCGCTGCCTGGGGCCGGCTGAAGTCGTCGGCCACCGCCACGTCGGTCCTCCATCCACTCTCCGGCGCACCCCGCCACAGACCCCGGCCGCCGGCCGGGGCCCGGTGGGGGAGCACCAGGACGTTCGTCATCCGTCTCGAACGTGCGTTCGAGGAGTTCCTACCGCGAGCCGCCGACAGTTCGGGTCGGGCGGGTAGGCAGGGAGGACGTTAGAAACGGCGGACCGGTCCGTCCATCACCGCTGTGGGCGCCGTTCTGCACAACTTGTGGACAAGTCGGTGGACACAGGCGTGTCGACATGTGGAGACAGCGGGGGACGGGGACGGCGCCGGCCGCGTATCCCGCACCTGACCAGCACCGCGACGACGCACCGGGTGTGGACGGGAGAAATCCGGGAGAACTCGCCGTGTCGTCCCCCGGCGTGTCGCCCGCCCGGCGCAGGCGTCCCAGGCGTCACACGCCGGCCCCTCGTCCACAGCCCGGGGCGGCGACACGGGCAGTGTGCGGTAGGTGACCCGTCGGGCCGCTGGCCGGTCCCGGGGCGCGCATCGCGCGTGGCACGGGCCCCAGGGGGCGGGAGGAGCGCCCTCAGCGGACCCGAGACGCCACGAGGGGCGCCGGACCGGAGTCCGACGCCCCTCGTGGGGTGTGCGTGGGTCAGGAGGCGACGACGTCGATCGTCAGCTCCGAGGCCACCTCGGGGTGGATCCGCACCGTGACCTTGTGCTGGCCGGTCGTCTTGATGCTGCTGGGCAGCTCGATGCGACGACGGTCGAGCTCCGGCCCGCCGGCGGCGGTCACCGCGGCGGCGACGTCGGCGGTGGTGACGCGCCCGAACAGGCGGCCGCCCTCGCCGGCACGGGCCGGCACGCGGACGGTCAGCCCACTGAGGCGGCCGGCGACGGTCTGCGCCTCCTCGAGGCTGCGCACGTCGCGGGCGGCACGCGCCCGGCGCAGCGACTCGACCTGCTTCTCGGCACCGCGGGTGGCCACGATGGCCAGGCCGCGGGGCAGGAGGTAGTTGCGGCCGTAGCCGCCCTTGACCTCGACGGTGTCGCCGGAGGACCCGAGACCGGTGACCTCCTGCGTCAGGATCAGCTTCATCGTGCTCATGGTCAGCGCGCCGTGGAGGTGTAGGGCAGCAGCGCCATCTCGCGGCTGCTCTTCACGGCCGTCGCGACGTCACGCTGGTGCTGGCTGCAGTTGCCGCTGACGCGGCGGGCACGGATCTTGCCGCGGTCGGAGATGAACTTCCGCAGCAGGGTCGTGTCCTTGTAGTCGACGTAGGTCGCCTTGTCCTTGCAGAACTGGCAGACCTTCTTCTTGGGCTTGCGCACGGGGGGCTTGGGCACTGGGTTCTCCAGGTACGACGTGGATCAGGAAATGGTGCGGATGAGGGCTCCCGGGTGGGAGCTGCGGCCCCCCTCGCAGGGGCCCGCGCCGAGCGGAGCGAGGCGTGGGGGGCGAGGGGGTCCTGCGAGGGGTCCTTCCTCAGAAGGGCGGCTCGTCGGACGGGCCGGCGGGCGTCGACCACGGGTCGCTCGCGCCACCGCCACCGCCACCACCGAAACCGCCGCCACCGCCGCCGCCGAAGCCGCCGCCACCCTCACCGCGCTGGGCCTTCGTGACCTTCGCGGTGGCGTAGCGCAGCGAGGGGCCCACCTCGTCGACCTCGAGCTCGACGACGGTGCGCTTCTCGCCCTCCTTCGTCTCGAAGGAGCGCTGCTTGAGGCGACCGGAGACGATGACCCGCGAGCCACGGGTGAGGGACTCGGCGACGTTCTCCGCCGCCTGCCGCCACACGTTGCAGCGCAGGAAGAGCGCCTCGCCGTCCTTCCACTCCTGCGACTGACGGTCGAACGTCCGCGGGGTGGAGGCGACGGTGAAGTTCGCGACCGCGGCACCCGACGGCGTGAACCGCAGCTCCGGGTCGGAGGTCAGGTTGCCGATGACGGTGATGACGGTCTCGCCGGCCATGGTCAGTGGACCTCGGGCCGCATCAGCTTGGTGCGCAGGACCGACTCGTTGAGGTTCAGCTGCCGGTCGAGCTCGGCCACCGCAGCGGGCTCGGCGTTGATGTCGATGACGGCGTAGATGCCCTCGATCTGCTTCTTGATCTCGTAGGCCAGCCGACGGCGGCCCCAGATGTCGACCTTGCCCACCGTGCCACCGGAGTTGGTGACGACGGTCAGGAACCGGTCGAGGGAGGGAGCGATCGTGCGCTCCTCCAGCTCGGGGTCGAGGATGACCATCAGTTCGTAATTGCGCATGGAGAAACCCCACCTCCTCTGGTCTCGGCGGCTGCAGTGCATCTGCAGCAGGAGGGTCGTACATGCGTCGCGCGCCCCACCCCCGCGGAGCGGGAGGAGAACGCGCCACCGGACAGGCTACCAGCGCGCGGCGGATCGCCCGCCGGCCGTCCACGGGACCGCCGTCCACGGGGACGTACCGGAGGCACCGGCGGCCGCCGTCCCGGGCGGGGGCGGCGGCCGTCGGTGGAGGGGCTCAGCGCGAGCGGTGCGACCCGCCGGTCGAGCGGGCGGCCGACTGCGTGCGCACCAGCGCGGCGGTCGACGCCGCCAGCGCCACGACGGCGAGGAGTGCCGGCAGCGGCAGGGCGCCGGCGGCCGGGCCGGCCGGGTCGGCGCTCGTGGCGCTCTCCTCGTCCAGGTCCCCGCCCGCCCCGGAGAGCTGACCGAAGACCGGGACGGAGGCGCCGTCGTGGCCACCCGCGCCACCACCGGACCCGCCGCCCGCCGCGCTCGCGGCACCGGCCGGGCCGCCACCGGAGGCGGGCGTGAACCGGCTCAGGTCGAGCGCCGCGACGCCGCCGCCGGTGGGCGCCATGTCCGCGGCGCCGAGGCCGGTGTCGTAGGCGTAGGGCAGCCCGTCGACACCCGACGCCGCCGGCGCCTGCGGGAGGACCGGCGCCTGCGTCGGCGTGGGCGCCTCGCCCTGCGGCACCAGCTGCGGCAGCAGCTCGGGGACGCCGGGCAGCAGGGTCGGGACGTCGATCACCGGCAGCTGCGGCAGGTCCACGCCGGGCAGGTTCGGCAGCGGCAGCGTGGTGACGACGAACGGCGTGGGCACCGGGAGCGGCGGCAGCAGCCGGAACACCGCGTCGGTGAGCGCCGAGGTGAGCGACGCGTTGCTCTGCAGGCGGTACGTGTAGCCGATCAGGCAGACGTCGACGATCCCGGGCAGCGAGCAGTCGCGGTCGAAGGTCTCGTCCCAGGAGGCGCCGGGCGGCAGCACCCGCGTGCCGGTCGGCATCGTCAGGGTGACCTCGGTCCGCACCGTCACGCTGACCAGCGTCGGCAGGAGGCCCCCGCCGCCCACCTGCACGGTCTTGTCCTGGATCTGGTTGGTGAAGCGCACCGTGTCGCCGTCGTCGACCGACACGTAGGGCGGCGTGAGGTCCCGGATGAAGACGTCCACCACCGGGTCGACCCGACCGTTGGGGTCGGCGCTGGCGCTGGGCGCCACGAGCACCGACGTCCCCAGGATGGCCAGCCAGAGCAGGAGCGCCCCGGCGAGACCCCGCCGGGCGCTGCGTCGGATCCGACCGGTCACCATGTCCCTGCACACCCTCCGTCGAGCTACCGGGGAGTAACCCCCGTCACGGTGCAGGAACGATGATGTGTGTCCCGGGTTACGCGTAAACCTGTCGTCGGCCGGAACTACTGTCGCCGACGTGGCGACCCACCCGATCGGCGTACACGTCGGCCCCGGCCTGACCGAGGACAACGAGCTGCTCGACGGCGGCCCGGTCGCGCGCGCGGCGGAGATGGACGCCGACGGCGTGCAGGTCTTCCTCGGCGACCCCCAGGGTTGGAAGGCGCCGAAGCCGCGGCCCGACGCCGAGGCGCTGCGCGAGGGCGGGGTCACCGTCGTCGTCCACGCGCCCTACGTCCTCAACGTGGCGACGACGAACAACCGCATCCGCATCCCCAGCCGCAAGCTGCTCGGCCAGCACGCCGAGGCCGCCGCGGCCGTCGGCGCGCTGGGGCTGGTCGTGCACGGCGGCCACGTCCTGGCGAAGGACGACCCGGCCGCCGGCGTCGACAACTGGCGCAAGACCTTCACCCGCCAGGCCGAGGCCGGTGGGTTCCCCGTCCCCCTGCTCATCGAGAACACCGCCGGCGGCGGCAACGCGATGGCCCGCGACCTCGACGCGCTGGGGCGGCTGTGGGAGGCCGTCGGCGAGTTCGGCGCCGGGTTCGTGCTCGACACCTGCCACGCCTGGGCCGCCGGCTGGGACCTGGAGACGGTGGTGGACGACGTCCGCGCCGTCACCGGCCGCATCGACGTCGTCCACCTCAACAACAGCCGCGACCCGGCCGGGTCCAGCCGCGACCGGCACGCCCCGCTGGCCGACGGCGAGATCCCGACCGAGGTGCTGCTGGGCGTGGCCCGGGCCGCCGACGCGCCGATCGTCCTGGAGACCCCGGGCGACGCGGCCGCCCACGCCGAGGAGGTCGCCCTGGTCAGGTCGGCGATCGGCTGAGCCGCACTGCCGGCCTCCGGCCGGCGAGGGTGAGCCGGTCGGGTGCGCGGTCGAGCGCCCCGCCGGCGGGATCGTCGACGCCGGGCCAGCTGGTGCGGACGACGTCGTGGTCGGGCCGCCAGATCTCGCGCACCACCAGGACGATCAGCAGCACGACCGCGACGTCCCGGGTGACGACGACCATCCAGAACCACTCCTCGTCGATGCCGCGGTTGGCGGTGCCGAGGTACCAGAGCATGGTCACCACCCACACCAGCGCCTCGACCGCCTGCCACAGCAGCAACGAGCGCCAGCGCGGGCGGGCGAGGACCGCCAGAGGCAGCAGCCACAGCGAGAACTGCGGGCTCCACACCTTGTTGAGCAGCAGGAACCCGGCCACCAGCAGGAAGGCCACCTGGGCCACCCGCGGCCGCACCGGCGCGGCCAGCGTCAGCCAGGCCACGGCCAGCCCGTAGCCGAGCAGCACGACGGTGACGACGGCGTTGAGCACCGACGGCGCCTGCCCCTCGGCGAGCGGCCCGTCGAACGCGCGGCCGTCCGAGAGGCGGATGACCAGGTTCCACAGCGTCTCGGGGTTGGCCGGGCGCTCCCGGCTGAACGTGAAGAACGTGGCCCAGTTGTCGAGGGCCAGCAGCGCGATCGGCACGTTGACGGCCAGCCAGGCCACCACGGCCGCGCCGGCGGCGCGCAGCCAGGTGCGCCAGAGCCCGGCCCGCAGGCAGAGCAGGAGCAGCGCGCCGAGCACGAGCAACGGGTAGAACTTCGCGGCCACCGCCAGCCCGAGCAGGACCCCGGCCAGCACCTCGCGCTGCCGCGCCCACGCCCACAGCCCCAGCCCGGTGAGCGCGACCGCCAGCAGGTCCCAGTTGGTGAAGGCGTGCACCAGCAGCAACGGGGAGAGGGCCACCATCGCGGTGTCCCACGGCCGCCGCCCGGACAGCGCCATCACGGTGCGGGTCACCAGGAAGGCCAGCAGCGCCAACAGCAGGCACGTCACCACGTAGTAGGCCTGCACCTCCGGCACGCCGGGGAACAGCCCCTGGTCGCCGGAGACCTCGCCGTAGGCCCGGGCCAGGCCCGCGGCCACGGCCATCAGCCCGCCCGTCAGCACCGGGTACTCCACGGCGGAGTCGAGGTAGGGGACGTCGCCCTGGTCGAGCCCGTGCACCCCCCACAGCGGGATCGCGTCGTTGTAGCAGAAGTGCGTGTACTGGACGTTCCCCGCCCAGTTGCCCGACGAGCAGGGCGCCTGCTTGACCCAGGCCAGGGCCAGCACCGTCGTGGTGAACAGCAGGCAGACCCGCAGCGGGGTCCAGAACAGCGCCCGCCCGGTGACCGCGTGCCGCCCCCACGGGCCGCCGACGGCCTCGCTGGCCTGCGCCGCGACCGGGTCGGTCCAGGTCGGCACGACGCGGTCCGGGCCGGCGGGCGGGGCGGCGGGCGGGGCGGCGGGCGGGGCGGCGGCCACCGGTCCCCGGAACGGCACGGACCCCCCGGCAGCGGAGCTGTCCGAGGGGTCCGTGGGGTGCTGCGCGCGGGTCACCGCGCCAGTCTGCCGGGCGGTCAGCCGCCGGCGGGCGCGGCCTGCTGGCCCTGCCCGCCGCCCTGGCCCCCGCCCTGGCCCCCGCCCGGCGCCTGGCTCCCGCCGCCGACCGTGACGGTGGGCGGGGCCACCGCGGGCGGGGAGGACGCGGGCGGCGACGACGTCGTGGGCGGCGTCGCGGGGGTGGACGTGGCCGGGACGTCGGGCTGCTCGACCGTGGTCTCGGTCGGCTCGGCGGCGGTGGTCGGCGCCGACTGCGTCGTCTGCGGCGCCTCCGTCGTGGGCGGTGCGCTCTCGCTGGCCGGCGGGCCGTTGCGGTCGGCGTCGATCACCGGCTCGTCGGGCAGCGGCTCCTCCGGCGTGCCGGCGAGGACGGTGTCCATGAACTGCTGCCAGATGGCGCCGGGCAGCCCGGACCCGTAGATGATCGAGCCCGCGGCGTTGACGATCGGCTCGCGGCCGTCGGTGCCCATCCACACCGCCGTCGACAGCGACGGGGTGTAGCCGACCATCCAGGCGTCGGAGTTGTCGGTGGCGTTGAGGCCCTGCGTACCGGTCTTGCTGGCCACCGGCCGGTCGCCGTCCAGCGAGCGGCGGGAGTAGTCGGCGACGTCCCGCAGCGCGTAGGTCGTGTCGTTGGCGACGTCGGCCGGGATGACCTGCTCACCCGGGTCGCCGCCGTACTCGAGCAGGACCGCGCCGGTGCTGTCGGTCACCCGGGCGACGAAGTACGGGCTGCGCTCGACGCCGCCGGCCGCCAGGGTGGCGAAGCCGTGCGCCTGGTCGATGGGGCGCATCTCGTACTCGCCGATGCCGATGGCCGACCCGGTGCCGCCCTCGGCGTTGGCGAGGATCGTCTGCCCCTCGAGGAAGCCGCCCTGCCAGGTCTCCGGCAGGCCGGTGGCCTCCAGCGCCGTCGCGCGCACGTTCTCCGGCCCGACCTCGTAGGCCAGCCCGTAGAAGGTGGTGTTGAGCGACCGGGTCATGGCCTCGACCAGCGTGCAGTTGCCGCACGAGGCGCCGCCGGAGTTGCGCACCGGGGCGTCGCGGTCGGGGAAGGTCTGCGGCGAGGAGCCGTCGCGCCGGGACTCGACGCCGATGCCCTGCTCCAGCGCGGTGGCCAGCACGTAGGGCTTCATCGAGGAGCCGGGCTGGCGCTGGGCCTGCGCGTAGTCGGTGCCGGTGCCGTTGGGCCCGCCGTAGTAGGCGACGACGGCGCCGGTCCGCGGGTCGACGGCGACGAGGGCCTGCCGCAGGTTGGCCGGCTCGTCGTCCTCGGGACCGGGCTCACCGAACATGACGTCGTTGACCGCGGCGATCGCGGCGTCCTGCGCCGGCCGCTGGATCGTCGTGGTGATGCGCAGCCCGCCGGCCAGGATCTGCTGGTCGGTGTAGCCCTTGGCCCGCAGCTCGGCCAGCGCCTGCTGCACGACCAGGCCCTCGGGGCCGCTGGGGATGCCCAGGTTGGAGCCGGTGCGGGGCAGGACCTGCGGGTAGAGGGCGGCGGCGCGCTGGTCGGCGGTGACCCAGCCCTCCTCCTCCATGGCGTCGAGCACCCGCTCCCAGCGGCTGAGCGCGCCCTCGGGGTTGACCTCGGGGTCGTTGTTGGAGGGGTTGCGGATGAGGACGGCCAGGACGGCGCCCTGCTCGGCGGTCAGCGCGCTGGCCGGGACGCCGAAGAACGTGTTCGCCGCGGCCTCGATGCCGTAGGCGCCGCGGCCGAAGTAGATGGTGTTGAGGTAGTTCTCGAAGATCTCGTCCTTCGAGTACTCGTTGTCCAGCTTGATGGCCAGGAAGAGCTCCTGGAACTTGCGGCTGAACGTCTGCTCGTGGGTCAGGAAGGCGTTCTTCACGTACTGCTGGGTGATCGTCGACCCACCCTGCGTCGAGCCGCCGGTCACGTTGTTCCAGGCCGCGCGGACGATGCCGGTGAACGAGATGCCGGGGTCGGAGTAGAAGTTCCGGTTCTCCGCGGCGAGGATCGCGTTGCGGGCGGGCTCGGACACCTGGTCGAGCGAGACGTTGGTGCGGTTCTCGTCGCCCAGCCGCGCCATCTCGGTCGTGCCGTCGGCGTAGTAGACGACCGTCGTCTGCGCGTTCTGCACGCTGCTGGGGTCGGGCACCTCGGTCGTCGCGTAGACGACGCCCACGAAGACCGCGAGCAGCACGAACACGCCGGCGAGGAGCCCCGCGAGGATCTTCAGCCGGCGGCGACGGCGCTGCTTCTTCGTGCGGGCCGGCTTGCCCTTGCGGCCGCCGTTCCCGCCGCGCCCGCCGGACGCGGGTGGCCGGCCGCCGCCGTTGCCCGGCGGGCGGTTCCCGCCGGAGCCCGACCCGGTGCGGGACGCCGTCGTCCGAGCGCGGCCGCCCCCGCCGGGACGGGCGGGGGGAGGCCGGCGGACCGAGCCGGCGCCCGGTCCGACCGGTGACGTCTCGTCGTGGGAGGGCACGCGCGAGCCCCTTCCTGGCAGTCGAGTGGGACGGGACGAGTTCGTCCCGCTACCCAGAGTGGCGTGTTCAGCTGTACGAGCGGGGGAGGACCCGCGGCATCGCGCCGCGTGTCACGCGCCGACCCCGTACAACGACGGACGCAGCCGCAGGGTGTTCCCCGGAGTGACCGGTACTACTCCGTGGCCGCCCGCCGGCGCGGACGGCGCGGCTGGCGGCCGGGCTCCGGCTCGCGGCCGAGGACGTAGGAGCGGTCGAGGTGGTTCCAGCCGCACCCGCGGCACACCTCCACCTCGTAGACCGAGAACTCCTCCTGCTTGCCGTCCATCCGGGCCAGTTCCACGGACGTCTTGGCCTGGCCGGACACGTGCCCGAGGGTGTCGCCGTAGACGTAGCTGACGAGGGTCAGCCGGTGTCCGCGGCAGATCGGGCACGGGTCCTCGGTCGGGTCGCCGTGGTAGCGGGCCGCCCGGGTCAGGTACGGACTGGCGTCGCAGACCTCGTACAGGCTCGTGCGCCCCGCCTGCACGCCCGCGAGGACGGCTCGCCGCTGCAGCGAGTAGTCCACGACGGAGCGTCGTCCGGGCACCGGGCCAGGGTACGCACCGGGCGCCTCCCGGCGGCGGGTCCGCGAGACGCGCTCCGAGCCGGCACACCGCACGGCCGCGGCGCGGCGCGCCACTCCCGGGTGACCAGGTGTTGCCCTGCGCTTCACCCGTCGATGTATCGTCTCGATACATCGACCGGCAGAGAGCTGGGGAGGGCGGAGTGCTCGAGTTCGCCATCCTCGGCCTGCTGCAACAGTCGCCGATGCACGGGTACGAGCTGCGCAAGCAGCTCAGCCAGGTGCTCGGCGGCCTGCGCAGCATCTCCTACGGCTCGCTGTACCCCGCGTTGAAGCGACTCCACGCGGCCGGGTTCGTCACCACTGCCGAGCCCGGTCCCGGGGAGCTGCTGCCGGCCGACGCACCGCCGCTCACCGGCCGCCGGGGGAAGGTGGTCTACACGATCACCGCGGAAGGCAAGGAGCGCTTCCAGGAGCTGGTCAGCCAGGCCGGCCCGGAGGCGTACGACGACGGAGGCCACTTCGGCGTCCACCTGGCCTTCTTCCGCCACACCGCGGCGGACGTGCGGCTGCGGATCCTCGAGGGTCGCAGGCGCACAGTCGAGCGGCAGCGGGAGGGACTGCGGGCCTCACTGGCGCGGACCCGCGAACGTCTCGACCGCTACACGCTCGAGCTGCAGCGGCACGGGCTCGAGTCGGTGGACCGGGAGGTCCGCTGGCTGTCCGAGCTCATCGACCGGGAGCTGACAGAGACAGAGCGCCGGGAGGCCGCGACCGGAGACGACGGTCGCCCGGCCTGACCACAGCTCGGGGGCGGTCCGCCGCCCCGCACAACGACGGACCTGCGGGTCCAACGGAGAGAGGAAACCCATGGGAGCCGTCAAGGTCGCCATCGTCGGCGTCGGCAACTGCGCCGCGTCGCTGGTGCAGGGCGTGCACTACTACCGGGACGCCGACGAGACCGGCTCCGTCCCCGGCCTGATGCACGTGCGTTTCGGTGAGTACCACGTCTCCGACGTGCAGTTCGTCGCCGCGTTCGACGTCGACGCCAAGAAGGTCGGCCGGGACCTGTCCGAGGCGATCGTCGCCAGCGAGAACAACACCATCAAGATCTGCGACGTGCCGCCGCTCGGCGTCCCCGTGCAGCGCGGCACCACCCTCGACGGCCTCGGCCGGTACTACCGGGAGACCATCGAGGAGTCCGACGAGCAGCCGGTGGACGTCGTCGCCGCCCTGCGCGAGTCCGGCGCCGACGTGCTCGTCTGCTACCTGCCGGTCGGCTCGCAGCAGGCCGCCGAGTTCTACGCCCAGGCCGCCCTGGACGCCGGCGTGGCGTTCGTCAACGCCCTGCCGGTCTTCATCGCCGGCACCAAGGAGTGGGCGGACAAGTTCACCGCCGCCGGGGTGCCGATCGTCGGTGACGACATCAAGAGCCAGGTCGGCGCGACGATCACCCACCGGGTGCTGGCCAAGCTCTTCGAGGACCGCGGCGTGCAGCTCGACCGCACCATGCAGCTGAACGTCGGCGGCAACATGGACTTCAAGAACATGCTCGAGCGCGAGCGCCTGGAGTCCAAGAAGATCTCCAAGACCCAGGCCGTCACCAGCCAGGTCGACCGCGACATGGGCAAGGACAACGTCCACATCGGCCCGTCGGACCACGTGCCGTGGTTGACCGACCGCAAGTGGGCCTACGTCCGGCTCGAGGGCCGCGCCTTCGGTGACGTCCCGCTGAACCTGGAGTACAAGCTCGAGGTCTGGGACTCCCCGAACTCGGCCGGCATCATCATCGACGCCGTCCGCGCCGCGAAGATCGCCAAGGACCGCGGCATCGGTGGCCCGATCCTGTCGGCGTCGTCGTACTTCATGAAGTCGCCGCCGGTGCAGTACAGCGACAGCGAGGCCCGGGACGCCGTCGAGGCGTTCATCCGCGGCGACGTCGAGCGCTGATGTAAGGACCTCGGTCCGGACAGGGCCCGTCTCCCCC
The DNA here is from genome assembly GCF_054050735.1 of Blastococcus sp. SYSU D00813. NCBI lineage: Bacteria > Bacillati > Actinomycetota > Actinomycetes > Geodermatophilales > Geodermatophilaceae > Blastococcus > Blastococcus sp. SYSU D00813. The sequence continues at coordinate 141,217 of NZ_JBJGZX010000003.1, forward strand.
CGTGGGAGGCGGGCCCTGTCGCGTCCGCGCGTGTGCGCCGGTCGGCGGCCCGCGGGCTGCCTACGCTGACCGCATGCCGCCGCGCCGCCGTCCCGCCCTGCTGGCCGCGGGGCTCGTCGGCGCCGTCCTGTGCACGGCCGCCTGCACCGCCGAGGCGGCCGACCGCGAGCCCGGCGACCCGGTGACCGACGCCGAGGCCGAGCTGCTGGCCGGCCTGCTGGCGGCCAACGAGGAGGAGGGCGGCGCGGACTTCGTCGTCGCGGCCCCCCTCGCCGAGGACTCCGTGCTCACCCTCACCGGCGAGGTCGACTACGCCGACGACGTCGGGCGGGCCCAGGCGGTCACCAGCCACGGGGACGGCCGCCCGGACGACGTGCGCACCGTGTTCTTCACCGCCGACGCGCTGTGGTTCGGCGACGTGCCCGGGCTGGCCGAGGCGCTGACCACGGCGGGGCTGCCGCCGGCGTCCTACCTGCGCCGCCCGGCCGCCGTCGGCGGCGGCGGGGAGGCCAGCGCGCCGCTGGCCGACGTCCTCGTCCGGCTCGTGCTCAACCTCGCCACCGCCGGGGACGACGACCCGGGGGCGTTCCGCGGCGGCGACCACACGTGGGAGGGCCAGCGGTCCATCGACGGCCGGCTGAGCACCGTGTTCGCCTCGGCGTCGGGCTGGACCGTGGCGGTCGACGGCTCCACGGACCTGCTGGTGCAGTACGTGACCGAGCTGCCCGGGCAGGAGTTCCCGGTGACGGTCTCGCTGGCCGACCACGGGCCCCGCGACATCGCCCCGCCCGCGGCGGAGGAGACGGTGGACGGCGCGGCGCACCCGGAGCTGCTCACCGCCGTCGGGCTCTAGGTCCGCCGGGCGGTCCCACCGGGCCGCGGTACGGCGCCGGCTCCCCGTACGGCCCGGCCCGTTCCGGGCCCGGACGTGCGGGAAGGGGCGGCCTCTTCCCCAGACCGCCCCTTCCCGACGTCCTTCCTACCAGATCCCGGCCGCCCGCGCTCCCCCAGCGGCAGGACGGGTGGGGCTCAGTTGACGGAGGGGTCGGCCGGGGCGGTCGAGAGGACGGCGAGGCGGCCGGTCTGCCGGCCCAGCACCCGCCGCCACAGCTGCGGGCCGGCCAGGTCGCTCAGGACGTCGTCCGGCGACCCGTCGACGCAGGCCCACGCGCCCTCGGCGACCTCGCCCGCGAGCTGCCCGGGGGACCAGCCGGCATAGCCGGCGAAGACCCGCAGGCCGGTCACCAGGCCCTCGAGCTCCACCGGGTCGGCGTCGAGGTCGACCAGGCACACCTCATCGGCGACGCGCCGCAGGCCGGTGTCCGCGTCGAGGGGGCCGCGTGGGCTGGTGGCCAGGCACAGGGCGGTGTCGGTCTCGCACGGCCCACCCACGTGGAACACGCCGGGTTCGACGGCCAGGTCGCACCAGCCGGGCAGGACGTCGCGGATCTCGACCTGGCTCGGCCGGCCGAGCACGACGCCGAGCGTGCCGGTGTCGTTGTGGTCGAGCACGTAGACCACGCTGCCGGCGAACGTCGGGTCGGTCAGCGACGGCATCGCGACCAGCAGCGACCCGGGCCGGACGTCCTCCACCGAGCCGGTCGACAACGACGGCACCGCGTCGGGACGGCGGCGCCCCGTGGCGGGCCGCGCGGGCGGTCCGTACTCGGGATCGGGCGGGGAACTCATCGTCCTCAGTGTGCCCCACCGGCGACGCCGGTGACCGGTCGAGGCGCACGACCGGGGGACGACGGGGCGGCGGTCACGGGCTGGTACCGGCGCCGACCTAGGGTGACGGCGTGCAGCAGGCGCCGAGCCGGGTCCGGCAGCTGTTCGGCCGCCCGGACTTCCGCCGCCTGCTGACCACCCGGCTGCTGTCCCAGTTCGGCGACGGCGTCTTCCAGGCCGCCCTGGCCGGCACGGTGCTGTTCAACCCGCAGCGGGCCGCGGACCCGGCCGACGTCGCGGCGGGCTTCGCGATCCTGCTCCTGCCGTACTCGCTGGTGGGGCCCTTCGCCGGCGTCCTGCTCGACCGGTGGAGCCGCCGCCAGGTGCTGCTGGTGGCGAACCTGGTCCGCGCCGCCCTCGTGCTGGTGGTCGCCGCGCTCGTCGCCGCCGGGGTGGCCGGCGTCCCCTTCTACGTGACCGGCCTGCTCGTCTTCGCCGTCAACCGGTTCCTGCTGGCCGCCCTCTCCGCCGGTCTCCCGCACACGATCGAGGAGCACAGGCTGGTCTCGGCCAACGCGCTCTCGACGACGGCGGGCACGGCGGCGTCGGTGGTGGGCGGCGGCGCGGCCGTGGGCATCGCCGCGGTCGCGGGCTCGGGGGACGCCGCGTACGCGGCCGTGGCCGCCGCGGCGGCGGCGCCCTACGTCGCGGCCTCGCTGGCGGCCGCCGGGTTCGCGCGTGGACACCTGGGCCCGGACCACGCGCTGGGCGCCGCGCGGCTGTCGGCCGGTGACGTGCTGCGCGGCATGGTGGCCGGCGCCCGGCACGTCTTCGCGATCCCGCCGGCAGCCGCCGCGCTCGCCGCCATCGCCGTGCACCGGGTCTGCTTCGGCTTCCTCACGCTGATGACGCTGCTGCTGTACCGCAACACCTTCGAGGCGTGGGGGCCGCTGCTGCCGACCGGGCTGGCGGGTGCCGGTCAGGTGCTCACGTTCGGGGCGGCGGGTGCCCTGCTGGCCGCTGCGGTCACCCCGCGCGTCGTCCGCCGGGTCGGCAAGCCGCGGTGGGTGACCGCGCTGCTGGTCGCCGGCGGGGTCGGCCAGCTGGCGCTGGGCCTGCCGTTCGTCCCGCCCGCCGCGGTGGCCGGCGGCTTCGTGCTCGGCTTCGTCGGGCAGGGCGTGAAGATCTGCGTGGACACCACGCTGCAGGAGACGGTCGACGACGACCACCGCGGCCGGGTCTTCTCCGTCTACGACACGCTGTTCAACATCACGTTCGTCGCCGCCGTCGTGGCGGGGGCGTTCCTGCTCCCGTCGTCCGGGGTCTCGCACGGCGTCGTCGTCGGCGTGAGCGCCACCTACCTCCTCACCGCCGCCGCTTACGCGGAGTGCGAGAGGCGAGGTTTCCTGCGTTCCCGCACTCCGGTCACGTGAGGAGCAGGGTGATCTCCGCACCGCAGTCGTCCGGGGCCTCGCGGAGGCGGCGTACCGGATAGCGGAGCAGCACCAGGCCCTCGCCCATGAGCGCGTTCTGCCGGACCAGGTCCCGACCCCAGTCCTCCGCCGAGAGGTGGAACGCCGCGCCGTCCGCCTCGACCGCTACGCCGTGGTCCCGCCAGAGGGCGTCCACGAAGTACGTCCCGCTGCGCGTGACGACCGCTGCTCCCCACTCGGGCTCGGGAAGACCCGCCGCCTCGACGACCCGGCGGAGGTCCGCCTCACCCACCGACCTCATCCCCCGACGGGCATCGGCCAGCGCGGATCGGAGCCACGGCGTGAGGCGCCGCCCCAGCCGGGCGGCCTCCGCCTCGAGCGCCGGGACGGTGCACAGGGCCCGTTGGAGGACCTCGGCCACCACGTGGTCGACGTCGTTGCGGCGCCTCGCGGTGACCGCTGCGTCCACGACGGCGCGGGCCGGCGCTGCGACGCGGAGTCCACCGACGTCGACCACGGCGTCGACCGGGCGCCGGCTCTGGTGGACGACGACAAAGCCCTGCGACCGGACGTGGTGACCGTGGCGGGCGGTCACCTCCACGAGACCACCCTCCTGCGGCAGCACGTACTCGCCCCGCACGCCCGCTGCACGAGTGGTGCTCGACAGCTCCTGCACCCGGCACCCCCGGGCCGCCAGGGCACTGCGGTGCGACAGGACCGCACCGGGTCCGGCGTAGTGCAGCGCCGCCCGCCACCGTTCACGACGTGTGAGCGGACCTGAGTGACTCACGAAGACGCCGGGCAGGGGCTCCTGCCAGCGCCCGGCCGCGACAGCGGTGCGGAGCCGGTAGTTGCTCAGCCCCGCGGCGGTGAGCAGGTGGCGCGGGGCGACCTGCTCACCGTCCAGGGCGATGGGCGGCATGTGCACCGGCGCAGGGTGGCGGGGACCGGCCGCCGCCTGCTCCCGTCATCCACAGCGGAGTGCGAGGAGCGAGGTTTCCTGTGCTCCGGCACTCCGTTCAGGAGGAGCGCTCGGACCACCAGCGGCGGAGTTCGGCCTCGGCCTCGTCGGGGTCGAGCGGGCCGCGCTCCAGCCGCAGGTCCTTGAGGAACCGCCACGCCTCGCCGACCTCGCGGCCGGGGCCGATCCCGAGGATTTCCATGATCGCGTTGCCGTCGAGGTCCGGGCGCACCCGCGCGAGGTCCTCGGCCGCCGACAGCTCCGCGATCCGCTGCTCGAGCGAGTCGTAGGTCGCCGCCAGCGCCGCCGCCCGCCGCTTGTTGCGGGTCGTGCAGTCCGACCGGACCAGCGTGTGCAGGCGGGGGAGCAGGTCGCCGGCGTCGGTCACGTAGCGGCGCACCGCGGAGTCGGTCCACTCGCCCCGGCCGTAGCCGTGGAAGCGCAGGTGCAGGAACGTCAGCCGGGCGACGGCCTCGACGACGTCCTTCGGGTAGCGCAGCGCCGTCAGCCGCTTGCGCACCAGCTTGGCGCCGACCACCTCGTGGTGGTGGAACGAGACCCGCCCGCGCGCCTCGTGCCGCCGGGTCGCGGGCTTGCCGATGTCGTGCAGCAGCGCGGCCAGCCGCAGCACCAGGTCGGGGCTCTCCACGCCCGGGGCCCCGGCCGCCGCCAGGGCGCGCTCCCGGGCGATCGCCTGGTCGAGCACCGTCAGCGAGTGGGTGTAGACGTCCTTGTGCTGGTGGTGCTCGTCGATCTCCATCCGCAGTGCGCCGAGCTCGGGGAGGACGACGTCGGCCAGGCCCGTGCCGACGAAGAGCTCCAGCGCGGCCCGGGGCGAGTCCTGCAGCAACGTCTTCGACAGCTCGGCGTTCACGCGCTCCGGCGTGATCCGCGCCAGCTGACCGGCCATGCCGGTCATCGCCGCCACCACGTCGTCGTCCGGCGTCAGGCCGAGCTGGGCCACGAACCGCACCGCCCGGAGCATGCGCAGCGGGTCGTCGGCGAAGGAGTCGGCGGCCGCACCGGGGGTCCGCAGCCGGCGGGCCAGCAGGTCGCCCAGGCCGCCGAACGGGTCGGTCACCGTCCGGTCGGGCCCCAGGGAGACCGCCATCGCGTTCACGGTGAAGTCGCGGCGCACGAGGTCCTCGACCAGCGAGGTGCCCCAGACCACCTCGGGGTCGCGCGAGATCCGGTCGTAGCGGTCGGCCCGGAACGTCGTGATCTCCAGCCGGACGCCGCGCACCTCCGCGCCGACCGTCCCGAAGGCGATCCCCTGGTTCCACGTGGAACCCGCCCACCCGCGCAGCAGCTCGAGGGTCTGCTCGGGACGGGCGTCGGTGGTGACGTCGAGGTCGCCGGGCACCCGCGCCCCGTCGGACCCGGCGCTCAGGAGCGCGTCGCGCACCGACCCGCCCACGAGGTGGGCCTCGAACCCCGCCGCGGCGAAGCGCTCACCCAGCTCGGCGAGCACGGGGGAGACGTCGACGAGCGCCCGCACGGTCTCCTGGACGGCGGCGGGCACCGGCTCGGCGACGGCACGACTCGGGGGCTGCTCGGACACGACGAGCCAGGGTAGTGCCGGCGCGCGCGCTACCCTCCTGGCATGGCTGGGACGGGCGGACGCGGACGCCCCGGCCGCCGGCTGCGCCGGGTCGACGAGACCTCCGCCGGGGGCCTGGTGGTGGCCGACGACGGCGTGACCGGGCCCCGCGCTGCCCTGATCGGCCGCACCGACCGGCGCGGACGCCTCCTCTGGTCGCTGCCCAAGGGCCACATCGAGGAGGGCGAGACCCCGGAGGACACCGCCGTCCGGGAGGTCGCCGAGGAGACCGGGATCATCGGTGAGGTCCTCGCCCCGCTCGGGATCATCGACTTCTGGTTCGTCGCCGACGGCCGGCGCGTGCACAAGACGGTGCACCACTTCCTGCTCCGCGCGATCGGCGGCGCGCTGTCGGACGCCGACATCGAGGTCACCGAGGTCGCGTGGGTGCCGCTGGACGAGCTGAGCGAGCGCCTGGCCTACGCCGACGAGCGGGCGCTCGTCGAGCGCGCCCCGGCGCTGCTCGCCGACAGCGCGTGAGCCGCGGCCCCGACACTCCGCACGGGCACGGCACCGGACGCCGGGGCAGCCACTCCCGCCCGGCGCTGCTGCGGCTGATCGTCGCCCTGCTGGTGACCCTGCCGCTGGTCGCCGGCCTCGGCGGCCCGCTCACCCCGGTCGCGACCGCCGCGCCGGGGGACGACCGGCCCGGGGACGACGCCGCCGGCGCCGCGACCGACCCCGACCGCCCGGTCCGCATCACCGTCGACCGGGTCGAGCCGGCCACCGTCGTCCCCGGCGGCACGATCACGCTGAGCGTGACGCTGACCAACACCGGCAGCGAGGACCTCTCCGGCCTCGCCCTGCGGCTGCAGCGCGGCGACCCGCTGCGCACCCGCGCCGAGCTGGTCGCCGCCGAGTTGGACCCGCCCGCGACGCGCGCGAACGCCGAGTTCCTGCCGATCGCCGGCACCCTCGCCGCCGGCGCGTCCCTCGACTTCCGCTACACGACCACCACCGTCGACCTGGAGCTGGTCGAGGACGGCGTCTACCCGGTCCTGCTGAACCTCAACGGCACCACCCCCGACGGGGTGGAGAGCCGGGTGGGGGAGGTCGGCACCTACGTCGTCCAGGTGGGTGCGCCGCCGGTGGGGACGACGGGCGTCGCCTGGCTGTGGCCGCTCGTCGAGCCCACCCACCGCGACGCCGCCGGCCGGTTCACCGACGACGACCTCGCCGAGGCCGTCGGCTCGGGCGGCCGGCTGGACCGGCTGCTCTCCGCCGTCGAGCAGCTCCCCGAGACCGAGCCGGTTCCCGGCCAGGAGCCGCAGCCGGTGGCGCGGGTGACCCTCGCCGTCGACCCCGCCCTGGTCGAGGCCCTCGACGTGATGGCCGACGGGCCCTACGACGTCGCGGGCGAGGACGACGCCGGCGAGGGCACCGAGGCGGCCGCCGCGTTCCTCGACCGGCTGCGCTCGGTGGCCGACGTCCACCCCGTCGTGGCCCTGCCCTACGGCGACGTCGACGTGGACGCCGTGACCACCGCCGGGCTCCCCGAGGTCGCCGCGCGCAGCCTGCCCGCCACCGGGACGGCGGCCGCGTTCCCCGCGCTGCCCGAGGAGGAGGGCGGCGCGCCGGTCAGCCAGGCCGGCGCCGGCGCCCGCATCCTGCGGGACGTCCTCGACGTCGAGCCCCGCACCGATCTCGCCTGGGCCGCCGGCGGCGCGGTGCACGGCCAGACGCTGGGCGTCCTGCGGGCCGGCGGCGTCTCCTCCGTCGTCGTCAGCTCCGACGGTCTCGCCGACGGCGGGGCCGCGGTCGGCCTGGGCGCCGGCGGCGCCGCCGCGCGCACGCCGCTGGCCGAGGGCACCGTCGGCCTGGTCGCCGACGCCTCGCTGAGCACCCTGGCCGGCGACACCGGCGCGGCGGACGGCGGCGCGGGTCTCGCCGGGCAGCGCTACGTCGCCGAGGTCGCCCTCCTGTCCCGCCAGCCCGGTGGCGACCCCCTCGCCCTGCGCACCGTCCTCGTCGCGCCGCCGCGCGGGCTGGACGCCGAGCCCGACGACCTGACCGCGCTGATCGCCTCCACCACCCAGGTGCCCGGCGTCCGCACCGCCGGCCTCGACGAGCTGCTGACCGGACCGGTCGCCGACACCGGTGGCCTGCTCCCGCCCGCGGACCCCGGAGCACTGGCACCGGCCGTGCTCACCGACGTCCGTGCCGCCGTCGAGGCCCGCGACGACCTGGCCGGGGCCGTCGTCGGCGACACCGACGCGGCGCTCGCCCCCTTCGACGCGGCCACGGCCCGGGCCACGTCGGTGGCCTCCGGCCGCGACCCCGAGCGTGCCGTGCAGGCGGCCGGCGACCTCCGTGGCACCGTGGAGTCCCTGCTCGACGAGGTCACGCTGCTCTCCCCGGCCGACGGCACCTACAGCCTCGCCTCCAGCGACGCCCCGCTCGTGCTGACCGTGCGCAACGACCTGCCCTTCGCGGTGCTGGTGCGGCTGCAGGTGCGCACCCGCAGCGGGGTCGGGCTGTCGGTCTCCGACATCGGGGTGCAGCAGCTGGCGCCGCTGGAGCGGACGACGCTGCAGGTGCCCACCGAGGTCCGCCAGTCCGGCCGCTTCGCCGTCACCGCCACCCTCACCACCCCGGACGGCGACGCGCTCGGCGACACGGTCGAGCTGCAGGTCACCAGCACCGCGTACGGCGCCATCTCGCTCGCCATCACGATCGGCGCCGCGGCCCTGCTCGGCCTGCTGTTCCTCCGCCGCGGGGTCCGCTTCCTCCTGCGCCGCCGGTCGGGGACCGGCCGCGACGAGGACGACGACCTGCCCGGCGGCGACGCCCCCGAGGGCGCGGCGGTCCCGCTGCCGCCCGCGCGGAGCCCGGTGTGAGCAACGAGCCCCCGGTCGGCGAGCGCGACCGGCTGCCGCTGCCGCCCGTCCCGCCCGCCGCGCCGCGCCGGTCCGCGCGCGACGCCGAGCAGCCGCGCGCGCGCCGCCCGGCCACGCCGCTGCCCCCGCCGCCCTACCCCGTGGTCGCCGACCCGGCCGACGGCACCGGCATGCGCCCACCCGTGGTGCCGCTGCGGCCGGTGCCCCCGCCGGCCGTCCGCCGGGACCGCCCGGTCCGCAGCGACCGTCCGCTGCCCCCGGTGCCCCCGCCGCGGCCCCGCTTCGTCCCCGGTCCCGACGACACGCAGCTCATCCCGGTCCTGCCGGCGGTCCCCACGCGCGTCGACGAGACCGAGGAGGAGGCGTCGGCCCGCGAGGGCGCCCCCGGCGCCAGCCGCGGCATCCTCCGCGCCGCCGGCACCATGGCCGTGGCCACGCTCGTCTCCCGGGTGACCGGCCTGCTGCGCACGATGGTGCTGGCCGCCGCGCTCGGCGTCGGGCTGGTCAACGACGCCTACAACACCGCGAACACGCTGCCCAACATCGTCTACGAGCTGCTGCTGGGCGGGGTCCTGACCTCGGTGATCGTGCCGCTGTTCGTGCACGCCCAGGAGCGCGACCGCGACGGCGGCGTCGGCTACGTCCAGCGGCTGTCCACCGTCGCCGTCGCCGGGCTGGTCGTCGTGACTGCCGTCGCCGTCCTCGCCGCGCCGCTGCTCACCCGGCTCTACGGCATCTCCGGCGACCCCGACCAGGTCCGGCTGGCCAACTGGCTGGCCCGCATCCTGCTGCTGGAGATCGTCTTCTACGGCCTGGGGGCGCTGGCGCAGGCGGTGCTCAACTCCCGCGGGGTGTTCGGCCCGCCGGCCTGGGCGCCGGTGCTCAACAACGTCGTCGTCATCGCCACCGGCGTGGTGTTCATGGCGGTCGCCGATGGCGAGCTCACCCCCGGCAGCATCAGCCCCGGGCTGGTCTGGCTGCTCGGGGCCGGCACCACCCTGGGCATCGCCGTGCAGGCCGTGGTCCTGCTGCCGCTGCTGGGCCGGGCGGGCGTGCCGCTGCGGCCGCGCTGGGGGCTGCGGCAGACCGGCCTGCGTGAGGCCGGCTCGCTGGGGCTGTGGGTGATCGCCTACTCCGCGGTCAGCGCGGTCGGCGTCGCCGTGGCCACCCGCATCGCCAACGCGGCCGGCCGCGACGGCGGCCTGGGCTCCAGCGCCTTCGCGATCTCCAGCCTGCTGTTCCAGATGCCCTACGGGATCATCGGCGTCGCCCTGCTGACGGCGCTGGTGCCCCGGATGAGCCGCGCCGCGGCCCGCTCGGACGTCGACGGCGTGGTCCGCGACCTCTCCCTGGGCACGCGACTGTCCGCGCTGGGCCTGCTGCCGGTCACCGCGGCGCTCACGGTGCTGGGCCCGTCGCTGGCCACCGTCGCCTTCGCCCGCGGCAACACCAGCGTGGAGGAGGCCCGCGCGATCGGGGTCGCCCTGGCCATCGGGGCCTTCGGCCTGCTGCCCATGGCCGTGACGCTCCTGCAGCTGCGGGTCTTCTACGCCACCAAGGACGCGCGGACGCCGACGCTGATCCAGCTGGGCATGGTCGCCGTCCGCGTGCCCCTGCTCGTGGCGGTCCCGGCCGTGGTCGACCCCGAGCACGTCGTCGCCGGGCTGATGCTCGTCACGAGCGTCACCTACGTCGCCGGCTGGGTCCTCGGCCACGTCGCGCTCACCCGCCGGCTGGGGGCGCTGGACACCCGGTCGACCCTCGTCCCGGTACTGCGCGTGACCGCCGCGTCGCTGGGGGCTGCGCTGGTGGGCTGGGGCGTCACGATCGTGTCTCGGAGTGTGCTCGGCACCTCGGTGGCGGGTTCGCTCGGCACCCTGCTCATCGGTACCGTGGTCATCGGGGTCGCAGCCGTCGGCGGCATGCTGCTCGCCCGGGTACCCGAGGTGACGGGACCGCTCTCGGCGGTCCTGGGCCGGCGCGGGCGCGGGTGAGCGGCGAGCCGGGCGCGACCCCCGCTGCGGGGCGCGGGCACCGCGGACGACGAGTGGACGAGGGGGCTGCGGCGATGACGTCCACCATCACCGGCCTCCCCGACCGCTACCGCCCGCTCGACGAGATCGGCCCCGAGGAGTCCACCCCCACCGGCGTCATCCGGTGCTGGCGGGCCCGCGACCGCGTCCTCAACCGCGACGTCGCCATCCGCGTGCACACCCCCGGCGGCCCGCCGGCGCGGGCGTGGATCGGCCGGGCGCTCACCGCCGGCGGGCTGGCCACCCCGGCGCTGGCCATGGTCTACGACGCCGCCGAGGGCAGCGGGGCGGCCGACGGCGGTCCCGGCAGCGCCGCGTACGTCGTCAACGAGTGGATCGAGGGCCGCACGCTGGCCGAGCGGCTCGCCGACGGGCCGGTGCCCGAGCGCGAGGCGCGCACCGTCCTGCGCCGGCTCGCCGAAGGCATCGCCGAGGCGCACCGCGTCGGCCTCGCCGTCGGCGGGATCACCCCCGAGACGGTCGTGCTGCGCCCGAACGGCCTCGTCGGGCTGCGCGCCGTCCCCGCGGCCTCCGGGAGCATGCAGGGCGACATCGCCGCGCTCGGGGCGCTGCTGGAGTTCTGCCTCACCGGGCGTCAGGCCGGCCGGCCCGGTCCCGACGGCCGGCCCTCGCCGCCCCCGGTCATCCCGCAGCCCGACCTGGCCGCGCTGGTCCGCCGAGCGCGGTCCACCGAGCCGGGCGCCGGGCTGTCCAGCGCCGCGGCCATGGCCGCGCTGCTCGCCCAGCCGCCGCGGCCGAGCCAGTCGGCCCACCTGGTCCGCGAGCCGGACGAGAGCGACAGCGGCTGGCTGCGCCGGCTCCGCGAGCGCCGGGAGGACGACGACCTCGACGGCACCCCGTACGACGACCCGCGGGACGACGACACCCGGTACGGCGCCACGCGCGGGGCCCTGCCGCCGGTGCCGCCCTACGGCGACGAGCACCTGCACCTCGACGCCGCCTTCGAGGACGACGACGCCGACGACGACTCCGACGAGGACGTCCGCGACGACGGGTCCGCCGACGACCGCGGGGAGCGGCCCGGCCGGCGCAAGCTCGTCGTCGTCGGCCTGCCGCTGCTGGCACTGGCGATCGTCGTCCTGCTCGCCTGGTGGTTCGGCACCAACGTGCTCTCCGTCGCCGACTCGGTCGACACCCCCGGCAGCTCCTCCCCGCCGGCGTCCTCGGCGCCGCAGGACACCGCGGCCGAGGAGCCCCCGCCCCCGGCCGACGTGCCGGCGGCGACCATCGCCTCCGGCACCCTGTTCGACCCGCAGGGCGACGGGGACCCGGAGAACCCCGGGGACGTGCCGCTGACCTTCGACGGCGACCCGGCCACGTCCTGGTCGACCGTCACCTACCGCGGGTCGGCCGCCTTCGGCGGGCTCAAGGACGGCATGGGCATCGTCTACGACCTCGGCGCCGACCAGGCGCTGGCCGCCGTCACGGTCACCAGCACCACCCCGGGCGCGACCATGGAGGTGCGGGTCGGGGGCACCCCCGGGTCCGACGTCGCCGAGTGGACGGTCGCCGCCTCGGGCACCGTCGACGGCACCACCGAGCTCGCCTTCGACGAGCCCGTCACCACCCGCTACCTGCTCGTCTGGGTCACCTCGCTGGTCCCGGCCGACGGCGGCTTCTCCGCCGACATCGCCGAGGTCTCGCTCCGCCCCGCGGGCTGAGGCGGCCACCGCGGGGGAATGCGGCTCTACGATCTGCCGTTGTGCCGCCCGTGACGAACGACCACCAGCCCACCCCCGGCCCCGCCGTCACCGGCGCGGAGGTCGAGAACCCGGCCATCCCGCCCGCGGAGCACGACGGGGTCCGCGACCTGATCATCATCGGGTCCGGGCCGGCCGGGTACACCGCGGCGATCTACGCCGCCCGGGCCAACCTGCACCCGCTGGTCTTCGAGGGCTCCCAGTTCGGCGGCGCCCTCATGACCACCACCGAGGTGGAGAACTTCCCCGGCTTCGCCGAGGGCGTGCAGGGCCCGCAGCTGATGGACGACATGCGCACCCAGGCCGAGCGCTTCGGCGCCGAGCTGGTCGCCCGCGACGTGACCCGCGTCGACCTGACCGCCAGCCCGAAGGTGGTCGAGGTCGGCGACCAGGAGTACCGGGCGCACGCGGTCATCGTCGCCACCGGCTCGAAGTACCGGTACCTGGGCCTGGACAACGAGGCCCGGCTGCTCGGCCGCGGCGTGTCGGCCTGCGCCACTTGCGACGGGTTCTTCTTCCGCGACCAGGACATCGTCGTGGTCGGCGGCGGCGACTCGGCGATGGAGGAGGCCACGTTCCTCACCCGCTTCGCCAAGAGCGTGACCGTCGTCCACCGGCGGGAGGAGCTGCGCGCCTCGAAGATCATGCAGAAGCGCGCGCAGGACAACGAGAAGATCCGCTGGGCGCTGGGCAAGCAGGTCACCGACGTCCTCGGCGAGGACACCGTCGCCGGCGTGCAGCTGACCGACGTGGCCAGCGGCACCACCGAGGAGCTCCCCGTCGCCGGGATGTTCGTGGCCATCGGCCACGACCCGCGCAGCGAGCTGTTCGCCGGCCAGCTCAAGCTGGACGACGAGGGCTACGTGCAGGTCGAGCACCCGACGACCCGCACCAACATCGACGGCGTGTTCGCCTGCGGCGACGTCGTCGACCACATCTACCGCCAGGCCATCACCTCGGCCGGCACCGGCGCGGCGGCGGCCATCGACGCCGAGCGCTGGCTCGCCGAGACCTTCGACGAGCGCTGAGCTCCCCCCGGGCGGGTGCGCCCGCACCCGCCCGGGCATAGATCCGCGGTGCCCCCGGTTGACCCGACCGGAGCCCGACTCCACGCCAGACCACAGAGGGAGAACGACCATGGCAGGCAACACCGTGACGGTGACCGACGCGAGCTTCGCCGACGAGGTCCTGGGCAGCGACAAGCCCGTGCTCGTCGACTTCTGGGCGGAGTGGTGCGGGCCGTGCAAGATGGTCGCCCCGGTGCTCGAGGAGATCGCCGCCGAGCACGGCGACAAGCTCACGATCGCCAAGCTGAACATCGACGAGAACCCGCAGATCGCCCGCGACTACCAGGTCATGTCGATCCCGACGATGACGGTGTTCCAGGGCGGCAAGCCGGTCAAGAGCATCATCGGCGCCAAGCCCAAGGGCGCCATCCTGTCGGACCTGTCCGACTACATCTGACGCAGGACCCCGCCGCCCGCCCGCTCGCGGTGGGCCCCTGCACCGGGGCCGGGCGCGGAGCGTGACCCCAGGACCCACCCGGCCACCCGGCCGGGTGGGTCCTGCCGCGTCCGGGGTGGGCGCGGCGCACCCCCGACGGGCCGGGCCCGCCGGCGAGGACGACAATCGGGACACGATGGCGAGCAACGACGGCACCTTCCCCCTGCGCCCCGGGGACCGTGGCCCCGCGGTGGCCGACGTCCGGGCCGCACTCCGCAGTCTCGAGCTCCTCCGGCCGGTCGACCCGGACGACGGCGCCGACGCGGTCTACGACCAGGCGACCGAGCTCGCGGTGCGCCACTTCCAGCAGGTCCGCGGGCTGACCGTCGACGGGCACGTCGGCGAGGAGACCTACCGGGCGCTGTCGGAGGCGCGCTGGTCGCTGGGTGACCGGCTGCTGCACCACGACCCCGAGCGCCCCATGCGCGGTGACGACGTCACCAACCTCCAGGAGCGCCTCCTGGAGCTCGGGTACGACGCCGGCCGCGCCGACGGCATCCTCGGCCCCGAGACCGAGGCCGGGCTGCGCGCGTTCCAGCGCGACTACGGGCTCACCGCCGACGGCACCTGCGGTCCGGCCACCCTGCGCGCGCTGCGCCAGCTGGGCCGCAAGGTCACCGGCGGCCGCCCGCAGCTGCTCCGGCAGAGCGCCTCCATGGTCGAGAGCGGCCCGCACCTGATCGGCCGGGTGATCGTCGTCGACCCCGGGCACGGCGGCGCGGAGACCGGCTTCACCGCGGGGGAGACCACCGAGGCCGACCTCGTGCTCGACCTGGCCAGCCGCATCGAGGGCCGGCTCGCCGCCGCTGGCGCGCGCGTCTACCTGACCCGCGGCCGCGGCCAGAACCCCACCGCGGCCGAGCGGACGGCCTTCGCCAACGACGCCCGCGCCGATCTGTTCCTCTCGCTGCACATGGACGCCCACGGCTCCGAGCACGCCCGCGGCGTGGCCAGCTACTACTACGGCACGGGCTCGGGCGCCTCGTCCACGGTCGGCGAGCAGTTCGCCCACCTGGTCCGGCGCGAGGTCGTGGCGCGCACCGGGCTGATCGACCTCGGGGGCTACCCGAAGACGTGGGACCTGCTGCGGATGACCCGGATGCCGGCGGTGCGGCTGGACTGCGGGTACCTGTCGCACCCGGTCGACCGGCTGCTGCTGCTCGACGCCCGGCTGCGCGGCACGGTGGCCTCGGCCGTCCTCGCCGCCGTCCAGCGGCTCTTCCTCCCCGCCGAGGCCGACCCGCCCACCGGCACCTTCGTCCTCCCCCAGCGGGTGTAGCGCCGCGACGGGGACTGCACTCCGGACCCGTCCGTCACATCCCGACGTGTCGCCGGAACCCGCACGACGGCGTCCCTACACTCGACGGGTGGCCACTCTCCCGCCCGGTGTGCCCCCGGGCCCCGGCGCGAACGCGCACTCGCACCCGCACAACCCGGTGGTCCCCCGCCACCCGCGGCTGGACCCCCTCGCCGACCGGTACGCAGCACGCACCCACGGCATGAAGACCTCGGAGATCCGCGCGCTGTTCTCCGTCGTCAGCCGCCCGGAGGTCGTGTCGCTGGCCGGCGGCATGCCGGCGGTGACCGCACTGCCCCTGGACGCCGTCGGCTCGATGATCGGCGACCTGGTCAGCGGCATGGGCGCGCAGACCCTCCAGTACGGCTCCGGCCAGGGCGACCCGCGGCTGCGCGAGCGCATCTGCGACGTGATGGCCCTGGAGGGGATCACCGACGCCTCGCCGAGCGAGGTCGTGGTGACGGTCGGCTCCCAGCAGGGGCTGGACCTGGTCACCCGCGTGTTCTGCGACCCGGGCGACGTCGTCCTCGCCGAGGGCCCGTCCTACGTGGGCGCGCTGGGGGTCTTCCAGGCCGCCGAGGCGCGGGTGCGCCACGTCCCGATGGACGACGACGGCCTCGTCCCCGAGGCGCTGGAGCAGGCGCTGCTCGAGTGCCGGGCCAACGGCGACCGGGTGAAGTTCCTCTACACGGTGCCGAACTACCACAACCCCGCCGGCGTGACGCTGTCCGAGCCCCGCCGCGAGGCGATCATGGACATCGCCGACCGCTACGACCTGCTGGTCGTCGAGGACAACCCCTACGGCCTGCTCGGCTTCGACCGGGAGCCGATGCGGGCGCTGCGGGCGCGCAACGCCTCGCGGGTCGTCTACCTCGGCTCGTTCTCCAAGACCTTCTCGCCGGGCCTGCGGGTCGGCTGGGTGCTGGCGCCGCTCGCCGTCCGCGAGAAGCTGGTACTGGCCACCGAGGCCCAGGTGCTCTGCCCGCCGTCGCTGACCCAGTACGCCGTCGCCCGGTACCTGGACACCCAGCCGTGGCGCGAGCAGATCAAGCTGTTCAGCGAGCTGTACCGCGAGCGCCGGGACGCCTGCCTGGAGTCCCTCACGGCGATGATGCCCGCCGGGACCACCTGGACCGAGCCCGAGGGCGGCTTCTACGTGTGGCTCAAGCTGCCGCACGGCCTGGACAGCAAGCTGATGCAGCCGCGGGCGGTCAACGCGCACGTCGCGTACGTCCCCGGCATCGGCTTCTACGCCGACGGCAGCGGCCGCGAGTACATGCGGCTGTCCTACTGCTACCCCGAGCCCGACCAGATCCGCGAGGGCGTGCGCCGGCTGGCCCGGGTCATCGAGGCGGAACTGGACCTGCACTCCACCTTCGACTCCGTCGACACCGGTACCTTCCGCGCCGTGACGCGACCGGTGCCCGGCCACGAGGCGGAGAACATCGTGGGTCCCGCCAACGGCAACCGCTTCGAGGACGGCCGAGCATGACCGAGTCCGCCGCAATGCCCACTGCCGACCCGGCGCACGGCACCGACCCGGTGCCCACCGCCGACCCGGTGCCCACCGCCGACCCGCTGCGGGTCGTCGTCCTCGCCGGCGGCCTGACCTTCGAGCGGGAGGTCAGCCTCTCCTCGGGCACGCAGGTCGCCGAGGAGCTGACCCGCGCCGGGGTCGACGCCGAGCTGCGCGACGCCGACGCCGAGCTGCTGCCGGGCCTGGCCGCCTCGCCGGCCGACGCGGTCTTCATCGCCCTGCACGGCGCCACGGGGGAGGACGGCTCGCTGCGGGCGGTCCTGGACCTGGCCGGCGTCCCCTACGTCGGCTCCCCGGCCGCTGCCTGCCGGCTGGCGTGGGACAAGCCGGCGGCCAAGTCCGTCGTGCGCAGCGCCGGCGGGACGACGCCGGACTGGGTCGCCCTGCCGCACAGCACCTTCCGGGAGCTGGGCGCCGGGGCCGTGCTCGACCTGATCGTCGCCCGTCTGGGCCTGCCGCTGGTGGTCAAGCCGGCCTCGGGCGGCTCGTCGCTCGGCGTGCAGAAGGTCAGCCGCGTCGAGGACCTGCCCGCCGCGATGGTCAGCTGCTTCGCCTACGGCGACACCGTGCTGGTCGAGCGGTTCGTGGAGGGCACCGAGCTGGCGATCTCCGTGGTCGACCTCGGCGACGGGCCGCAGGCCCTGCCCGCGGTCGAGCTGGCGCCGGCCTCCGGCGTCTTCGACTACACCGCGCGCTACACCCCCGGCCTCACCGAGTACCACACCCCGGCCCGCATCCCGGACGACGTCGCCGCCCGTGCCGCCGACCTGGCCGTCACCGTGCACCGGGAGCTCGGCCTGGCCGACCTGTCCCGCACCGACGCGATCGTCGACGCCGACGGAGAGGTCCACTTCCTCGAGGTGAACGTCTCCCCGGGGCTCACCGAGACGTCGATGTTCCCGATGGCCGTCGAGGCCGCGGGGCACGACCTCGGGGAGCTGCTGGCCGCGCTGCTCACCCGCCGGGCGCAGAGCGCCCGCTGAGCAAGGACCCCCTGCCCCGCCGGCTCGCGGCGGGGCCCTGCGGGGCCGAGACAGCCCCCGGATTCCGCTGTGACGGAATCCGGGGGCTGTCTCGCTGAGTGGGTCAGGAGTCGGTGCGGCGGCCCGTGATGTCCGGGGCCATGTGACCGATGATGCGCTGGAGGTCGTCGACCGAGCCGAACTCGACGACGATGCGCCCCTTGGCCCGCCCGATCTGGATCTTCACCTTGGTCTCGAAGGCGTCCGACAGCCGGCTGGCGAGGTCCTCGACGCCGGGCGCCACGATCCGGCGGGCGCGCCGGGTCGCGGTCGGCTGCTCGGCGGCGGCCAGCGCGACCGCCTCCTCGGTGGCCCGCACCGACATGCCCTCGGCCACGATGCGGGCGGCCAGCGCCTCCTGCGCCTCGGGGTCGGCCAGCCCGAGCAGCGCCCGGGCGTGCCCGGCCGAGATGACCCCGGCGGCCACCCGCGTCTGCACCTTCACCGGCAGCTTGAGCAGCCGGATCGTGTTGGTGACCTGGGAGCGGCTGCGGCCGATGCGCTGGGCCAGCTCCTCGTGGGTGGCGCCGAACTCCTCGAGCAGCTGCTGGTAGGCCGCCGCCTCCTCCAGCGGGTTCAGCTGGACGCGGTGGATGTTCTCCAGGAGGGCGTCGCGCAGCAGGGCGTCGTCGTCGGTGTCCCGGACGATGGCCGGCACCGTCTCCAGCCCGGCCGCGCGGGCGGCGCGCAGCCGGCGCTCGCCCATGATGAGCTCGTAGCCACCCCGCCCGTCGTCGAGGGTGCGCTCGCGCACGACGATGGGCTGGAGCAGGCCGAACTCGCGCACCGAGTGGGTGAGCTCCTCGAGCGCCTCGTCGTCGAAGACCTGCCGAGGCTGCTTGGGGTTGGGGACGACGTCCCCGACGGCCACCTCGCGCAGCTGCGCCCCGGGGACGCCGACGGTCTCCTCGACCTGCCGGGCAACGGTCTCGGCCACGCTGTCGGCGGCCTGCGCGGCCTTGGGCAGCAGCTGGACCGGCGGCGCCTCGGCCGGCGTGGTCCCGGCGGACGGCTCGTCCGTGGCGGGCAGCGTGGGCTGCTCCACCGGCGGGGCGCTCGTCGGGATGAGCGCCGCGAGGCCCCGGCCCAGACCGCCACGCTTGTTCATCGGGACTCCTCGGAGGACGGGGCCGGCGCGCTGCCGACGTCGACGGTGGCCGCATCGGTGTCGGGGAACGCCCGCGGCGGCAGCGGCGGGGGATAGACCCCCCGGGCCCCGGTAGGCCGGTTGTCTGCCTGCGGGGTCATGGCGACACCGCGCTCGGCCAGCTCGCGCGCGGCGTCGACGTAGCTGGTCGAGCCCCGCGAGCCGGGGTCGTAGGTGAGCACCGACTGCCCATAGCCCGGTGCCTCGCTGACACGCACGTTGCGGGGGATGACGGTGGTGAGGACGAGGTCACCGAAGTGGTTGCGGACCTCGTCGGCGACCTGGTCGGCGAGCTTGGTCCGGGCGTCGTACATCGTGAGCAGGATCGTCCGGACCGAGATGCCCGGGTTGAGGTGGGCCCGCACGAGCTCGATGTTGTTGAGCAGCTGCCCCAGGCCCTCCAGCGCGTAGTACTCGCACTGGATGGGGATGAGCACCTCGTCGCCGGCGACGAGCGCGTTCAGCGTCAGCAGCCCGAGCGAGGGCGGGCAGTCCACCAGCACGTAGTCCGGCCGCTCGTCCTCCGGCAGGGACTGCAGGTACCCCTCGATGGCGCGGCGCAGGCGGTACTCGCGGGCGACGACCGAGACGAGCTCGATCTCCGCGCCGGCCAGGTCGATGGTCGCCGGGACGCAGCGCAGCTTGGGGCTGGCCGAGGTCGGGTGGACCACCTCGGCCAGCTCCCGGTCGCCGACGAGCGCGTCGTAGATGGACGGCGTCCCGACGCTGTGCTCGACGCCCAGGGCGGTGCTCGCGTTCCCCTGCGGGTCGAGGTCGATGACGAGGACCCGCAGCCCGTACAGGGCGAGGGCGACGCCGAGGTTGACCGTGGAGGTGGTCTTGCCGACGCCGCCCTTCTGGTTGGCGATGGTGATGACCCGGATCCGCCCGGGCCGGGGGAAGGGGTCCTGGTTGGCCGCGTGCAGCACGCGGGTGGCGCGCAGCGCCTCCATGGCGATCGGGCTGTCGAACTCCTCGCCCGACGCGGAGAACTGGGCCATGGCCGCCTGATCGGCGGCGAGACTGCTCCGCAGCCGCTGGCCCGGGTCGCTCATCACGGGTCCTTCCTGCGTCCGTTCCACGTGGAACACGCGCGTCCTCACGCTCCGCGTTCCACGTGGAACGGTCGGTCTGGAGCGGACGGTCTCACCGACGTCCGCGCGTCATCACCACCACGGTAGTGGCAGCGTCACCCCACTCCGCGCCGACGGCCCGGGGGTGGACGTCGCGCATCCCCGCGGCCTCGAGTTCGGGCAGCATCCGGGGCAGCTCCTCCAGTGCGCGGGCGCCGACGAGGGCGACCAGCGTGGCTCCCGGGCGCAGCAGTCCGCGGCACCAGGCCACCAGCCGAGGGAGCGGGGCGACGGCGCGGGCGGTCACCACGTCCACCGGGCCGACGGCGGCGACCACCGAGCGCTCCTCGGCCCGGCCGCGGACCACCCGCCACGGCGTCCCCAGCTCGGCCACGGCCTCGGTGAGGAACTCCACCCGCCGGGCCATCGGCTCCACCAGGGTGAGCGTCAGGTCGGGCCGGGCGAGGGCCAGCGGGATCCCGGGGAGGCCGGCGCCGCTGCCGACGTCCACCACCCGGGCGCCCCGGGGGACCGCCTCGGCGACGGCCGCGCTGTTGAGGACGTGCCGCTCCCAGAGCCGCGGCACCTCCCGGGGCCCGATGAGGCCCCGGGTGACCCCGTCGCCGGCCAGCCGGGCCACGTAGGCCTCCGCCGCGGGCAGGGCCGCCCCGAAGACCTCGGCGGCCAACGGCGGGGTGGGCGGGGGAGACGCTGCCGACGCCGGCGGGGGTGGGACGTCCGTGGCCGGTGGGGCGGCCGGGACCCGCTGGGCGGCCGCCGCACCCTCTCCGCTGGTCACTTGTCAGGCAGGACCACGACCCGCCGGTTGGGCTCCTCGCCCTCCGACTCGCTGTGCACCCCGGCCACCCCGGCGACGACGTCGTGGACGACCTTGCGCTCGAAGGGGTTCATCGGCGCCATGCGCTCGGGCTGCCGGCTCTGGGCCACCCGGGCGGCGGTGTCGGCGGCCAGGCTGGTCAGGTCGGCCCGCCGCTTCGCCCGGTAACCGCCGACGTCGAGCATCAGGCGGCTCCGGACGCCGGTGGACTGGGCGACGGCCAGCCGGGTCAGCTCCTGCAGGGCCTCCAGGACGGCACCGTCGTTCCCGATCAGGTCGTCGAGCTGACCGCCGACGATGGCCACCGATGCGCGGTCGCCCTCCACGTCGAGGTCGATGTCGCCGTCGACGTCGAGGATGTCGAGCAGCCGCTCCAGGTAGTCGCCCGCGACGTCGCCCTCGCGGACCAGCAGGTCGTCGGCGGCGTCGGCCGGCTCGACCAGGGCGTCGGCGTCGGCGGGGCCGGGGTCGGGCAGCTCGGTCTCGGCGGCGGGGTCCGTCGTCGAGGGGTTGGGGGCGCTCATGGGGTTCCTCCCTGTGGGTGCAGGCGGCCGGGGCGTCCCCGGTGGTCTGTGCGCGGCGCCGGGTGCGAGCCGTGGCTCGGCGACCCGTCGCTCAGCGACGCTTGCGCTTGCCGCGGTTCGCCGGGGCGGTGCGGTTCCCACCGCCGCCTGGCCGGCTGCCCGCGCCGTCACCACCGGAGCGCCCGGCGGCGCTGCTCCCGGACGGCGCGGCACCGTCGCCCGCGTCGGCGCCGGGCGCGCTCGTCGCGGCCGGGTCGGTCACCGCCGCGGCCGGCGGGGCGGCGGGACGGCCGCCCTTCCCGCGGACCGGCTTGGCGCCGGGCTTGGGCGCCAGTGCCTTCGGGTCGACGGCCGGCTTCTCGGCGGCCTTCTTCGCCAGCGCCTCGGGCGAGTTGGGCGGGGGCATCTTGCGCAGGATGTAGAACTGCTGGCCCAGCGTCCACAGGTTGTTGGTGAACCAGTACAGCAGCACGCCGATCGGGAAGAAGAAGCCCGTGACGAAGAGGCTGATGGGCATCCCGTAGAGCATCAGCTTCTGGATCGTCGCGGCCTGGCCCTCGACCGGGCCGGACCGGCGCATGATCTGCCGCTGCGTGTAGTACGTCGTCGCGCACATGATCACCATGAGCGTGAGCGCGACCGTGCGGATGCTGCCCCAGCTCACGCCGTCGAGCGCCAGGAGCGCCTCGGCCTTCTCCCCGACCATGTTGAACGACGAGGAGATCGGCGCACCGAAGAGCTCGGCCTTGGCGGCCTGGTCGGTGAGGGTGTCGTCCCAGCTGTACAGGCCGTCGGCGCCCGGCCGCAGCCGGCGCAGCACGTGGAACAGCGAGAGGAAGATCGGGATCTGCGGGAGGATCGGCAGACAGCCGGCGAGCGGGTTGACCCCGCGCTCCTTCTGGAGCTTCATCATCGCCTCGCTGAAGCCCTGCCGGTCCGACCCGTACTGCTTGCGCAGCTTCTGGATCTCCGGCTGGATCTCCTGCATCGCCCGCTGGCTCTTGACCTGCTTGATGAACAGGCGGAAGAGCAGGATGCGGATCGTGACGACGAGCATCACGATCGACAGCGCCCAGGTGATGCCGCCGGCCGGGTCGAGGAAGGTGGAGAACAGTGCGTGCCACTGCTTCATCACCCACGCGATGGCGGTGTACAGCCAGTCAAGCAACGCGAGCCTCCTGCTGCGCTGACCGGCCGTCGGCCGGCGGGGACGTCGGGTCGCGGCGCGACCGGTCGGGATCGGCGGTACGCGCCGGGGCGGGCACCGCACTGCCCGACGAGTGGTCGGGCGCGGCGGTTCCGCCGGCGCGCCGCGGCGGCACGGGGTCGTAGCCGCCCGGGTGCCAGGGGGCGCACTTGAGCAGGCGCCGCAGGGCCAGCCACGACCCTCGGCCGGCGCCGTGCACCGTGACCGCCTCGGCCGCGTAGGCGCTGCAGGTGGGCGCGAAGCGGCAGCGCGGCGGGAAGGCCGGGCTGACGGCCCGCGAGTAGAAGCCGAGGGCGGCGAGCAGTGCCCGGGCGACCGGACCCCGGCGCGGGGCGCTCATCGGGGGCGGACCCGCTGGTCCAGCACACGGCCGAGCCCCGCGACGAGGTCGCCGCGCAGCCGCTCGGAGCTCGCGTCGGCCGCCTCCGGCCGGGC
Organism: Blastococcus sp. SYSU D00813; assembly: GCF_054050735.1. Classification (NCBI taxonomy): domain Bacteria; kingdom Bacillati; phylum Actinomycetota; class Actinomycetes; order Geodermatophilales; family Geodermatophilaceae; genus Blastococcus; species Blastococcus sp. SYSU D00813. The sequence continues at coordinate 164,053 of NZ_JBJGZX010000003.1, forward strand.
GCGGACCACCAGGTCGGCGGTGTCGGGCAGCCGGTGCAGCTCCTCGCGGACCACCGCGCGCAGCCGCCGCGTCACCCGGTGCCGGACCACGGAGTTGCCGACGGCCCTGCCCACGACGAACCCCGCCCGGGGGCCGGCCGTCTCCGGCGCGAGCCCCGGGCGCTCGGGGAGGAGGTGGAGCACCATGGTCGGCCGCCCGGCACGCCGGCCCGACCGGACGACCGCGGTGAACTCCGGACGCCGGCGCAGGCGGGCCTGCGCGGGCAACACCTCAGGCGGAGAGCTTCTCGCGACCCTTGCGCCGACGGCCGGCGATGATCGCCCGGCCCGCGCGGGTGCGCATACGCAGCCGGAAGCCGTGGGTCTTGGACCGACGGCGGTTGTTCGGCTGGAACGTGCGCTTGCTCACGGAGTACTCCCACTACACGACAGAGGCGGTGCCCACCCGCCGGTGGGCGGGGAGGCGCGGGGCGACACTGGGACGGCGGGAGCCGCACCCGGGTGCCCCCCGGAAGCTGGTCGACCACGACGGCCCCCGGTGCACGACGGCACGCGGGCGCGCCGATGTGCCGCGGACCTGTCACGGACTCCGACCAGCATAACCGAGGACGGCGACCGGCCGGGCGGCCGGTGGGACCCCGACTCGCCAGGGTCCCCCAGGAGTGCACGCACAGCGCGACGACGCGCCGTGCGACGGTGTGCGACACGCCCGGCGACGCGCCGACGGAGGGCCCTGCCGTCGTTGCCCGCCTGTGGACGGGGCTGTTAGCGTCGCCGCTGCTCCGGCCCGGTCCCCCGGTCCGGCTGCACGGGGCCGAACCATCGGTCCGCCGACCGCCGCACCCCGACCATCCGAGTCTCTTCTCCGTCCTGACCTGCGAGAACACTCGTCGCCGGCTCCGCACCCGCGGGACCGCCGACCCTCCGCTCCCGGTCGTGCACAGCCTGTGGACACCGGTGTGGAACGGTTGTGTCCGGATGTCCACAACTCGGATCCCCGGGGGAGGACCGGCCGCCGCTGAGGACGCGGCGCGCGACCGGAGCCGCGGCGCACCGGGTCGCGGGGGCGGCAGCCGGACGACACAGCTGGAGGAGGACGCGGCCATGGCCGACGCCACGGTGGACCTGGCCACCGTCTGGGACCAGATCCGCGGGCGGCTGGCCGCCAGCCTGTCCCCCCAGCAGAACGCGATGCTCAACCTGACGCGACCGCTGGGCCTGTTCGAGGACACCATGGTGCTCGCGGCGCCGAACGGGTTCACCCAGGCGGTGCTCGAGTCGCGGATGCGCCGGGTGCTCGCCGAGGCGCTGTCCGAGCAGCTCGGCCGCGACATCCGCGTCGCCGTCCAGCTGGAGGACGCACCCGCCGACACCGACCGCGAGGCGGAGCCGGAGGAGCTGCCGACCCGCCGCCCGTGGTCGTCGGCCGAGGCGTCCCGGCTCGAGGAGGACCAGCAGACCCGCGACCGCGCCGACGACGGCCGCAGCGCCTTCGGGGTGCGGACCGACGCGCCGCCGGCCTGGGAGCGCGACGGCGCGCCCGCCGCCTGGGCGGACGAGCCCACGACCCCCGTCTGGGAGCGCGAGGTCGCGCCGCCGCCGGTCGAGCTCGCGCCGGGACGTCCGCCGGCCCGCCGCCGGCGGGCGGCCGAGCGGGACTGGGGCGGCGGGGACGAGGCCGCCGTCCTCCCCTTCGAGTTCGACGAGCCCGCCGCGGGCGCTCCCGACGAGCGGGCCGACGACGGCGCCGAGGAGCCGGCGGGCCGCGGTCGCCGGCCGGCGCGAGGGGGCGGCGAGGCGGTCGCGCTGTTCGGCGGGGACCGGCGGGCCACCGGCTCGGACCCGGGGCTCAACCCCAAGTACGTCTTCGACAGTTTCGTCATCGGCAACAGCAACCGGTTCGCCCACGCCGCGGCCGTCGCGGTCGCCGAGGCGCCGGCCCGTGCCTACAACCCGCTGTTCATCTACGGCGACTCCGGGCTGGGCAAGACCCACCTGCTGCACGCGATCGGGCACTACGCGGCGCGGATGTTCCCCAACGTGCGGGTGCGCTACGTCAGCACCGAGGAGTTCACCAACGAGTTCATCAACCTGGTCCACTCGGGCCGGGCCGAGGAGTTCCGCCGGCGCTTCCGCGACATCGACTTCCTGCTGATCGACGACATCCAGTTCCTCGAGCGGGCCGAGCGGACGCAGGAGGAGTTCTTCCACACGTTCAACACGCTGCACAACGCCAGCAAGCAGATCGTCATCACCTCCGACCGGGCACCGAAGAAGCTGACGACGCTCGAGGACCGGCTGCGGACGCGGTTCGAGTGGGGGCTCATCACCGACGTCCAGGCGCCGGACCTGGAGACCCGCATCGCGATCCTCCGGAAGAAGGCCTACGGCGAGCGGCTGCAGGTGCCCGACCCGGTGCTGGAGTTCATCGCCAGCAAGGTGCAGACCAACATCCGCGAACTCGAGGGCGCGCTCATCCGGGTCACCGCGTTCGCGAGCCTGAACAAGCAGCAGGTGGACCTGCCGCTGGCCGAGCTCGTGCTCAAGGACCTGATCAGCGACGAGCAGGGCCCGCAGATCACCGCGGCGATCATCATGGCCGCGACCGCGGAGTACTTCTCCGTGACGATGGAGGAGCTGCAGGGCTCCAACCGCAGCCGCACGCTGGTCAACGCCCGGCAGATCGCCATGTACCTGTGCCGCGAGCTCACCGAGCTGTCGCTGCCGCGGATCGGCGCCTCCTTCGGCGGCAAGGACCACACCACGGTCATGCACGCCGTCAAGAAGATCACCAACCTGATGAGCGAGCGCCGGGCGACGTACACGCAGGTCACCGAGCTGACCGCCCGCATCAAGAGCCGCGCGCGGTCCTGAGCGATGTGACTGCGGTCCTCCGGACCGCGGCGCTCCGGACCGCGGTCCCCGGACCGCACCGCGGCCCGTGCCGTCCCCGGCCGCCGCTGAGTGCCGTTGCCCACGGCTCCGTCGCGGGAGCTGCCACCACTTCTGGCCCCGCTTCTTCCACAGGGTCGTGGACAGGGCTGTGTGGTCATCGACCGCCTCCTGTGCGGTCATCGGCGGGCGCGGGGCGGTGACCTCGGTCGACACGTCGATCAGTTGTCCCCAGGGATGTGCACAGGTTGGGGAATCCGGGCGGGGGACGGTGTGCGCTCACCCGTCCGGGCGATCCCGCCCGGTCCTGGGACCCTCGCGCGGTCCCGGCTGTCCACCGGGGTGGAAAAGCCTGTTGACCAGCGGCTTCGTCACCAGCACGACACCTCGCCGACGGCTGCGGTCCACGTCGCGCCGGCCGGCCCGGGGACGACCTGGGGACGGGCCGTGGGCAGGAGGGGGGACAGGTCGTGGACGACGAGGGGGAGACGTTGACGACCGCTGCGTTGTCCACGTGTCGACACGGGTGGTGCGGTCGCCGCGCACAGCGCACCCACATGTCGACTCGGGCGCTGACCTGGGCAGACGGCCTCGATCCCCAGGTTCCACACCAGTGATGACGAGGATGAGGGAGTTCTCTCGAGGAGTTCTCGAACCACACTCTGGGTGGGGACGGCCCGCTGGCAGGGCCTCGCGGGCCGTCCCGCAGCAGGGGAGCAGAGGCCACTGACAGTCCCCGCGGATCCCCGATCGCGCGACAGCGGTTTCCCCCCGACCCGGTGCGCACGGCACGATGGGGGACCGCACCGCGGTCCGGCCTCCCTGCCGGGCACCGCGGTGGCACCGCAGTGGACGACGAGCAGGGGTGGGTCAGGTCATGGAGTTCCGGGTGGCGCGAGAGGTTCTCTCCGATGCCGTCGCGTGGACGGCGCGCAGCCTGCCGCCCCGGCCGTCGGTGCCGGTGCTCGCCGGGATCCTGCTCGAGGTCGACGGCAGTCAGCTGTCGGTCTCCGGCTTCGACTACGAGGTGTCGGCCCGCGCGGAGGTCGACGTCCAGGCGAGCGAGAGCGGGCGCACGCTCGTCCCCGGCCGGCTGCTGGCCGAGATCACGCGGGCGCTGCCGCCCCACCCGGTCGACGTCCGCGCCGAGGGCCCGCGGCTGGCCATCACCTGTGGCAACGCCCGGTTCAGCCTGCCGACCCTGCCCGTCGAGGACTACCCCTCGCTGCCGGCCATGCCCTCGGCGGCCGGCGTGGTGGAGAGCGACGTCTTCGCCGAGGCCGTCGGCCAGGTCGCCGTGGCCGCGGGCCGGGACGACACGCTGCCGATGCTCACCGGCGTCCGGCTCGAGATCGACGACGACCGGGTGACCCTGGCCGCCACCGACCGCTACCGCCTCGCCGTGCGCGAGTTCGCCTGGCGCCCGGAGACGCCCGGCCTGTCGGCCGCCGTCCTGGTGCCGGCCCGCACGCTCGCCGACGCGGCGAAGACGCTCACCAGCGGCCCGGAGATCACCGTCTCCCTGTCCTCCAGCGGCGCCGGCGAGGGCATCCTCGGCCTCTCGGGCAAGGACCGGCAGACGACGACCCGGCTGCTCGACGCCGAGTTCGTGAAGTACCGGGCGATCATGCCGACCGAGTCCCACTCCCACGCCACGCTGCCGGTGGGGCTGTTCACCGATGCCGCCAAGCGCGTCGCGCTGGTCGCCGAGCGGGGGACGCCGCTGCGCTGCGAGTTCACCCCGGGCCAGGTCACCCTGCGCGCCGGCGGCACCGACGACGAGGGCCAGGCCGAGGAGCGCTGCGACGTCGAGTTCGAGGGCGAGCCGCTGACCATCGGCTTCAACCCGTCGTTCCTGCTCGACGGTCTCGCGGCGGTGCACACGCCCCGCGCACGGATGGACTTCACCAGCCCGCTGAAGCCGGCGGTGCTCTCGGGGGTGGCCGAGCCGTCCGCCGACGAGGAGGAGGGCGCCGGCCGCCCGGCCGAGAAGGGCGCCGACTACCGGTACCTGATCATGCCGGTGCGCCTGCCAGGCTGACCCCGCCGCGCGCCCGTCCGCCGGGCCGGGCAGCCTGACAGGTGTCCCGGGCGACCGGCCGGGGCACGGCGGGCGAGGACACCTGCGCAGCGTCGCGCGGGCTCGGCGGGACGCCGGTCCACGTACGACAGGGAGGACAGCAACGGTGCAGCTGGGCTTGGTGGGACTGGGCAAGATGGGCGGCAACATGGCGGAGCGCATCCGCCGTGCCGGGCACGAGGTGGTCGGCTACGACCACAGCTCGGACAAGCGGGACGTGACCAGCCTCGAGGAGCTGGTCGGGGCGTTGCAGGCGCCGCGTGTCGTGTGGGTCATGGTGCCGGCGGGCGAGCCGACGCGGTCGACGGTGAAGCAGCTGTCGGAGCTGCTGGACGCCGGCGACGTGATCGTCGACGGCGGCAACTCCAAGTACACCGACGACCAGGTGCACGACGTGATGTGCCGCGAGAAGGGCATCGGCTACATCGACGCCGGCGTCTCCGGCGGTGTGTGGGGCCTGGAGAACGGCTACGCGCTCATGGTCGGCGGGACGAAGGAGGACGTCGCCAAGGTCCAGCCGGTCTTCGACGCGCTCAAGCCGCCGTCCCCCGCGGACGAGTCCGGGCAGCCGCTGCCGGGCGACGCGGGTTTCGTGCACGCGGGCCCGGTGGGCGCCGGGCACTTCAGCAAGATGGTCCACAACGGCATCGAGTACGCCCTCATGCAGGCCTATGGCGAGGGCTACGAGCTGCTCGAGGCGGTGGACCTGATCGAGGACGTCCCCGGCGTCATCAAGTCCTGGACCCAGGGCACCGTGATCCGCTCGTGGCTGCTCGACCTGCTGGTCCGCGCGCTCGAGGAGGACCCGCGCCTGGACCGGATCCGCGGCTACGCCGAGGACTCCGGCGAGGGCCGGTGGACGGTCGAGCAGGCGATCGAGAACGCCGTCCCCATGCCGACGATCGCCGCGTCGCTGTTCGCGCGCTTCTCCTCCCGCCAGGAGGACTCGCCGACGATGAAGGCCGTCGCCGCGCTGCGGAACCAGTTCGGCGGGCACGCGGTGCAGGCGGTGCAGGCGCAGGAGGTCGAGCGGCCCGCATGAGGAAGGACCCTCTTGCCCCCCGCGCCTGGCACGCTCGGCCCGGGGCCCTGCAAGGGGGCCGGGGCTGACGTGTACGTCCGCCACCTCCAGCTCGGGTCGTTCCGCAACTGGGAGCGGGTGGACCTCGCGCTGCGGCCGGGACCCACGGTGTTCGTCGGCCGCAACGGCGAGGGCAAGACCAACCTCGTCGAGGCGGTCGGCTACCTGGCGACCATGAGCAGCCACCGCGTGAGTTCGGACGCGCCCCTGGTCCGGCACGGCGCGGACCAGGCCGTCGTGCGGGCGGCGCTGCGCCGGGAGGACCGGGAGCTTCTCGTCGAGATCGAGGTCAACCCGGGCAGGGCCAACCGCGTCCGGGTCAACCGCGCGCCGCTGCCGCGGCCACGGGAGCTGCTGGGCCTGGTCAAGACCGTCCTGTTCGCCCCCGAGGACCTGGTGCTGGTGCGCGGCGACCCCTCGGACCGGCGGCGCTTCCTCGACGACCTGCTGGTCAGCCGGACCCCGCGGCTGGCCGGCGTCCGCAGCGACTACGAGCGGGTGCTGAAGCAGCGCAACGCCCTGCTCAAGACCGCCCGGCTGGCCCGCGGCGGGGCCCTGGCGACGCTCGACGTCTGGGACGGTCACCTCGTGGACCTCGGCAGCCAGCTGCTCGCGGCCCGGCTGCGGCTGGTCGCCGACCTCGTGCCGCACGTGGCCGCCGCGCACGCCCAGGTCGCCGGGCCCGACGCCCCGGTCGCCGGGCTCGGCTACAGCAGCACCGTCCCGCTGGCCGGCGACGGCACGCCCCTGACCGGGGGGACGCCGCTCCCCGACGTCGCGGAGCTGGCCTCCGCCCTGCGCGAGCGGGTGGCCGAACGCCGGCAGGACGAGGTGGACCGCGGCATGACGCTGGTCGGCCCGCACCGCGACGACCTGGTCATCGCGCTGGGACCGGTGCCGGCCAAGGGCTTCGCCAGCCACGGGGAGTCCTGGTCGCTGGCGCTCGCGCTCAAGCTGGCCTGCCTGGCGCTCTTCCGGGCCGACGGCGAGGAGCCGATCCTTGTGCTGGACGACGTCTTCGCCACCCTGGACACCGACCGGCGCGCCGCGCTGGCCGAGGTCGCGCGGTCGGCCGAGCAGACGCTGATCACCGCGGCGGTGCTCGACGACGTCCCGGCCGAGCTGCGCGGCACGCGCGTGCAGGTGGCCGGCGGGGCGGCGTTCGTCGTCGAGGAGGAGGGGGTCCCATGACCGAGCAGCGGCCGGGCCGGCCGGGCGACACCGGAGGCGGAGGCCGACCCAGCGACGTGGCGCGGGCCGCGCTGGAGGCGGCGCGCGCCGCGGCTGCCGCCCGCCCGCAGCCCACCCGGCGGCGGATCGCCGGCCCGCGGCGGCGCTGGACCCCGGCCGGCCCGAGCGCCGACGACCCCCAGCCGCTGGGCCGGCTGGTCGACTCGCTGGTCAGCGACCAGGACTGGACGGCGCACACCCGGGTGGGGACGGTGTTCGGCCGGTGGGACGCGCTCGTCGGGCCCGACATCGCCGCGCACTGCCGTCCGCAGTCGCTCAGCGAGGGCGAGCTGCTGGTCGTCGCCGAGTCGACCGCCTGGGCCACCCAGCTGCGCCTGCTGGCCCCGACGATCCTCGGGAAGCTGCGCGCGGGGGTCGGCGGGGACGTCGTCACCCGGTTGCGCGTTGTCGGACCGACGGCCCCCAGCTGGAAGAAGGGCCCGCGGTCGGTTCGCGGGCGGGGCCCGCGGGACACGTACGGATAGGAGCCGCACCACGGAGCGGCTCCGGGAGGACGGCGAGATGACGGGCGAGACCACCGGCCGGACGACAGGGGCCCGGCGATGAGCGGCCCCCGGGACCGGGACGCGGACGGCTTCGACGACCGCGACGGCAGCGGCTGGCGCGAGCCGGCGCACCTGGGCGGGGACGTCCCCCCGGGCGACACCCCGCCGACCCCACCGACCCCGGCCGACCGGCCGCGGGAGCCGGAGCGCCCGGCCGGGGACGCCGGCTGGCAGCCGCCGGGGTGGGACCTGCCGGCGGCCGAACCGGCGCGCCCGCAGCCGGGTGGCGCGGAGCCGCCCCGCGACGGCGGCTACGAGCCGCCCCGCGACGGCGGCTACGAGCCACCCCGCGACAGCGGCTACGAGCCCTGGCAGCAGGAGCAGGCCGTGCCGCAGGCGCCCCCGCAGGAACCGCCCGCCCGCGGTGGGCTGTTCGGCCCCCGCCGGCCGCGGCAGCCGACGGAGTTCGAGCGGGTCTTCGCCTACCAGGGCGACACCGTCGGCGCGCAGGGCTGGGCGCTGCAGCACGGCTGGGAGGTCTCCGACGGCACCGGGCCGGCCGACGCCGGGCTGGCGGTGCTGCTGGCGACCGCGCCGACGCGGCTCACCCGCGACCACCGGCCCGCCGGCGTGATGCGCGGCCGCTACGGCGCGCTCGAGCTGGTGGCCTTCGACGTCGTCTACGCCGACAAGCGCCGGGTCGTGCCGGAGTACGCGATCACCGCCGCGCCGGTGCTGGCGACGGTGCCCGGCTTCCGGCTGTCCCCGGCCCGGTTCTGGAAGCACCGCACGGGCGGGCTGCTGCCCGTCCCCAGCGGTGACCCGGAGTTCGACGACCGCTGGGTGCTCCTGGCCGCCGAGGACGGCCCGGCGGTGCGCCGCCTCGTCGAGGACCCGACGGTGCGCGGGCTGCTGCTGGGCAGCGACGACGGCGACGAGTTCTGGTCCGCGCCGGCGGGTGGTGGTGGCCTGTCGGGCGGGTACGTCGGCGCGATCCGGCCCGACGGGCACCGGCCCGAGCTGATCGAGCACCACGCCCGGCTGCTGGCCGCCGTCGTCGGCGCGCTCGCCGCCGCGGGCTGAGGCGCCGGCCCTGACCGGGGAGGCGGCTCCCTCCGGGGATGCGGCCCCGCCCCCGCCGTCCGGGGCGGGGCTGCGGCAGCTGCTGCCCCTGCTCCGGCCGCACCGCCGGGCGCTGGCCCTGGCCGCGGCGCTCTCCCTGGTGGGCGCCGCGGCCTCCCTCGCGCAGCCGGCCCTGGTGAACCGGGTCATCTCCGCGGTCGGCGGCGGCGAGGCGCTGCTGCCCGTGGTCAGCGGTCTGGTCCTGGTGCTGGTGGCGGCGTCGGTGCTCGGCGCCCTGCAGTCCTACGTGCTGCAGCGCGCGGCCGAGGGCGTCGTCCTCACGACGCGGCGCACGGTGGCCGACCGGCTGCTGCGGCTGCCGGTGGCCGAGTACGACCGGCGCCGCACCGGCGACCTCATGTCGCGGGTCGGCGCGGACACCACCCTGCTGCGCGCCACGGTGACCTCCGGCGTCGTCGAGGTGGCCGGCTCCGCGGTCGTCGCGGTCGGGGCGCTGGTGGCCATGGCGCTGGTGGACGTCTGGCTGCTGCTGGTCACCGTCGCCTCCGTCGCCGTCGGTGTCGCCGTCGTCCTCACGACCAGCCGCCGGGTCCGCCGGCTGTCGCGGCAGGCGCAGGAGGAGGTCGGCGCTATGAGCGCCGCCGTCGAGCGGGCGCTGTCGGCCGTGCGCACCATCCGTGCCAGCGGCGCCACCGCCCGCGAGGTCGCCGTGGTGGACGCCAGCGCGACCCGCGCCTACCGGGCCGGGGTGGCCGTCGCCCGGCTGGAGGCGCTGGTGCAGCCGGCGGGGTCGATCGCCGTCCAGGGTGCGTTCCTGGCGGTGCTCGGCCTCGGCGGCTACCGCGTCGCCTCCGGCTCGATCGAGGTCGGCGACCTGGTCGCCTTCGTCCTCTACCTGTTCCTGCTCGTCATGCCGCTGGGGCAGGCGATCTCCGCCTACACCCAGCTGCAGACCGGGCTGGGCGCGCTGGCCCGGATCCAGGAGGTGCTGGCCCTCGACCCGGAGGACGACGCCCGTCCCGAGCGGGGCTCCGCCCCGTCCCTGCCCGCCCCCGCCGTCCCCCCGGCGCCGCCGGCCGGCACGCCGCTGCTGGAGCTGGACGAGGTCTCCTTCGCCTACCCCGACGGGACACCGGTGCTGGACCGGGTGTCGCTGGCCGTGCCCGCCGGCTCCCGGGTGGCGCTGGTCGGGCCGTCGGGCGCGGGGAAGTCCACGGTGCTCGCGCTGGTCGAGGGCTTCTACCCGCTCACCGGCGGGGCGATCCGGTGGGCCGGCACCGACGTCCGTGACCTGCCGCGGGCGGCGCTGCGGGCACGGCTGGGCTACGTCGAGCAGGAGGCGCCGGTGCTGGCCGGCACCGTCCGGGACAACCTGCTGCTGGCCGCGCCGGACGCGGACGAGCCGGAGCTGTGGGCGGTGCTCGCCGACGTCGGCCTGACCGGGGTCGTGCAGCGCTCGCCCCGTGGGCTGGACGTGCCGGTCGGGGACGACGGGGTGCTGCTGTCCGGCGGCGAGCGGCAGCGGTTGGCGATCGCCCGCTCGCTGCTGGCCCGGCCGGCGCTGCTGCTGCTCGACGAGCCGACCGCCAGCCTCGACGCGCGCAACGAGGAGCTGCTGCGGCGCACGCTCGCCGCGGCGGCGGCCGACCGGGCCCTGCTGGTCGTCGCCCACCGGCTGTCCACGGTGCTCGACAGCGACCGGATCGTCGTCCTCGACGGCGGCCGGGTGGTCGCGTCCGGCACGCACGGGGAACTGCTGGACGCCAGCCCGCTCTACCGCGAGCTCGCCGCCGCCCAGCTGCTGGTGTAGCGGCCCGTTCCACGTGGAACCGCGGCCGGGCGCTCGAGTCGCGGGGTGATCACGCAGCCGTGACGATCGGGACCCACCCGGCCAACGGCGGTCGCCGGCAGCGAGACGAGCAGGAGGCCACGATGGTGAGCACCCCGGCGTACCAGGAGACCCACACCGGAGGGCAGCCGCCGCTCAAGCGGGTGATGGGCCCGGGCCTCCTGCTGCTGTTCATCGTCGGCGACGTCCTCGGCACCGGGATCTACGCGCTCACCGGCACCGTGGCCGCCGAGGTCGGCGGCGTCGTCTGGCTGCCGTTCCTCGTCGCGTTCGTCGTCGCGCTGATCACCGCGTTCAGCTACCTGGAGCTGGTCACCAAGTACCCGCAGGCCGCCGGCGCCGCGCTGTACACGCACAAGGCGTTCGGCATCCACTTCATCACGTTCCTCGTGGCGTTCGCGGTGATGAGCTCGGGGATCACCTCGGCGTCCACCGCGGCCCGGGCGTTCAGCGAGAACGCCGCCGAGGTGTTCGAGGTCGACGTCAACGGGTGGGGCATCACGTTCATCGGCCTGGGCTTCATGGCGCTGGTCGCCGCCGTGAACCTGCGCGGCGTCGGCGAGAGCGTGAAGAGCAACGTCGTCCTGACCTGCGTGGAGCTGTCGGGCCTGCTGATCGTCATCGGGATCGGCGCGTGGGCGCTGTTCGGGGGGGACGGCGACTTCGGCCGGGTCACCGAGTTCGACACCGGCGACAAGGGCGTCCTGGCCGGCGTCATCGCGGCCACCGGCCTGGCCTTCTTCGCGATGGTCGGCTTCGAGGACTCGGTCAACATGGCCGAGGAGTGCAAGGAGCCGCGGCGGATCTTCCCGAAGGTGCTGCTGACCGGCCTGCTCGTCACCGGGCTCATCTACGTGCTGGTGTCCGTCACGGCGATCGCGATCGTGCCCGCCGACCAGCTCAGCGACCCCGACACCCCGCCGCTGCTGCGGGTGGTGGAGGCCGGGGCGCCGGGCTTCCCGCTGGACCTCTTCGGCGTGATCACGATGTTCGCCGTCGCCAACACCGCGCTCATCAACATGCTCATGGCCAGCCGGCTGGTCTACGGCCTCGCCCGGGAGCGCGTGCTACCGCCGCTGCTGGGCCGGGTGCTGCCCGGTCGCCGCACCCCGTGGACGGCGATCGTCTTCACCAGCCTGCTCGCCTTCGGCCTCATCACCTTCGTCGGCGAGGTCCCCGCCCTCGGCGGGACGACGGCGCTGCTGCTGCTCGTCGTGTTCACCGTCGTCAACGTCGCCGTCCTCGTGCTGCGCCGCGACCCGGTCGACGCCGACCACTTCCGCACGCCGACGATCCTGCCCGTCGTCGGCGCGCTGGCCTGCGGTTTCCTCGCCACGCCGTTCTCCGGCCGGGCCGCCGAGCAGTACCGGATCGCCGGGATCCTCCTGGCCGTCGGCGTCGTCCTGTGGCTGGTGACGGTGCTGGTGAACAAGCGGTCGGGCGCCGGTCCGGCGGCCCTGGACCCGGGTCACCTCAGCGGTGAGGCGCCGCACGGTCCGCGCAACTGAGCCGGGGCCGCCCAGCGGCCCGGGGACGGCGTGTCGACCCGGGGGGCTGTCCCGGTGGTGGCGGAGGAGCCGGGAGTGGCGCAGGAACGCGCTCAGGGCGTGGACGGCGTCGTTCCTGTCGTACCACCCGGTACTCTGGAGGGCGAACACCGCCAGCAACCGGCTCAGCGCCTCCCTGCGCCCCTGGAGCCCCCCACGGCAGTGGGTCGGCCGTGCCGCCCGGTTGCGCGACAGAAGGGTCCCACGTGGTCGCTCGACCGAAGACGGACAGCACGACCGACAACGGCTACTCCGGTTCCTCCATCACGGTCCTCGAGGGCCTGGAGGCGGTGCGCAAGCGCCCCGGCATGTACATCGGCTCCACCGGGGAGCGCGGCCTGCACCACATGGTGTGGGAGGTCGTCGACAACGCGGTCGACGAGGCGCTGGCCGGCTACTGCGACACCGTCAAGGTCACGCTGCTGGCCGACGGCGGCGTCCGGGTGGAGGACAACGGCCGCGGCATCCCGGTCGACATGCACCCGGTCGAGAAGCGGCCCACCGTCGAGGTGATCATGACCGTCCTGCACGCGGGCGGGAAGTTCGACGGCAAGAGCTACGGCGTCTCCGGCGGTCTGCACGGCGTCGGCGTCACCGTCGTCAACGCGCTGTCCACCCGCCTGGAGGTCACCGTCTGGGCGCACAACGGCGTCGAGTGGCACCAGAGCTACGACCGGGCCAAGCCCGGGCCGCTGGAGCAGGTCGGCCCCACGACCAAGCGCGGCACCGCCATCACCTTCTGGGCCGACGGCGACATCTTCGAGACGACGAACTACTCGTTCGACACGATCAACCGCCGCCTGCAGGAGATGGCCTTCCTCAACAAGGGCCTCACCATCGTGCTGCGCGACGAGCGGCCCGGGCACGGCAAGGCCGACACCGGCCTGTCCGACGAGGCCTCCAGCGCCGAGGAGGCCACGAGCCCGGGTCACGAGGCCGAGGCCTTCGAGCCCACCGAGATCACCTACCGGTACGACGGCGGCCTGATCGACTACGTCACGCACATCAACCGCCGGAAGACGCCGATCCACCGCTCGGTCATCAGCTTCTCCGCAGAGGGCACCGGCAAGAACGACACCGCGATGTCCCTGGACGTCGCGATGCAGTGGTCCGACGCGTACTCCGAGTCGGTGCACACCTTCGCCAACATCATCAACACGCACGAGGGCGGCACCCACGAGGAGGGCTTCCGGGCGGCGCTCACCTCGATCGTCAACCGGTACGCCGTCGAGAAGAAGCTCCTCAAGGAGAAGGACGAGAAGCTCACCGGCGACGACATCCGCGAGGGCCTGGCCGCGATCGTCTCGGTGAAGCTGGGCGACCCGCAGTTCGAGGGCCAGACGAAGACCAAGCTCGGCAACACCGAGGTCAAGGGCTTCGTGCAGCGGGTCTGCAACGACCAGATCGGCCACTGGTTCGAGTCCAACCCGACCGAGGCCAAGACCATCATCACCAAGGCCTCGTCCGCCGCCCGCGCCCGCCGCGCCGCGCAGGACGCCCGCAAGCTGGCCCGCAAGAGCCTGCTGTCGGTCAGCGGCCTGCCCGGCAAGCTCGCCGACTGCCGCTCCACCGACCCGCGCAACTCCGAGGTCTACATCGTCGAGGGCGACTCGGCCGGCGGGTCGGCCAAGTCCGGCCGCGACTCGATGTACCAGGCGATCCTCCCCATCCGCGGGAAGATCATCAACGTCGAGAAGGCGCGCATCGACCGGGTGCTCAAGAACACCGAGGTCCAGTCGATGATCACGGCCTTCGGCACCGGCATCCACGACGAGTTCGACATCTCGAAGCTCCGGTACCACAAGATCGTGCTCATGGCCGACGCCGACGTCGACGGCCAGCACATCAGCACGCTGCTGCTGACGCTGCTGTTCCGCTTCATGCGGCCGCTGGTCGAGGGCCAGTACGTCTACCTGGCCAAGCCCCCGCTTTACAAGATCAAGTGGGGCGGCAAGGTCGGGGACGAGTACGCCTACAGCGACAAGGAGCGCGACGCGCTCGTCAAGGCGGGCGCCGAGGCCGGCCGCAAGATCAAGGACGAGTCGATCCAGCGGTTCAAGGGCCTGGGCGAGATGAACGCCAGCGAGCTGTGGGAGACCACGATGAACCCGGAGACCCGGATCCTGCGGCAGGTCACGCTGGAGGACGCCGCGGCGGCCGACGAGCTGTTCAGCATCCTCATGGGCGAGGACGTCGAGGCCCGGCGCAGCTTCATCACCCGCAACGCCAAGGACGTCCGCTTCCTCGACATCTGACGAAGGACCCCCTCGCCAGCCCACACCTCGCTGCGCTCGGCGCGAGGCCCCTGCGAGGGGGCCGACGAAGCGCCCGCGCGACCGAGCACTGCGACACCGGAGAGATCCAGACGTGACCGAGACACCCTTCCGCGACCGCGTCGAAGCGGTCGACCTCCAGCAGGAGATGCAGCGCAGCTACATCGACTACGCGATGAGCGTGATCGTGGGCCGCGCGCTGCCCGAGGTCCGCGACGGCCTCAAGCCGGTGCACCGCCGGGTGCTCTTCGCCATGTACGACCAGGGCTTCCGCCCCGACCGCGGCTACGTGAAGTGCGCCCGGCCGGTCGCCGAGGTCATGGGGAACTACCACCCGCACGGTGACTCGGCGATCTACGACGCCCTCGTGCGGCTGGCCCAGCCCTGGTCGATGCGCTACCCGCTCATCGACGGCCAGGGCAACTTCGGCTCCCCGGGCAACGACCCGCCGGCCGCGATGCGCTACACCGAGTGCAGGCTCACCCCGCTGGCCATGGAGATGCTCTCGGGCATCGACGAGGAGACCGTCGACTTCCAGGCCAACTACGACGGCCGCACCCAGGAGCCGCTGGTCCTGCCGGCGCGCATCCCGAACCTGCTGGTCAACGGCTCGGCCGGGATCGCGGTCGGCATGGCGACCAACATGCCGCCGCACAACCTGCGCGAGGTCGCGGAGGCCGTCTACTGGGTGCTCGACCACCCCGACGCGGAGCCCGAGGAGGCGCTCACCGCGTGCATGGAGCGGGTGCTCGGCCCGGACTTCCCGACCCACGGCCTGATCGTCGGGCGCGAGGGCATCGAGGACGCCTACCGGACCGGTCGTGGCTCGGTGCGCATGCGCGCCGTGGTCACGGTCGAGGAGGACTCCCGCGGCCGTGTCCAGCTCGTCGTGACCGAGCTGCCCTACCAGGTCAACCCGGACAACCTGGCCGAGTCGATCGCCGAGTCGGTCAAGGAGGGCCGCCTCCAGGGCATCAGCGAGATCGCCGACGAGTCCTCCGACCGCGTCGGCCGCCGGCTGGTCATCACGCTGCGCCGCGACGCCGTGGCCAAGGTCGTGCTGAACAACCTGTACAAGCACACCCAGCTGCAGACCTCGTTCGGCTGCAACATGCTCTCGATCGTCGACGGCGTGCCGCGCACCCTGCGGCTCGACGAGCTGGTGCGCCTCTGGGTGCACCACCAGATCGAGGTCATCCAGCGGCGCACGCGGTACCGGCTGCGCAAGGCCGAGGAGCGCGCGCACATCCTGCGCGGCTACGCCAAGGCCCTCGACCAGCTCGACGCGGTCATCGCCCTCATCCGCAACAGCCCCTCGGCCGACGCCGCGCGCACCGGCCTGATGGAGCTGCTCGAGGTCGACGAGATCCAGGCGGTCGCGATCCTCGACCTGCAGCTGCGCCGGCTCGCCGCCCTCGAGCGGCAGCGGATCATGGACGAGCTCGCCGAGATCGAGGCCCGCATCGCCGACCTGCAGGCGATCCTCGACTCCCCCGAGCGGCAGCGGCAGATCGTCCGCGACGAGCTCGCGGAGATCGTCGAGAAGTACGGCGACGACCGGCGCACCAAGTTCGTGGCGAACGAGGGCGACGTCTCCATGGAGGACCTCATCGCCGAGGAGGAGGTCGTCGTCACCATCACCCGCACCGGGTACGCCAAGCGGACGAAGAGCGACCTCTACCGGTCGCAGCGCCGCGGCGGCAAGGGCGTGATGGGCGCCCAGCTGAAGCAGGACGACATCGTCGACCACTTCTTCGTGGGCTCCACCCACGACTGGATCCTGTTCTTCACGAACAAGGGCCGGGTGTACCGGGCCAAGGCATACGAGCTGCCGGAGGCCAACCGCACCGCCCGCGGTGCGCACGTGGCCAACATCCTGGCGTTCCAGGCCGACGAGAAGATCGCCCAAGTCATGCAGATCAAGGACTACGGGGTCGCCCCGTACCTGGTGCTGGCCACGGCGCGGGGTCAGGTCAAGAAGACCCGGCTGGCCGACTTCGACTCCCCGCGCAGCGGCGGCGTCATCGCGATCAACCTGCGCGAGGGCGACGAGCTCGTCGGCGCGGCGCTCATCGACCCGGACCAGGACCTGCTGCTGGTCACCCGCAAGGCGATGTCGATCCGGTTCAAGGCCGACGACGCCACCCTGCGGCCGATGGGCCGGGCCACCGAGGGCGTCCGCGGCATCTCGCTGTCCGAGGACGACGCGCTGCTGTCGATGATCGTGGTCACCGAGGGCGTCGACGTCCTCGTCGCCACGGAGCGCGGCTTCGCCAAGCGCACGGGCATCGAGAACTACCCGCCGCAGGGCCGCGGCGGGAAGGGCGTGCTCACCGCCGACCCGAAGGCCCGCAAGGGCAACCTGGTCGGGGCGCTCGCGGTGCAGCTCGGGGACGAGTTGTACGCCATCACCTCCGGCGGCGGCGTCATCCGGACGCCGGTCAACGGGGTGCGGCACAACAAGGACCGCGCCACCATGGGTGTCAAGCTCATGAACTTGCCCGAGGACGTCTCGATCGTGGCGATCGCGCGTACGACGGACAACGACGAGCCCTCGGCCTAGTGTGGGAGTGGGGGCAGGGCGCCCCGGGTACCCGCGCGTGCGCGGAACCCGGGCGCACCCCGCCCGGAGACACGACCTGACCGGCGCGCCCGGCACCCCCGGGTGCCGACCGGGTGCCCCGGGTGCGGAGCAGCGGCAGCGGCCGCTGGGGAGCGGGAGAGCAGCATGAGCGACCGGACGCAGGGTGCGGTGCGCGCCGGCACCCGGCCCGGTGAGGCCGCCGACGCCCCGCCGGCCGCGGCCCCCGGGGCCGCGCCGGGCACGGCCGGTGCCCCCTACGCCGGTGGCCCGGGCACGGGCGCCGGGCCGGTCCCGCCCGGGAGCGCGCCGGTCACCGGAACCGCGCCGGTCGCCCCGGGGGCTCCCGGCACCGGCGCGGGCCCGACCGTGGCCGCCCGCAACGGCGCCGCGCGTCCGGCCGGCGGCAAGAACAAGGCCCGCGGTCCCCGCCGCGCACGGCTGCAGCTGCGGCACATCGACACCTGGTCGGCGCTGAAGATCTCACTGGTCCTGTCGATCGCCCTGTTCTTCATCTGGATGGTCGCGGTCGGGATCCTCTACGGCGTCCTCTCCGGCCTCGGGGTCTTCGACACCCTCAACGACCTCTTCGGCCAGCTGGGCAGCTCCTCCGGCGAGGAGGAGGTCGTCAGCGACGCGATCACCCCGGGGATCGTCTTCGGCGGGGCGGCCGTCATCGGGGCGATCAACATCGTGCTGATGACCGCCCTGTGCACCGTGGCGGCGTTCATCTACAACCTCTGCTCCGACCTGGTCGGCGGCCTGGAGGTCACCCTCGCCGAGCGGGACTGAGGGAGACCCCCTCGCGAACGGCCTCGCGGCGGCACGTATGCTGGTCGAGGTCCACGGGCCTGTAGCTCAGGCGGTTAGAGCGCATCCCTGATAAGGATGAGGCCGGAGGTTCAAGTCCTCCCAGGCCCACCCGTGTGCCGGTCCGCCGGCGTCCCACCCGGTCCCCGCGGCCCCTGCCGGACAGGGGCCGCGGCGTCCCTCGAGGAGGAGCCGCGTGATCAAGAGAGTCGCCCTGGTCGCGGCAGCGGCCGCCGCCGTGGCCGCCGTCCGCAAGCGCTCCGCCGGCAGGACCGAGGCGGACCTCTGGTCGGAGGCGACCTCCGGCCCCCAGGCGGTCAGCACGCCCACCAGCCGCTGAACCGGCCCGGTGGCCGTCGGCCGCCGGACCATCAGGGGACGTAGCTCAATTGGCAGAGCACCGCCTTTGCAAGGCGGGGGTTAGGGGTTCGATTCCCCTCGTCTCCACTCCTTCTCCACCATGGTCGACCTGCGGGGCCACAGGAGCCGGCGGATCCTCGCGGAGCGAGGATCCGGGCTCGGTCCGCAGAGAGTCCGCACGGTCGCGCACGCATGGCGTCCAGACGGCCGGCCACGTCGTCCACGTCGTCGTCGAGCGAGTCGGCGTAGCGGTCCAGGGTCATGGCCGCCGAGGCGTGCCCAGCATCGGCTGCACTGCCTCCACGTCGGCGCCGGCCTCGATCGTCAGCGAGGCGGCCGTGTGCCGCGGCGCGTGCGGGGTGGACCGGGGCTCCCGACGGCGGTGGTGGCGGCGTCGGACCGGGCCGAGCGGGCGTTGCGGTTGCGCAGCACCGCTCCCCGGGGTGACGGGAGGCCGGCTCGTCGGCGGGCCGGATCACCACCGTGCGGGCGGTCCCCTCGGCCGCGTCATGACCGAGGGGACCTGACCGCGGGCCGTTCTGCAGCACGGCCAACGGCTGTCTGCAGCCTGCTTCCTGCCCGAGGTCGCTGCGACTCGCGGCGCCCGACGGGACTGATCTCGGTTAGCGTTCGTCCGTGGCGGAAGAGCATGCCCAGGACCGGCGTGGGGGCCGCTCGTCCCAGAGTGCCGAGACGCGGCGAGTGTCCGCCTCGACCGGTACGGGCGGCGCGGTCGGTGCCCGCACGGATCTCGGTGAGGCGATGGGGCGGGCCGCTCGGTCACTGCAGGAGCGCCACGGAGACGTCGAGGCGACGCTGCAGGTGATCACCGAGAGCGCCGTCGGCGTCGTCCCGGGGGTGGAGGAGGCCTCCATCAGCTACGTGATCGGTCGACGACGGGTCGAGGCGCGTGCGGCCACCGGGGACCTGCCCAGGGAACTGGACGAGATCCAGAACCGCCTCCAGGAGGGGCCCTGCCTGGATGCGGTGCGGACGCAGTCGACCGTGCGCATCGACGACATGCGCAGCGAGCAACGCTGGCCACGGTTCGCCGCGGCCGCGGCCGAGCTCGGCGTCCTGAGCTCGGTGAGCTTCCAGCTGTTCGTGGAGGGCGACAACCTCGGGGCGATCAACCTGTACTCACGGCAGCCGCATGCGTTCGGCGAGGAGTCCGAGGACATCGGCCTCGTCTTCGCCGCGCACGCCGCCGTGGCCCTGGCCGGCGCCCAGCACGAGGCGAACCTGCGTACCGGGATGGGCAGCCGGGACCTCATCGGTCAGGCCAAGGGCATCCTCATGGAGCGGTACGCGATGAGCGCTGACACTGCCTTCGCGGTCCTGGCCCGGGTCTCCCAGCAGACCAACCGCAAACTCCTCGACGTCGCCACGGAGCTGACGGTGACCCGAGCCGTTCCGGAGATCCCGGCGTCCTCGAGAGCCGGGGCCGACACCCCGTCGACGTCGCGGTAGAGCCTCAGGCGGACCTGTCGTCGTAGGCGAGCTCCTCGAGCGGGACCTCGCGCGCGAGCACGCGGGCGGCGAGGTCGTCGACCTCCATGCCTGAGCCGTAGGCGTGCGCGCGGAGCAGGGCGAGGGCGTCCTCGCTGGTGATGCCCAGCCCGGCGTTGAGGAATCCCATGGCCTGCCAGACCAGCGCTCGCCGCTCGGCGGCGGGTGCGCCGACCCAGGCCGGCCCGTCGGCACCGGCGGGACGTGCGGCGCGGTGGAACAGCGACACGATCTCGCGGGTCACGACCAGCGCGTCGTACAGCGTGACGGTCCGGACGTCGTGTGGCGGGACGAGGTAGAGATCCAGTGCGCCGTATCCGCGGAGCTCGTCCTGGAACGGGAGAGAGATGATGCTGCGCACGGCGGTCCGGCTGACCAGCGCGTCGTGGAAGGCCGGCCACCGGGCCTCGATCTCGGCTTCCTCGGCGATGACGGGCTGGCCGGAGGCGTGGGAGGACAGGCACGGGCCCTCGCCGACGGTGAACTGCAGTCGCTCGGCCTCCGCGGAGACCTCGTCGCTGGCGCCCAGGGGCAGCCGGCGGTCGACGGCGAAGAACAAGCTGATCCCTGCACCGTCGACCGGCAGGACGGCGGCCGCGGCTCTGGCCAGGCGCACGGGCAGCAGTTCGGGGTCGGGCCGGTCCGCGGCGGACGCCGCGACGGCGGCGGCGAACCGCTCGGCGACGCTCATCGCACCCCAGCCGTCGAGATCGTTCCGGGAGGTCACTTCGCTGTACCGCCGACGCCGTCGACGATGGCCTGGGCGATGTCGCGGAGCTTGCGGTTGGACCGCTGGGAGGCGGCGGCGAGCAGGTTGAAGGCCTCCGCGGCGTCGCAACGCCGCTGGCTCATCAGGATGCCCTTGGCCTGCTCGATGACCGCCCGGGTGCGCATGGCGGTGTCCAGGTGCTCGGCCAGTTCGCGGGTGCTGTCGTACAGCTGCCGGTTCCGCACGGCGATCGCCGCGTAGGAGGCGAACTCAGCCGCTACGGCCTTCGCCTGGGCGCCGAACGCGTGCGCCTCGGTCGCGTAGAGGTTGAGGGCTCCGTGAACCGACTCCTTGACCGGCAAGGGGACCGACATCGAGCTGAGAGAGCCCCGCTCGACGCACTCGCGGGCGTGGCCGGGCCACCGGGTCTCCTCGCGGGCGTCGGTGATCTCCTGGATCTCCTGCCCCACCGCGGCCTCGAGGCAGGGACCCTCACCACGGCTGTACTGCGACTCGTCCAACTGGACCGACAGCGGACCGGTGAAGGCGGCACTGGTCGCCCTGTGGTGGCTGACGAGGGTGACCGAGGCCTCCACGACGCCGGGGGTGACCCGCTTGGCGAGTTCGGCGATGCGCAGCAGCATCACGTCCATCGAGGTGTCCGCGAAGGACAGCCGCCCGAGCTCGGCGAAGGCGGCCCGGACGTCGAACGGTTCGGGGGAACGCCGAGGAGGCGTGGGACTCATAGCGGATCCGGTCCGTCGGTCCGGCTGGTCGACGAAGGCGATCGACCCCGGGATGAGCCCTACCCGAGAGGAAGACCCTGCGTCTGGCAGGCCGCGTCATGACCCATCAGGTGCCGCAGTGCGGCGCACGGATGACGGTACTCGTTCGTCCGGCTCAGCAGCCCGCCGGCAGGCTCCCGCTGTCCACGACCGGCCTCGATCCGACTGCGCAGCGACGGGGGACGGGTGGGTTGCAGGGACCCGCGGCGGTGGAGCGCGCGGCGCCCGCGGCAGGGGGTCGCCGGGAGGCGTACCGTCGAAGGGCCCCAGCAATGGGCGCCTGCGACCCCGAGGGTGTGCACCCTGCCCACAGACACGCTCGTCCTCGCCTGCCGTCTCAGCGGCCTCTCCCTCACCGAGCTCTGGTGGGGCTACCTCGCGCTCGGCGGGACCCATTCGCTGCCGCAGCTGTCGGCTCGCATGACACTCGGACACGAGTGGCCGGCGCTCGAGGACCTGGTGCTCGCGATCGCTGCTGACGAGGCCCTCGTCGACGGTGGCCTGCCCCCACTCGGCCCCTCCTCGGCGCACTGAGCAACCGCGAGCTCACCGCCGCGCACACCGTGGCCGTGCGGGCCAGGTGATGGGTCGCCGTCTCCACCCGCTGTCCCCGACCCACCTCCCTCCGGCTGTGCAGCGCCGAGGGAAGGGAGACCGCAGGCCCATCCCGCAGGGACGCGAAGCGCCCTGCCAGCGGCCGGCGCGGTCGGAGGTGCTCCGGGTGGGGATGGGCGGCTGCTCCGCAACGGTCCAGGGCCGGCCGTATGGACCTGGCCAGTCCGCAGACGGCCCCGAGTAGGACGAACTGCCCGACTCCAGTCGACGACATCCGCAGCTCGAGTGCCGGGGTCAGTCACAGCCCACTGCGCCGGACCACCTCGAGGTGGAGCTCGCGAGGCGGGGCCAGGGGCTGAATTCCCCTCGTCGCCGCCCACCCCGGCCCACCCGAGCCGGTCCCGCGCACCCTCGTCCCGGGCACCCAGGTCCGCTCGCCCCGGCCCCCGCCGCGCCTCACGGCAGCGGCAGCGCCGCGGCCACCGCCTCCCCGCGTCGCCGCATCGCCGGGGCGTCCTCGGGCAGCACGGCGCCGCTCGCGAGCAGGTCCTCCACGGCCTCCAGCCAGCGTTCGGCGTAGTCGGCGCGCGAGCGGTAGAGCCTGGCCAGGAGCGCGTCCGGGAACGCCCGCCGGCCGCCGTAGACCGGTGGGCTCCCCGTGCCGCCCTTGCGGCCGCGGTGCTCGGCCGTGGGGACCGCGATCTCCGGCAGCCGGATCCCGCCCCACGCGTTGCCGTCCTCGCCGCGCACGATCTGGGGTGCCGGCCGCCCGGCCAGGGTGATCCGTGGCTGTGACAGGGGCGCGACGCCGTCGGCCAGCCAGGTGTGCACCGCACGCATCGCCGCCTCGTGCACCGGGCGCCAGCTGACCGGGTTCGGCCCCCACTCGCCGGCCGGCGCCGCGGGCAGGGCCCGCCCGACGCCGTGCGGCGTGCCCGTGACCTCCCAGACCCGCCGCGACGGGGTGTCGTGCAGCGCCAGCGGTGCCGTCGCCGTCACCTCGAACTCGCTGTTGACCACCAGCAGCGGCACGGCCAGGTCCTCGCGCACCGTGGCCCGGCGGTAGAGGGGGTCGGCGTCCGCGTCCAGCTGGGGCGCCCGGCCCTCCCACACCGAGAGCAGGAAGGCGTCGACGGCCCGGTGCCGCGGGTGCACGGCGTCGGCGTACGCGCACAGCCGCATGGCCGACTGCGAGCCCCCCGTGGCCACGACCCGGGCCACCGGGAGCCCGCCCATCGGGTCGACGGCGGTCGAGCGGGCCGGCCCGACGGCCAGGGCCGCGGCGGAGAAGATGTCGAAGCAGGCGGGCTCCCCGGGGTGCAGCAGACCGCCGTAGCGCTGGGGGTCGGCGTCCAGCAGCGGCGCCCGTCGCGAGCCGCGGCCGCGCCGGCGCGGCGTCCCGTAGAGGCCGGCCACCTGGGCGCTGACCCCCACCCACGCGTGGCCCCGGTAGACCTCGCCGTCGGCCGGCGCCGGCTGCTCGACGCCGGCGGAGACGTTCTGCCACTCCAGGAAGACCGTGCCGCTGAAGGCCGCGGCGTCCCGTGGGCGGACCACGAGCACACGCGTCCGGTAGGGGGCGGTGGCGACCGGCTCGGCGGTCCAGACGCCGTCCGCGCTGGGCGGGGCGTCCTCGGGGTGCCGGTAGGCCGCGGCCTCGCCGGCGAGGTGGAACTCCTCGCAGACGTAGCCGTGGGTGGCGAGGACGTCGGCCGGCGGCGCACCGTACGGCGGCCGCTCACCCTCGACGGGTCCCGCGACCTCTGCTCCGACGGCGGCGCGCATGCCGCGCAACATACGACGGCGCCGTGCGGTCCGCCGGGCCCAGGACGACGGGGGAGGGCGGGTGCTCCGGGGGGCGAGGGGCCGGCCGACGACCGCGTGCACCGGCGGGCCCCCGCGGAGCCTGCCGGGGACCCGCACGGATGGTCCGCCCGGGTGCCCCCCGACCTGCGCCGCGGTGGGAGAGTGGGGACCGTGACCGAAGCGACCTCTCCCGCCCGGCGTGCCGTGCTGCACACCAACCACGGCGACATCACCGTCGACCTGTTCCCCGACCACGCGCCCAAGACCGTGGCCAACTTCGCCGACCTGGCCGAGGGCCGGCGCGAGTGGACCCACCCGGCGACCCGTGAGAAGACCACCGACCCGCTCTACAACGGGACGATCTTCCACCGGGTGATCTCCGGCTTCATGATCCAGGGCGGCGACCCGCTGGGTCAGGGCTTCGGCGGTCCGGGCTACCAGTTCGGCGACGAGTTCCACCCCGAGCTGGTGTTCGACAAGCCGTACCTGCTCGCCATGGCGAACGCCGGGCCGGGCACCAACGGCTCGCAGTTCTTCATCACCGTCGGCCCGACACCGCACCTGAACCGCAAGCACACGATCTTCGGCGAGGTGGCCGACCAGGCCAGCCGCGACGTCGTCGACCGGATCGCCACCGTGCAGACCGGCCGGCAGGACCGTCCCGTCGAGGACGTCGTGATCGAGTCGGTCGAGGTGCAGCGCAGCTGACCCAGCCACCCGTCGCCGGGGGCGCGGGCCGGGGCGAGGAGCCCCTGCCCGTGCCCCCGCCGGCCACCTGCTACCGGCACCCCGACCGGGCCACCGGGGTCTCCTGCGTCCGCTGCGGCCGGCCCATCTGCCCGGAGTGCATGACCTCGGCCTCCGTGGGCTTCCAGTGCCCGGAGTGCCTCCGCGCCGGGCAGGCCTCGGTGCGCGCACCGCGCCGGGCGCCGGCCGCGCGGACGGCGGGGCGACGGTGGGGCGTCGTCACCCTCACCCTGATCGCGCTCAACGTCGCGGTGTTCGTGGCGACGGCGGTCTCGGCCGGGCTGGACCGGATCGACCCGCTCGACAACCAGTTCTCGGACCTGTTCGCCGACCTGCAGCTCGCGCCGGTCCTGGTGCAGCAGGCGGGCGAGGACTGGCGGCTGATCACCTCGGCCTTCCTGCACATCGGCATCACCCACCTGGCGCTCAACATGCTGGCCCTGCTGCTGTTCGGCTCGGAGCTCGAACGCGCGCTCGGCCGCTGGCGCTACCTCGCCGTGTACCTGCTGTCCGCGCTGGGCGGCTCCGTGGCGGTCCTGCTCTTCGGCGACCCCCTGGTGCCGGTCGCCGGCGCCTCCGGGGCCATCTGGGGGCTCATGGGCGCCTTCGCGGTGCTGGCCGTGACCCAACGCGGGGACGTGCGGGGCATCGTCACCCTGCTGGTCATCAATCTGGCCATCAGCGTGCTGGTCCCGGGCATCTCGCTGCTGGGCCACCTCGGCGGGCTCGCGGCCGGGCTCCTGGCCGCCGGCGTCGTCGTCCTCGGCCGGCGCCGGACCGAGGTGCAGGTGCTCGGCCTGCTCCTGCTGACCGCCGTCCTGTGCGTCACCGCCCTGACGGTGACGGCGCCGCTGGCCGTCCTCTAGCCGTCACCGCTCAGGCGGGGCGGCCGGCTTCCAGGGCCTGCGCGACGGAACCGGGGTCGTCGCCCAGCTCCCAGCGGCCCAGCAGGACCAGGTCCCCGGCGTCGTCCGGACCGCGCGCCGTGTCGAGCTCCAGCAGCCGCGACCGCAGTCCCCAGCGCGAGGTCTCGCGGACCTGCACCCGCAGCCCGGACCACGGGAGCTCCCGCCGCCCGGTGAGCGTGCGGACGACGACCCCTGCCGGGGAGGCGGCCAGCCGGGGCCGCAGCAGCGCCGCCCGGCCGGCCAGCGCCAGCAGCAGCACCGCAGCGGCGCCCACGAGCACGCGGCCCACCGGCTCCAGCAGCAGCGCCGCCCCGCCCAGGACGAGGCAGCAGCCCGCCAGCGCGGCGGCGACCCCGGGACGTGCCGACCACTCCACGTCCCCAGCCTGCCCCACGCCGGAGGAGGTCCCGAAGAGCAGGTGTCCGCAGTCCCCAACCGGGGTAACGCTCCGCCGCAGGTCAGCGGCCCGTCCGCCTCGCCATGTCGACTTCTCCACAGCTGGGTACACAGCTGGGGACAGAAGCACAGAGGTGTAGTTACGCCCGCGTCCTCCCCGTCACATCCGTCCCAGTCGGGACGAAAGCGCAGGTCAGCGGGGACCACTCGAACATGCGTACTCCACATCCGGTGGACAACCCTGGGTATTCAGCGCCGAGTCGACCTGTGGACAACAGGGGTCGCTGTGCACACGTCCCCAGGCTGCCTGGGGGTGGGGACACGACGAGGCCCCCGTCCCCAGGGGGACGAGGGCCTCGAGGAAGCCGCTGACCGAGCGTCAGCGCATCGCTGCTCAGCGCCAGCGCATCGACATGATCAGGCCGGCCACCATCGCGCCGAAGCCGATCGCGAAGTTCCACGCACCGAGGTCGACCATGAACGGGATGTCCTCGCCGGCCACGTAGTAGACGACGATCCACAGCAGGCCGATGAGCATGAGCCCCACCATCAGCGGGGCGTACCAGCGCGGGCTCGGCGCGACGGCGCGGGAGGCCGAGCCGGACTGCAGGACCGTCGGGGGCGGGGTGTACGCCGACTTCTTGCGCACCTTCGACTTCGGCACCGCTGTTGCTCCCTCCGGGCACCGGTCGGCCTCCGCCGACCGGATCTGTCCCCAGCCTAAGCTCGGGGAGGCGGATGATGGGTCATCGACGCCGGTGACCGCCCCTGTGGAGGGGAGTCCGTCGCCGCCCGCCCGGCCAGGAGGTGCCCGTGCTGCGCGACCGCCTGCCCGCCGTCGCGGGCCGCCTGGGCGGTGGGCTGTGGCGCCCCGGGCGCCGGCTGACCGCCTGGGCGGCGCTGGTGCCGGTGGTGGCGCTGGCCGCGGGCCTGCTGTTCGCCACGTCCGGGCAGACCGCGCGGGGGACCGACCTGCGCGGCGGCGAGATCATCGAGCTCTCCGGGCTGATCTCGCAGCGCCGGGCCGCCCTGGCCGAGCAGACCGCCGAGTCCGAGGAGCTGCAGGCGCAGGTCGACCGGCTCATCGACCAGGTGGCGACCCGGGAGACGGCGGTGGCCGACGCGCAGGGGGACGCCCAGGCGCAGACCCTGTCGGCCGGCATGGTGGCCCTGCGCGGCGCCGGCGTCCGGATCGTGCTGGACGACGCCCCGCGCCGTCCCGACGGCTCGCTGCCGAATGGCGCCCGACCGGACGACGTCGTCATCCACCAGTCCGACGTCCAAGCCGTGGTGAACGCCCTGTGGGCCGGCGGGGCCGACGGTGTCGCGATCATGGGGCAGCGGCTGATCGCCACGAGCGCCGTCCGCTGCGTCGGCAACGTGCTGCTGCTCGAGGGGCGCACCTACTCGCCGCCGTTCGTCATCACGGCGATCGGCGACCAGCAGGAGTTCACCACCCAGCTGGCCGCTTCACCCCAGGTCGGGGTGTTCCAGGACGCCGTGGCCGCCTTCGGGCTGACCTTCTCCGTGCGCGCGTCGGACGTGGTGGAGCTGCCCGCCCACAGCGGCACCCCGGTCATGGAGTACGCCACCCCCGTCGGCTGAGGGTCCCGGCCGCCGTCGCCCGCTGGTACACAGGAGCCGTGAGCAGGCCGGTCCTCGTCGTCGACAACTTCGACAGCTTCGTCTACAACCTCGTCCAGTACCTGGGGCAGCTCGGCGTGCGCTGCATCGTGCGGCGCAACGACGCGGTGACCGTGGACGAGCTGGCCGACCTCGACGTCGCCGGCGTCCTGCTGTCCCCGGGACCGGGCACCCCGGCCGACGCTGGGGTGACGGTGCCGATGGTGCGGGCCGCGGCCGAGGCGGGGACGCCGGTGTTCGGCGTCTGCCTGGGTCACCAGGCGATCGCCGAGGCCTTCGGCGCCGAGGTGGTGCGGGCGCCGGAGCTCCTGCACGGCAAGACCAGCGAGGTGCTGCACGACGGCGTCGGCGTCCTCGCCGGACTGCCCTCGCCGTTCACCGCCACGCGGTACCACTCGCTGGCCGTCGACCTCGCCACCGTGCCCGACGAGCTCGAGGTCACCGGGCACACCCCGTCGGGCATCGTCATGGCCCTGCGCCACCGGGAGCTGCCCATCGAGGGCGTGCAGTTCCACCCGGAGTCGGTGCTCACCGAGGGCGGCCACCAGATGCTCGCCACCTGGCTGGCCGCCTGCGGCCAGGCGCCCGACCCCGCCCTCGTGGAGGCCGCGGCCGCCGGCGCGAGGCGGCTGTCGACCGTCGGCGCCTGACGCAGACGCGGAGAGGGCCCCACCCGACTCGGGTGGGGCCCTCTCCGCGTGGTGGGGACGGCGTCAGTTGCCGTTTTCGCCGCTTCCGCCGCCGCCTCCGCCGCCTCCGCCGCCTCCGGGGCCGCTGCTGGTGGTCGGCTGCACGATCAGCAGGATCCGCTCGCCCGGCTCCAGCTCGGTGCCGGCCGGCGGGTCGGTGCGGATGACGGTCGCGTCGTCCGGGGTGGCCTCGTCGCCGTTCGCGTCCACCACCGCGATGTTGGTGAAGCCGGCGTCCTGGAGCACCGCGTACGCCGCGTTGGCGGGCGCGCCCTGGGTCACCGACGGCACCGCGATGGTCTCCGGCTCGGCGGGGCCGGACGAGACCCGCAGGACGATCTCGCTCTCCGCGGTGGCCTGCGTGCCGGCGGCCGGGGCGGTGCCCAGCACGGTGCCCGCGGCGGAGGCGTCCTCGACCTCCTCGACGGTGATGTTGGTGAAGCCGACGTCCCGCAGCGCCGCCTCGGCCGCCGCGCGGTCACCGGAGACGCTGGGGATCGGCGCGTCGCCGTCGGAGACCGACAGGTCGACGTCGGTCTCGGGCGCCACGGCGGTGCCCACGCCGGGGGTGACGTCGACGACGGTGCCCTCGTCCTCCAGGGAGTCCACCTGGTCGGTGTTGACGGCCCCGGTGAAGCCGGCGTTCTCGAGCAGCGTGCGGGCGGCGTCCACGGTCTGGTTCACGACGGGGGGCACGGTGACGGTGTCGGGGCCGACGCCGACCGTCAGGGCCACCTCGCTGCCCTCCTCGACCTCCGCGCCGCTGGCCGGGTCGGTGCTCTGCACGAGACCGACCTGCGCCTCGTCGGAGACCTCCTGCTGGGTCACCTCGTCGGCGACGACCAGCCCGGCCTCCTCGATGGCGGCGCGGGCGTCGGCCTCGGTCTGCCCGACCAGGCCGGCCGGCACGGTGACCCTGGCCGGCGCGGCCGGGGTGTCGTCGTCGTCCCCGCCGTTGAGGAGCAGGGCGATCCCGACGACGGCGCCGATCAGCACCAGCGCGCCGACGACGGCGGCGATGACGCGGTTGCGCTTGCGCCGCTGGGCGGCCTCGTCGTCGTCCTCGTCCCAGCCGTCGCGGCCGGCGCCGGGCGGGACGGCGCCGATCACGGCGGTGCGCTCGGCGGCGCCCATCACCGGCGTGGCCTCGACCTGCTGGCCGGCCAGGGCCCGCAGCAGGTCGTTGCGCATCTCCGCGGCCGACTGGTAGCGGTTGGCCGGGTTCTTGCTCATGGCCTTGAGCAGGATCGAGTCCAGCTCCGGCGGGATGGCGGGGTTGATCGACGACGGCAGCCGCGGGTCCTCGCGGACGTGCTGGTAGGCCACCGACACCGGGGAGTCGCCGGTGAACGGCGGGGCGCCGGTGACGAGCTCGTAGAGCAGGCAGCCGAGGGAGTAGACGTCGGAACGGGCGTCGACGCCCTCGCCCCGGGCCTGCTCGGGGGAGAGGTACTGGGCGGTGCCGATGACCGCGGCGGTGGAGGTCATCGTGGCCGCGGAGTCCGAGACCGCGCGGGCGATGCCGAAGTCCATGACCTTGACCGAGCCGGCGGGCGTGATCATCACGTTCCCGGGCTTCACGTCCCGGTGCACGATGCCGTTGCGGTGGCTGAAGTCCAGGGCGCCGCAGATGTCGGCGGCCAGGCTCATCGCCCGCTCCGGGGCCAGCACCCCCTCGCGGCGCAGCACGTCGCGCAGGGTCTCGCCCTCGACGTACTCCATGACGATGTACGGGGTGTTCCCCGTGGGCCCGCGGTCCTCGCCGGTGTCGTAGACGGCGACGATCGCCGGGTGGTTCAGCGAGGCGGCGGCCTGGGCCTCGCGGCGGAACCGGACCTGGAACGACGGGTCGCGGGCCAGGTCGCTGCGCAGGACCTTGACGGCGACCTCGCGGCCGAGCCGCAGGTCGCGGCCGCGGTGCACCTCGGCCATGCCGCCGCGGCCGAGCACCCCGCCGATCTCGTAGCGCTCACCGAGCACCTGGGGGGTGGTCATCGAGGGTCCTCTCGGGCGGGGCAGGGGGAGAGCCCGCGCCTCTGGACGGGCCCGCCGGGCAGCGTATCCAGCGGGACGGAGCGGTTCGGGACGGCGCGAGCGGACCCGCTCACCCGCCCGCACCCTGTGCCACAGGGGAACCGGCAGCCTCGCCGTCGGGGACCGGGGCGGTCTCCGACGGCGGCGGGAGGGTGGTCCCCGGGGCCTCCGACGTGGTGGTGGTCGGAGTGGTCGCAGTGGTGGGTGTCACCGAGGTCGGGGGCACCGAGCTGGGGGACGACGAGGTGGCCGA
Organism: Blastococcus sp. SYSU D00813; assembly: GCF_054050735.1. Taxonomy (NCBI): domain Bacteria; kingdom Bacillati; phylum Actinomycetota; class Actinomycetes; order Geodermatophilales; family Geodermatophilaceae; genus Blastococcus; species Blastococcus sp. SYSU D00813. The sequence goes on from NZ_JBJGZX010000003.1 coordinate 194,380, forward strand.
CGTCGGGGCCTGGCTCGGCGTGGGGGTGTCGGCGCCGCCCTCGTCGTCCCCGCCGGTCTCGCCCTCGTCGCTGCCGGTGTCCGGCGCCGGCGGCGCGTAGTCGTCGGCCGCGTAGTAGAGCGTGATCGGGGTGTCGGCGGCCAGCTGGCCCGCGGCCGGGTCGACGTCGGCGACCTCGCCGGCCGCCAGCGCCGCGCCGTAGCCGGCCAGCTGCTCGTCGGACGCCTCCTCGGTGCCGACGGCGGTGAAGCCGCGGGCCCCGAGTTCCTCGGCGACCTCGTCGACGTCCCGGCCGAGGAGCGTGGACGGGTCGAAGGCCAGCAGCGCGGCGGTGGGCGGGCCGCTGGAGGACGCCGACGTCGCGGCGGTGCTGCGGGCGGTGCCGCCGCCGTCGCCCTCGTCCCCCCCGCCGCTGAAGAGGATCCACGCCAGCCCGGCGAGGGCGGCGACCAGCACCAGGGCGGCCACCGGCCACAGCCAGCGCGGGGTGCGGCGGGCCGGCGGCTCGTCACGGTGGTCCGGCCGGTCCCACGCGTCGCCGCCGGTCGGCGGGCCCTGCAGCGGCGGCATCGGCCGGGCGGAGGTCTGCGCGCCGGTCGCCGCGGCGGCAGCGGCCACCGGGCCCGCGTCGAGGACCTGGGTGCTCGGCTCGTCGGCGGCGGCCGCGTCCTCGGGCATGGCCACGACCTGGGTCGCCGCGGTGGCGGCCACGACCCCGGTCCCCGCCGGTGCCCGGCTGCCCACGGCGGCGGCGACCGCGCGGATGGCCGCGGCGAAGGCCGCGCCGTCGGTGAACCGGTGCTCGGGGTCCTTCTGCAGCGCCCGCTCCAGCAGCTGCCGCACGGCGAGCGGGACGTCGGCCGGCAGCGGCGGGGGCGGCCGGTTGATGTGCGCGAGGGCGATGGCGACCTGGGAGGTGCCGTCGAAGGGCCGCGAGCCGGTCAGGCACTCGTAGCCGACGACGCCGAGGCTGTACACGTCGGAGGCGGCGGTGACCTCGAAGCCCTGCGCCTGCTCGGGGGAGAGGTACTGGGCCGTGCCGACCACCATGCCCGTGCGGGTCAGGGGTGTGGCGTCGCGCGCGCGGGCGATGCCGAAGTCGGTCAGCTTCACCACGCCGTCGGGCCGGACGATGAGGTTGCCCGGCTTGATGTCGCGGTGGACGACGCCCGCGGCGTGCGCCGCGGAGAGGCCGTCGGCGGACTGGCCGAGCACGTGCAGCGTCCAGTCGACGGGGAGCCGGCCCTCCTCGTGCAGGATCGTCACCAGGGGCTGGCCCTCGACCAGCTCCATGACGAGGAACGCCAGGCGCTGGCCGGGGTTGCGCTCGTCGTCGGCCTCGCCGTAGTCGTAGACCGAGGCGATGTTCGGGTGGGACAGCGCCGCGGTGTGCCGGGCCTCGTTGCGGAAGCGCGCGACGAAGCTCGGGTCGCCGGTGAACTCGCTGCGCAGCACCTTGGCCGCGACCTCGCGGTCCAGCACCCGGTCGCGGGCCCGCCACACCTCCCCCATGCCACCGGTCGCGATGGGGGACGTGATCTCGTACCGCCCGGCGAGGACGGTGCCCGTCGACAGCGCCATCAGCCCTCCCCGGACAGGTACGCCTGCAGCACCTGGCGGGCGATCGGCGCGGACACGTCGCCCCCCGTACCCCCGCCGTTCGCCACGAAGACCGCCACGGCGATCTGCGGGTCGTCGGCCGGGGCGAAGCCGACGAACCAGTTGTGGTCGGGGCCGGCGTTCTCCGCCGTCCCGGTCTTGCCGGCCACCTCGACGCCGGAGATGCGGGCGGCCCGGCCGCTGCCGTCGTCGACGACGCTGACCATCATCTCGGTCAGCTGGTCGGCCACCTCGGGCGTGACCGCCTCGGAGAGCTCCTCCGGATCGGTCTGCTCGATGACCTGCAGGTCGGGGGCGCGCAGCTGGTCGACCAGGTAGGGCGCCATCAGCGTGCCGTCGTTGGCGACCGCCGCGGCGACCATCGCGGCCTGCAGCGGGGTCATCCGCACGTCCTGCTGGCCGATGGAGCTGACCCCGAGCTGGGCGTCGTTCTCCGGGTCGCCGACCGAGCTGCCCGCGGTCGGCATCGGGATGTCCAGGCCCTCGCCGTCCATGCCGAAGGCCGCGGCGGTCTCCCGGATCCGGTCCTCGCCGAGCTCGATGCCCAGCAGCGCGAAGGCGGTGTTGCAGGAGATCGTCAGCGCGTCGATGAGCGCCTGCTCCCCGCTGCTGCTGCACCGCGAGCCGCCGAAGTTCTCCAGCGTGGTGGAGGTGCCGGGGAGGGTGAGCACGTCGGGGGCCGGGATCACGGTGTCGGGGGTGTACTCGCCGGTCGACAGCGCCGCCGCCGACACGATCACCTTGAACACCGAGCCGGGCGGGTAGTTGTCGTTGATCGCGCGGTTCAGCCGCGGGTCGGGCTCGGCGGCCTCGAGCTGCTCGGCGTAGTCGCGGACCGCCCCGCCGTCGTGGGCCGACAGCAGGTTCGGGTCGTACGTCGGGGTGCTCGCCAGGGCCAGGACCGCTCCGGTGGCGGGGTCGAGCGCGACGACGGCGCCGGTGACGCCCTCGAGGCCGGCCATCGCCGCCTCCTGCGTCGCGGCGTCCAGGGTGAGGACGACGTCGCCGCCGGAGGGGTCGCGGCCGGTGAAGATGTCGCTCAGCCGCTGGGTGAACAGCCGGGCGTCGTCGCCGGTGAGGACGTCGTTCTCGGCGCGCTCGATGCCGGTGGCGCCGTACAGGTAGGAGTAGTAGCCGGTGACCCCGGCGTAGAGCGGGCCCTGCGGGTACTGCCGCAGGAAGGTGAGGTCGCCGTCGGTCTCCACCGACAGCGCGATCTCGTTCCCGTCGACGACGATGGAGCCCCGCTGGCGCCCGTACTCCTCGATGATCACCCGGCGGTTGCCCGAGTCGGCGCGCAGCTCGTCGGAGCGGACGACCTGGATGTAGTTGACGTTGACGATCAGCAGGGTGAAGAGCACCAGCACGCTGATGGCGACGCGGCGCAGGGGGGCGTTCACGGCTTGACCACCTCGGTCGGGGCGTCGACGAAGGTGGCGCGCGGCGGGGCGCCCGGCGGCACCGGCGGGGTGGCCGGCCGGCGGGCGGCGTCGCTGATCCGCACGAGGATGGCCAGCAGCGCGAAGTTGGCCACCAGCGAGGACCCGCCGTAGGCGACGAACGGCGTGGTGAGGCCGGTCAGCGGGAGCAGCCCGGTGACGCCGCCGAGGACGACGAACACCTGCCACGCGATGGCGAAGGCCAGGCCGGCGGCGAGCAGCTTGCCGAAGGCGTCCCGGACGATCAGCGAGCTGCGCAGGCCGCGCTCGACCAGCACCAGGTAGACGATGATCACCGCGACCAGGCCGAACAGCCCCAGCTCCTCGCCGATCGCGGCGGCGATGAAGTCGCTCTTGGCCACCGGCACCTCGTCGGGGCGGCCCCCGCCCAGGCCGGCGCCGAACAGGCCGCCGGTGCCCAGCCCGAACAGCGACTGGACGAGCTGGAAGCCGCCGGTGTCGCGGTAGGCGAACGGGTCGAGCCAGGTGTCGACGCGGACCTGCACGTGCCCGAACAGCTGGTAGGCCAGCAGCGCGCCGGCGCCGAACAGCCCGACCCCGATGACCAGCCAGCTGGCCCGCTCGGTGGCCACGTAGAGCATCACGACGAAGATGCCGAACAGCAGCAGCGAGCTGCCCAGGTCGCGCTCGAAGACCAGCACGAGGATCGACGCCATCCAGGCGACCAGCACCGGGCCGAGGTCGCGGGCGCGCGGCACCTCGAGACCCATCACCCGCCGGCTGGCCAGCGCGAGGACGTCGCGCTTGTCGACCAGGTAGGCGGCGAAGAAGACGATCAGGCAGATCTTGGCGAACTCACCGGGCTGGATGCTGAAGCCCGCCAGGCGGATCCAGATCTTGGCGCCGTTGACCGACGAGATGGACGCGGGCAGCACGGCCGGCAGGGCCAGCAGCACCAGGCCGACGAGGGCGAGGGTGTAGGCGAAGCGGGAGAGCAGCCGGTGGTCGCGGACGACCAGCAGCACGGCCACGAACAGCGCCACCCCGAGCGTGGCCCAGACCAGCTGGACCGGCGCGTCCTCGCGGGTGACGGTCGAGCCGACCTGGTCGGCCGCCAGGTCGAGCCGGTGGATCATCGTCAGCCCGAGACCGGTGAGCAGCGCGACGGCCGGGAGCAGCAGCGGGTCGGCGTAGGGCGCGAACCGGCGCACCACCAGGTGCATCACGACCCAGAGCGCGGTGAACCAGCCGCCGAAGGTGGCCAGCTCCGGCCGCAGCGACCCGGTGAGGGTGATGTCGACGATCGACTGGGCGGCCAGCGTGATGACCACGGCGAAGGCGAGCATGACCAGCTCGGTCCCCCGCCGCGTCGGGACCGCGGACGTGGGCGAGGCCGTGCCCGGTGCGCCGCCCGATCCGGCCGACCGGGGGTCGGTGGTCGGGCCGCTCATCACTCGGCCTCCCGGCAGTCCCGTCCCGGTTCGGACGACGAGGAGGTCCCTGAGGACGACGAGGTGGACGTCGGGGCGCCGGCGGTCGTGGTGCCGAGGGACTCGCCGAGGCCGGTCGGGGCCGCGCCGGGGTCACCGGGGAGCAGCGGCGGGGCCGCCGTCGTGGGCGCCTCCGTCGGGGTCGGCTCCGCCTCCTCCTCGCACCGCGGCAGCGACTGCTCGCGCAGCATCTCGACCCGGTCGTCGGCGGCCTGCCGGTCGTCGACGGCGATCCCGTCGGCGACCTTGCCGCGCAGGTCCGAGCTCAGGTCGGCGACGGCGATGCCGGAGTCGGACTCCTCGCGGTAGAGGTCCAGGCCGAGGACGGAGGCGTTGATGCCGCGGAAGACGGCGACGGTGTCGGTGTCCTCGTCCACCCCGACGAACCAGTGGTCGAGGACCCAGGCGTAGGCCCCGATGCCGGCCCCGGCGAGCACGACCAGGGTGGCGAGGGCGTACCACCAGCGCCGGCGGGTGCGGCGGCGGTCCGGCACGGGTGCGGTGGCCATCGGGGTGGCCGCCGGTGGCGGGGGTGGCGGCGGGTCGTGCAGGGCGGCCCGGCCGGCGGCGGAGTCGGGGGCGACGGCGCGCTGGCCGACGTTCGCCCCGGCGGCGCCGTCGACCACCGGCTCCACGAGCGCGCCGGTGCCGTCGTCCTCCACGACGTCGGCGACGATGACCGTGATGTTGTCCGGGCCACCGCTGCGCAGCGCGAGCTCGATCAGCCGGTCGGCGCACGACTGCGGGTCCGGGTCCATCAGCGTGTTCGCGATGGTCTCCTCGCTGACCACGCCGGACAGGCCGTCGGAGCACAGCAGGTAGCGGTCGCCGGCGCGGGCCTCGCGCATCGACAGGTCGGGGTCGACGTCCTGCCCGTTGAGGGCCCGCAGCAGCAGCGAGCGCTGCGGGTGGTGGTTGGCCTCCTCCTGCGTGATGCGGCCGTCGTCGATCAGCGTCTGCACGAACGTGTCGTCGTGGGTGATCTGCGTCAGCTCGCCGTCGCGCAGCAGGTAGGCGCGGGAGTCGCCCACGTGGCACAGGGCCAGCCGGCCGCCGGCGAAGAGGACGGCGGTGAGCGTGGTGCCCATGCCCTCCAGCTGCGGGGACTCCCGGATCACCTCGCGCAGGTGCTCGCTGCCGTCGAACACCGCGGCGCGCAGCGCCTGCAGCATGTCGCTGGGCGGGGCGTCCTCGTCGAGGTGCTCGAGCGCAGCGATGACGACCTTGCTGGCGACGTCGCCGGCCGCGTGCCCGCCCATGCCGTCGGCGACCGCCAGCAGGCGCGGGCCGGCGTAGACGGAGTCCTGGTTGTTGCCGCGGACCAGGCCGCGGTCGGACCGGGCTGCGTAGCGCAGCACGAGGCTCATCGGGAGCGGCTCCCGTCGGTGTCGTGGTTCACGACCGCAGCTCCAGCGCGGTCTGGCCGATCCGGATCGGCTGGCCGGGGGCCACGAGCAGCGGCCCCTGCACGCGCTGCTGGTCCAGGAAGGTGCCGTTGGTGGAACCCAGGTCCTCGACGTACCACTGGCCGCCCCTGTTGGTCAGCCGGGCGTGCCGGGAGCTGGCGAAGTCGTCGGTCAGCACGAGCGTGGAGTCGTCGGCGCGGCCGATGAGGATCGGCTGGTCGCCGAGGGTGATCCGCGTGCCGGCCAGCGGGCCGGCGGTCACCACGAGCGTCTTGGGTCCCTTGCTCTTGCGCCGGCCCGGGACGGCGGCGCGCGGCGGCACCGGGGCGACCCGGCCGGCCCGGCCGCCGAAGAGGTCGGCGCGGACGACGCGGAACGCGGCGAAGATGAACAACCAGAGCAGCAGCAGGAAGCCGAACCGGAAGATCTGCAGGACGATCTCGGCCGTCACGGCGTCGCCGCCCCCGGTGAGCGGTCGAGCCCGCTCACGTGCCGCCGTCCTGCCGGTAGACCAGCACCGAGTGGCCGATCCGGATGACGTCGCCGTCGGCCAGCGCCTGACGGGTGATCCGGCGGCCGTTCACCAGGGTGCCGTTGGTGGAGCCGAGGTCCTCGACGAACGCCGTGCCGCCGTCGAGGACGACGTCGGCGTGCTTGCGGCTGACCCCGGTGTCGGGCAGCCGGATGTCGGCGTCGGTGCCGCGGCCGAGCACGTTGCGGCCGTGGGTCAGCTCGTGCCGGGTGCCCGGCCCGTCGACGACGAGCACGTGCGTGACACCGGGCTTGGAGCCGGCCCGGCCGACGACGGACGAGGGGTGCTGGCGGCCGGTGTCGGTGGCCATCCGGCCGCGCAGCGGCGGCAGCGGCGGCACGCCCTCGCCGGTCAGCGGCGGGGCGGCGGGGGCGACGCCGAGCGCGTCGGCCCGCGACGCCGGGCGGGCGGGGTCGGCGACGTGCGAGCCGACCTCGAAGACCCCGGTGGGCAGCGCCTCGTCGAGCTGGAGGCGCACCTGCACGTCGCCGAAGAGCTGGTAGCCCTCGCCGGCGATGTGCTCGGCGACCATGTCGGCGAGCTCGGCGGCCAGCTGCTCGGACCACTCGGCGAGGTTGTCGAAGTCGGCGCGGCCCAGCCGGACGTCGTAGACGTTGGGGGCCAGGACCCGCCCCTCGCCCAGCACCGAGCGCTGCTCGTCGGCCTCGCGGGTCAGGGCCTTGGCGATCTCGGCGGGGTGGACCTTGCCCTTGAAGAGCCGGGCGAAGGCCAGCCCGACCATCCCCTCCAGCCGCCGCTCGAAGCGCTGCAGCACACCCACAGTCGCTCCTCCAGGCTCGTCCGGCGCCGATGTGCGGTCCACCCGTGATCGTAGCCGTGCGCGCGGCGGGTGACCGGTCAGCGACGCACGACTCCCCGGGCGCCGACCCCCTGCCGGGACGCGTCCGCGCAGGCTGCTAGTGTCGTCGCTGCGTCCGGGCAAGTGGCGGAATGGCAGACGCGCACGGTTCAGGTCCGTGTGTCCGAGAGGACGTGGGGGTTCAACTCCCCCCTTGCCCACCAGCACGAGGAGCCGGTCCCCGGAGGGGCCGGCTCCTCGTCGTCGTGGGGGTCTGCGCAGCCGTGGCTCAGCCGCCGGCCTTGACCGCCAGCACGGGGCACTCGGCGTCGAGCAGGATCCGCTGGGCCTGGCTGCCGAACAGCAGCTTCCCGGTGGGCGAGCGCCGCCGCATGCCGATCACGAGGAGGCTCGCCCCGAGCCGCTCGGCGGCGTCCACCACCTCCTCGGCCGCGTCCCGGCCCCGCACCAGCTGCTCGACCTCGAACTCCAGCCCGGAGGAGCGCAGCTTCGCGCGCAGGCGCTCGACCTCGCCCTCGTCGAGGAACTTGGGGTCGTTGGCGGCGTCGCTCTGGCCGACGTTGACCAGGTGGAGGGACTCGCCGCGGCGGCCGGCCTCCTCGATGGCCGCCTCGAGGGCGGCGCGTCCTTCAGCACTCGGCACGTAGCCGACGACGACGGTCATGCGGCGCAGCATAGGGACGGCGGGCGTGCTCAGCGGCCCGTCGCGCCGCCCAGCCCGGCCTCGCGGGCCCGGACGACCGCCTCGGCCCGGTCGCGCACGCCGAGCTTGGCGAACACCGAGGTGATGTGGTTCCGCACGGTCTTCTCCGACAGGAAGAGCCGGCGGGCGATGGCGGCGTTGGGCAGGCCGCCGGCCACGAGGTCCAGCACCTCGCGCTCCCGGTCGGACAGCTCCGGGAACGGACGGGCGACCACGCCGGAGCCGGCGGTGAAGAACGCCCGGAGCCGCTGGGCGACCGCCGCCCCGTAGACGGCCTGCCCCTCGGCCACCGCGGCGAGGGCCCGGCCGATCTCCGCCTGACCGGCGCCCTTCAGCACGTAGCCCAGCGCACCGGCCTGCACGGCCGCGAACACCGCCTCGTCGTCGGCGACCATGGTGAGCACCAGCACGCGGACGTCGGGGTCGGCGGCCACGAGCTGCCGGGTCGCCTCGATGCCGGACAGGACCGGCATCTGCAGGTCCATGAGGACGACGTCGGGCCGCTCGCGGCGAACGGCGGCGACGGCCTCCTCGCCGTCGGCGGCCTCGGCGACCACCTCCACCCCCAGGTCCTCGAGCAGCACCCGCAGTCCCTGGCGGAACACGGGGTGGTCGTCGGCGACCACGGCTCGCACCGCCGGCGCGCTCACGCGTCCGCCTCGGCGACCGCGGCCCGGGGGAGCAGCGCGCGGACACGGGTGCCGCCGCCGTCCGCCGGGCCCACGTCGCAGCGCCCGCCCAGCTCGGCTGCCCGCTCGCGCATCGACGACAGCCCCACGCCGGCCGGGCGACCGGTCACCAGTCCCCGGCCGTCGTCGGTCACCTCGACCACCACCTGCTCCTCCTCAGCGCACACGCTCACCTCCACCGCCCGCGCCCCGGAGTGCCGGACGGCGTTGAGGACCGCCTCCTGGGCGATCCGGAACACCGCGACCTCCAGGGCCGCCGACAGACCCGTCAGGTCGCCCCGCCCGTGCACGGTCACCTCGGGTGCCCCGTCGGGGAGGACGCCGGCACCGGCCCGGAGGGCCCCGAGCAGGCCCAGGTCGTCCAGGGCCGGCGGCCGCAGCCCGTGCACCAGCCGGCGCACGTCGGTCACCGCGCCGGCGGCCTGGGTGCCCGCGAGCTCGACCAGCCGCGCCGCACGGCCGCCGTCCCCCCGCCGGAGGGCGGACCCGGCGGTGTCGAGCGTCATCACGACCGCGGACAGCTGCGGACCCAGGCCGTCGTGCAGGTCCCGGCGCAGCCGCCGGCGCTCCTCCTCGCGGGCGGTGACCAGCCGTTCGCGCGACTCGGCCAGGTCGCCGGTGAGCCGCAGGGCGTAGGCGGCCGCCGCCAGTCGCCCGGCCAGCACCGCGAGCAGCCGGTGGTCGGCCGGGTCCAGGGCTCCGGCCCCCGCCCGGGGCGCGGCCCGCAGCCGGCCGACCTCCTCGCCGTGCAGCACCAGCGGGACGTCGGCGACCGCGGGTGCGCTCCGGCCCGACACCTCCCGGACCACGGCGCCGCCGGGCAGCATGACCTCCACGGCGGCGCCCCGCAGCCGCAGCCCGGCGGCGACCGCCGCGACGCCTGCCCGCAGCGCCTCCCGCGGCCCGGCGGCGGTCCGCAGCGCTTCGTCGACCCGGGTGAGCAGCGCGTAGGGCTCGCCGCGCTGACCGTGCAGCAGCCGGTCCACCAGGCGCTGCACCCGCGCCCGCGCCGGGGCGAAGGCCAGGGCGACCGCGAACGCCGCGACGAAGGGCGCGGCTCCGCGGCGCTCGCCGAGCAGCGCGCCGGCCCATCCGACGACCGCCGCGTAGACCAGGGCGGTGAGCCCGAACAGGACACCGGCGACGAGCGTCCGGTCGACGAGCACGTCGATCGCGTAGAGCCGGTAGCGGAAGGCGGCGACCGCCAGCCCGGCGGGCACCAGCAGCACGGCGACCGAGACGCCCCAGCCGGGGGTGAGGAAGGTCGTGACCACGGTGGCCACCACGCCGTACGCGGCCCAGGCGAGCTGGCGGCGGGCCACCCCGTCGGACCGGCGCACCCGGACGGCGAGGGAGGCCAGGGCCGCGGCCACCAGGACGGCGAGCAGCGCGGGGTAGCCGGGGAGGTCGAACGGGTCCCGCACCTGCAGCGGGAGGGCCAGCACGAGCGTCGTCCCCGCGGTGACGGCCAGGGCCGCGGCCACCGGCCAGCGCCACGGGCCGGCCAGCGGCGCGCCGGTGGGCAGCACCTGCGGCAGCACGGTGACGGCCAGCAGCAGGCCCGGTGCCCACGACCAGCCGCGGGCCCAGCCGGCCACCCCGCCGTCCCCGGTCCACTCCGACCACGACGTGGCCAGCACGTAGACGCCGGCCGAGACGCCCACGCCGAGCAGCAGCCAGCCCAGCCGGCGGGCGGCCGGCAGCCCGGCCAGGAGCGCGCCGGCCACCGCGAACGCCGGCGCCGCGACCGGCTCGGGGGTGCGGAACAGGTCGGGCAGCCAGTCCCCGCCGGTCACCACCGGGAGCAGCACCGCGACGGTGGCGGCGAGGACGGCCGCGACGGCGAGCAACCGGGCGGCCCCCAGGGCCACCCGGCTCCCGCTCCCGTGCTGCAGCACGACGGCAGAACCTAGTGCGATCCGGCGGCGATCAGGCCGCTCGCGAGACGGCGTCGTCCGTCCGGGGGGCGCGGGCGAGGTGTCCGGCCAGGCCCAGGGCGCCGGCCAGCCACAGCCAGTGCGGGTCCACCGGGCCGACGGCGCCGACCGAGAAGTCCAGCAGGACGAACACCAGCCAGGCGGCGGCGATCCAGCGGGGCACGACGCGGGTGACGAGCAGCCCCACGGTCAGCACGACCATGCCGAGCGCCGACCCGGCCAGGAAGGGCAGCAGGAACAGCAGCAGGAACAGCGGGTGGGACTCGACGTCGGCCAGCAGGGCGGCGGCCGCGGCCGGCTCCTCCGCGGCGGACGCGGGGACCTGCAGCAGCCCGAGCAGGTGGATGCCGACGAAGCCCCACATGCCCGCGGCCAGCAGCGTCCCGGCGACGGCCGCCGTGCGCCGGGCGCGGGTGGCCAGGACCCGGGCGGCGGCGAGGAAGGCGATGACCATGAAGGGGATCGCCAGCGTCCCGACGACCAGGCGGGTGCCGAACAACGGCAGGTGGTCGGCGACCAGGGGCAGCTGGTCGACGAGCTCCGCCGGCCGCTCGGGGAGGAACTGCAGGAGCACCGCCTCGGCGGTGTTCAGCACCGCGCCGACGACGAGGCCGGCGACGGCGAGCCGGCGACCGGGCAGCGCGGACGGGGCCGAGGCGGGCGGCGCCGGCAGCGGGCGGATCGGGTGGGTCGTGCTCGTCACGGGGAGACCTCCACGGTGCGCGGCGGGCTCCTCCCGCCGGGGTGCCCCGACCCTCGCGGGGGAGCGGTCCCAGGCGGATGGGAGGACGGTCCCCTCCTGACCGGGACGTCGTCCGCGGTCAGTGCGGGGCCTTCACCGCCAGCACCGGGCAGTCGGCGTCGAGCAGGACGCGCTGGGCCTGGCTGCCGAACAGCAGCTTCCCGGTGGGGGACCGCCGGCGCATGCCGATGACCAGCACGCTGGCGCGCACCCGCGCGGCGGCCTCGACCAGCTCGTCGGCGGCCTCCCGGCCGCGCACCAGCTGCTCGATCTCGAAGGCGGCGCCGGCGAACAGAAGCCGGTCGGCGAGCCGGCTCCGCTCGCCCTCGTCCAGGAAGCGGGGGTCGTTGGCCGCGTCGGGCAGGCCGACGTTGACCACGAGCAGGGCCTCCCGGCGGCGGTCGGCCTGGGCCAGCGCCGCCTCCAGCGCGGCCTCGCCGGACGCCCCCGGCACGTACCCGACGACGACCGTCATGGCCGGAGCCTAGGGACGGCGCCCCGGATCCGCAGCGGCCGGCGGGCCGGTGTCAGGACGGGAGCTCGCGGCCGTTCCCGCGGTCGCCGCGGCCCTCGCTGAGGGTCTGGGCGAGCAGGACCGCGCCCCACGGGCCGACGACCCAGATCGGCCACGGGTAGTGGAACTCCCCGGAGGCCAGCGAGGTGATAAGCCAGATGCTGGTCACGATGACGGCGGTGGACAGCCAGCTCGCCCACGCGGCCGCGCGGGTGCCGCCCCACGCCGCCCAGCCCCAGCCGCCCGTGGCCCAGTGCCCCCAGCCGACCGGCCCGTGCGCCGGGGCCGGCGCGGTCGTCGCCGGGGCGGGCACGCGGGCCGGCTGCAGCGGCGGGAGGTCGGCGGTCAGCTCGTCGAGCTCGCCGTAGGTGCGGGAGGCGTAGGTGCGGGCCAGCCGGTCCTCGTACTCGGCCACGGTGAGCCGGCCGGCGGCCATGTGCTCGCCGAGCAGGTCGGCGACGGTCTTCCGGTCGGCGTCGGCGGCGCGGAGGTGTGGCTCGGGCATGCCCCCAGTCTGGGCGCGGCGCCTCGGCGTCCACCACTGACGGACGTCATGGATCCGCGGTGCCGTCCGTCCGGTGGCTCAGCCGGCGGCGGGCGCGGCCTCGCGGGCCAGGTGCCGGCCGATGACCATGCGCTGGATCTGGTTGGTGCCCTCGAAGATCTGCATGACCTTGGCCTCGCGCATGTAGCGCTCGGCGGGGTGGTCGCGGGTGTAGCCGGCGCCGCCGAGCACCTGGACGGCGTCGGTGGTCACCTTCATCGCGGCGTCGGTGGCCACCAGCTTGGCGATGCTGGCCTGCCGGGCGTAGTCCTTGCCCGCGTCCTTGCGGCGGGCGGCGGCGAGGTAGGTGGCGCGGGCGGACTCGACGGCGGCGGCCATGTCCGCGAGCAGGAACGCCAGGCCCTGGTGGTCGACGATCCGCCTGCCGAAGGCCTCGCGCTCGCAGGCGTAGGCGACGGCGAGGTCGAGGGCCGACTGGGCCAGCCCGACGGCCACGGCGCTGACGCCGAGCCGGCCGGAGTCCAGCGCGGCCAGGGCGATGCCGAGGCCGCGCCCACGCTCGCCCACCAGCCGGTCGGCGGGCACGGGGACGCCGTCCAGCCGGATCGCCGCGGTCGTGGAGCCGGTCAGCCCCATCTTCTCCTCGGGCCGGGCGGCGGAGAACCCGGCGAGGTCGGGCGTGAGGTGGAAGCAGGAGATCGCTGGGCTGCCCCCACCCGCCCCGCCGGTCTCCCCGTCGTCCGGCGTCCGGAGGAAGGTCGAGTAGAAGTCGGCGTGCCCGCCGTGAGTGACCCAGGCCTTCTCGCCCGACGCGGTCCAGCCGTCGTCGGCGGCCTTCGCCTGGGCCCGCATCGCGGCGGGGTCGGAGCCGGCGTGGGCCTCGGACAGGCAGTAGGCCCCGAGCAGCCGGCCGCCGACCATCTCCGGCAGCCAGTCGCGGCGCTGGGCCTGCGTGCCGAACCGGTCGACCGGGAAGCAGGCCAGCGTGTGCACGCTGACGCCGAGCGCGACGCTGGCCCAGCGGGCGGCCAGCTCCTCGACGACCTGCAGGTACACCTCGTACGGCTGCCCGCCGCCGCCGACGTCCTCGCCGAAGGGCAGCCCGAGCAGGCCCGCCTCGCCCAGGAGCGAGAAGACCTCGCGGGGGAAGCGCTCCTCCCGCTCGTACTCCGCCGCCCGCGGCGCCAGCTCGCCGTCGGCGATCTCCCGGGTGAGGGCGATCAGGTCGGCGGCCTCGGGGGTGGGCAGCTCGCGGTCGACGGGCACGGGGCCTCCGGTGCTCGGGTGGGGCGGTACTGGCGACAGTACCTCCGTACTGTCGTCAGTCCAGGAGCATGCTGTCCGGCCGGACCGGGGAGGTGGGATGAGCGCCGAGACGTGGACGGGGGGCGAGCGCGTCCTGACCGCCCGGCAGGCCCAGCTGCTCGACCAGCTCGAGGAGCTGTTCCTCGCCGAGGGGTTCGCCGGCCTCACGCTGGACGACCTCGCCGTCCGGCTGCGCTGCTCCAAGAGCACGCTGTACGCGCTGGCGGAGAGCAAGGAGCAGCTGGCCGCCCGGGTGGTGCGGCACTTCTTCCGCAAGGCCGCCGCCGAGGTCGAGGCGCGGGCGGTCGACGAGGACGACCCGGTGCTGCGGGTCACCGCCTACCTGGGCGCCGTGGCGAGCGCGCTGGCCCCGGCCGGGCCGGCCTTCCGGCGCGACCTCGAGGCGTTCCCGCCGGCCCGGGCCGTCTACGAGCGGCACACCGCGCTGGCGGCCGACCGGGTCCGCGAGCTGGTCGACGAGGGTGTGGCGGCCGGACGCTTCCGCCGGGTGCACCCGGCGCTGGTCGCCGACACCGTCACCACGCTGATGTTCCGCATCGGCCGCGGCGACACCGGCCGGGCCACCGGGTTGAGCGACGCCGCCGCCTACCGCGAGCTGGCCGCCCTCCTGCTGCACGGCATCACGCTGTGAGGATGCGGGGGTGACCGCCGCGACCTGCACCATCGCACCCGCCGCCTGGGACGACCCCGAGGTCCGGCGCCTCACCGCCGCCCAGCAGGTGGAGCTGCGCGCCCGGTACGACGGCGACACCGAGCCCGGGACCCCGCCGTCGGCGGCCGACGTCGCCGTGGTGCTGGTGGCCCGCGACGCCGACGGCGCGCCGGTCGGCTGCGGCGCCCTGCGCCCGCTCGAGCCGGGGGCCGCCGAGCTGAAGCGGATGTACGTCGTCCCCGGGGCGCGCGGCCGCGGGGTGTCCCGGCAGCTGCTGACCGCGCTCGAGGCGGCCGCGCGCGAGCGGGGCTGGACGACGCTGCGGCTGGAGACCGGCCCGCGCCAGCCCGAGGCGATCGGCCTCTACGAGAGCGCGGGCTACCGCCCGATCGCCGCGTTCGGGGTCTACGTGGACGAGCCCGACGCCGGCTGCTCGCTCTACTACGAGCGGGTGCTCGACCCCGCCTGATCCCGTCGGTGGGGTGCGAGAGGCTGCGGCCCCGTCGTCACCGTCGTCCGAGCGCCTGGAGGTCCCGCGTGGGCACCGTCGTCCGCATCCCGTTCGAGGTCACCGGCTGGGAACCCGAGCCGCTGGAGCTCGGCGAGCCCCGCGCCGTCGCCTTCGGGCGGGTGACGCTGCGCAAGACGTTCACCGGCGCGCTCACCGGCACCAGCGTGGTGGCGATGACCTCCACGACCGTCGGTCCCGACCCGGCCGGCTACGTGGCCGTCGAGCTCGTCACCGGCACGCTGGAGGGACGCAGCGGCACCGTCGTCCTCCAGCACTCCGGCGTGGTCGACGGCGCGGACTCGCGGGCCACGGGCGTCGTCCTGCCCGGCACGGGCACCGGAGGGCTGACCGGGCTGCGGGGCACCGTCGAGCTGACCCACGAGGAGGCGGGTGCGGTCCTCACCCCGGACTACGAGCTGAGCTGACGGCGCTCGTCGGGCAGGCTGCCCCCATGAGCGTGCCGCCGCAGACCTCCTGGCCCCCGATCGCGCCGGTGGACGTCGAGCTGGTCAGCGGGGACGTGCGGCTGGCCGTGGACCTGCGCGGCGGGGGCATCCGGGCGCTCACGGCCGGCGGCTGGGACGTCGTCGACGGCTACCCGACCGGCACCGTGCCCGCCGGGCGGCGCGGCGGGCTGCTGCTGCCCTGGCCCAACCGGCTGCGCGCCGGCCGCTGGAGCTGGGCCGGCCGCGAGCTGCAGCTCGACGTCGCCTCCCCGGAGAAGCCCAACGCCGCGCACGGGCTGCTCTCCTGGCAGCCCTTCGGCGTGCTGAGCCGGTTCTCCGACGCGCTCACCGTCGGCACCACGGTCGAGCCGCGCCCCGGCTACCCGTTCCGGCTGCTCGTGGCCGTCGACTACGCGCTCTCCACGCAGCGGCTCGCGGTGACCGTGCGGGTCCGCAACGCCTCGGCCGAGCCGGCGCCGTTCGGCGTCGGCATGCACCCCTACCTGGCGGTCGGCGGGGCGGACGACGGCGCCGTGGCCGACGCCGAGCTCACGGTGCCCGCACGGACGGCGCTGGTGGTCGACGGCGGCCTGCCCACCGGCGAGCGGACCGGGTTCGACGGCGCCGTCGGCCGGATCGGCGACCGGTCGATCGACACCCCGCTCACCGACCTGACCCGGGACGACGACGGCTGGGCGCGGGTCCGGCTCCGCGGCACGGCCGGGTCGGTCGAGCTCGCCGTGGACGGGTCCTGGCCGTGGCTGCAGGTCTACACCGGTGACACGCTGCCCCCGGGCCAGCGCCGGCGCAGCGTCGCGGTCGAGCCGATGACCTGCCCGCCCAACGCGCTCGCCGACGGGGTCGACCTCGTCGTCCTCGAGCCGGCCGCCACCTGGTCGGGCACGTGGACGCTCACCTGGGAACCGGCCGCCTGATGCGGGTGGCGGAGCTGTGGCGCTTCCCGGTCAAGTCCCTGCAGGGCCAGCGGGTCGCCGCCACCGAGGTGGGTCCCGAGGGGCTGGCCGGCGACCGGCGGTGGGCGCTGTTCGACGCCTCGACGGGCATGGGCCTCACCGCCCGGCGGGTGCCCGACCTGCTGTTCGCCACCGGACGCCTGACCGCCGGCGGCGGGGTCGAGGTGGTGCTGCCCGACGGCACCGGGACCAGCGACGACGCCGTCCTGTCCGCCTGGCTCGGCCGGCCGGTGACGCTGCGCGCGGCCGGTGAGGTGACCGGGGAGCGGCGGTACGAGAACCCCTTCGGCGTCCGCGACGACGGCGGTGAGTACGACTGGGACGCCTTCGACGGCGCCCGGGGCGCGTTCCACGACAGCAACCGCACCCGCGTCTCGCTGGTGTCGACCGGGACGCTGGG
This sequence comes from Blastococcus sp. SYSU D00813, assembly GCF_054050735.1. NCBI lineage: Bacteria > Bacillati > Actinomycetota > Actinomycetes > Geodermatophilales > Geodermatophilaceae > Blastococcus > Blastococcus sp. SYSU D00813. The sequence goes on from NZ_JBJGZX010000003.1 coordinate 211,047, forward strand.
CAGCTGGGACCGGCGGCGGTTCCGGGCCAACGTCGTCCTCGACGGGGCGGGGGAGGACGAGCTGGTCGGCCGCCGCGTGCGGCTGGGCGGGGCGGAGCTCGACGTCGTCCAGCCGGTGCCCCGCTGCGTGATGGTGACCCGGCCGCAGCCGGGCGGGATCGGCCGGGACACCTCGGTGCTCAAGACCGTGCACCGCGAGCGCGGCGGGGACCTGGCCGTCGCCGCGCTGGTCGCGGTGCCGGGCCCGGTCGCGGTGGGCGACGAGCTCACGATCAGCGGGGGAGGATGAGCCGCGTGCGCACCGTCTCGCTGCGTCCCGACGAGGACTCCATCCGCCTCGGCCAGCTGCTCAAGCTCGTCGACGCCGTGCCGACCGGCGCGCAGGTGAAGGACGTGCTGGTCACCGGCTCCGTGCGGGTCAACGGCGAGCCGGAGGACCGGCGCGGCCGGCAGGTGCGCCGCGGCGACGTCGTGAGCATCGAGGGGTTCGAGGACGTCCGTGTCGGATGAGCCGGGTTCCACGTGGAACCGGGCCGGGACGGCGGCCTGGCGTCCCCCGCGGTGGCCGGCCGAGCTCGCCGGCGGCCCCGACTTCGCGGCGATCCGCGCGGAGCACGACGTCCCGGAGGCCTTCCCGCCCGGGGCGCTGGCCGAGGCCGAGGCGGTCGCCGCGGCCCCGCCGCTGCCGGACCTCGACGCCACCGACCTGCCGCTGGTCACCGTCGACCCGCCGGGCAGCCGCGACCTCGACCAGGCCGTCCACCTGGAGCGCGGCCCCGACGGGTTCGTCGTCCGCTACGCGATCGCCGATGTCGGCGCCGCCGTCCGGCCCGGCGGGGCGCTGGACGCCGAGGCCCGCCGCCGCGGGCAGACGCTCTACACCCCCGACCGGCGCGTGCCGCTGCACCCGCCGGTGCTGTCGGAGGGCGCCGCGAGCCTGCTGCCCGGCGAGGACCGTGCCGCCGCCCTGTGGACCGTCCGCCTCGACGGCGACGGCGAGGTCACCGCGGTCGACGTCCGCCGGGCCCGGGTCCGCAGCCGGGCCCAGCTGACCTACCCCGGCGTCCAGCGCGACGCCGACGCCGGCCGGCTGCCCGGACCGATCGCCTGCCTGCCCGAGCTGGGCCGGCTGCTGCAGCGGCGGGCGCTGGAGCGCGGGGCGGTCGAGCTCGGCACGCCGGAGCAGGAGGTCGTGCCCGCGCCGGGCGGCGGCTGGACCCTGACCGCCCGCGGCGACCTCCCGGTCGAGGGGTGGAACGCGTCGATCTCGCTGCTGACCGGCCGGTGCGCCGCCTCGCTGATGCTCGGGGCCGGCGTCGGCCTGCTCCGCACGCTGCCGCGGCCGGCACCGGAGGCCGTGGCGGCGCTGCGGAGGCTGGCCGCTCCGCTGGGTGTCGACTGGCCCGAGGGCGCGGCGCCCGGCGCCGTGGTCGCCGCCCTCGACCCGGGCCGGCCCGGGCACGCGGCGTTCCTGGAGGAGGCCGCCGCGCTCTTGCGCGGCGCCGCCTACACCCCGCTGGACGGCGCGGCGCCGGAGGACCCCGGGCACGGCGGCGTCGGTGCGCCGTACGCGCACGTCACCGCCCCGCTGCGGCGGCTGGTCGACCGGTTCGGCACGGAGGTCTGCCTCGCCCTGTCGGCCGGCCGGGAGCCCGATCCGGCGGTGCGGGCGGCGCTGCCGGACCTCCCGGCCCTGATGGCCGCCTCCGACCGGCGCACCCGTGCGGTGGAACGGGCGGTCGTCGACGCGACGGAGGCCTGGCTGCTGCGGAACCGGGTCGGCGAGGTGTTCGACGCGGTCGCGGTCGACGCCGAGGACACCCGCGGAACCGTCGTCCTCCCCGAACCGGCGATCCGCGCGCGGTGCACCGGCGCCCTGACCCCCGGGACCCGCGTGCGGGTGCGGCTGGTCGAGGCCGACGTCGTGCGGCGGGCCGTCCGGTTCGAGGTCGCGTGACGCCGCCGGTTCCCGCCGGGACCGGGTCGGGGAGGATGGCGGCGTGAGGATCGCCGCCGTCCAGCACGACATCGCCTGGGAGGACCGGGAGGCCAACTTCGCCCGGCTGGCACCGCAGGTGGCCCGCGCCGCCGCCGCCGGCGCGGAGCTGGTGCTGCTGAGCGAGACCTTCTCCACCGGGTTCTCCATGACGCCGGGCATCGGCGAGCCCGAGGGCGGGCCCTCGTCCTCCTTCCTCTGTGCGCAGGCCGCCGAGCACGGCGTGTGGGTGGCGGGCAGCTGCCCGGAGATCGCCGCCGACGGTGACCTGCCGTTCAACTCGCTGGTGCTGGCCGACCCGGACGGCACGGTGCACCGCTACCGCAAGCTGCACCCCTTCACCCACGGCGGCGAGCACGAGCGGTTCCGCGCCGGCGACGGGCCGGTCACCGTCGAGATCGGCGGGCTGCGGGTCACGCCGTTCATCTGCTACGACCTGCGTTTCGCCGACGTGTTCTGGCGGGCCGCGCTCGACACCGACGTCTACCTGGTCACGGCGAACTGGCCGGCCGCCCGGCGGCTGCACTGGCAGACCCTGCTGCAGGCGCGGGCGATCGAGAACCAGGCCTACGTCGTCGGCTGCAACCGGGTCGGCACGGCCGGCGACGGCACCGAGCACGCCGGCGACAGCCGCATCGTCAGCCCGATGGGCGAGCTGCTGGCCACCGCGGCCGGGGTGGAGACCGTCGTCCTCGCCGACGTCGACGCCGCCGAGGTGGCCGCCACCCGCGACCGCCTCCGGTTCCTCCCCGACCGCCGCGGCTGAGGGAGGACCCGCTCGCCCCCCACCGCTCGCAGGCTCGCGGCGGGCCCCTGCGACGGGGCGGACGAGGCGTCAGCGGGCGGGGGAGCCGCTCTGGTCGACGACGATCCGCTCGCGCTGCACCTGCTCGGTCACCTGCTCGGTGCCCGTGACCACCTCGGTGCGCAGCCGCACCCGCTCGACCGGCACCACCTCGACGGAGACGACGGGCCGCTCTGCGTGCAGCACGATCTCCTCGGGCAGCCCGCCCTCGACGACCGGGATCGGCGAGGTCGTCGGGTGCGCCGGGTCCGCCGCCGGGCCCGCCGCCGGGCCCGCGCCGGGCGTCACCAGGGACTCACCGGGGCCGGGGTCGGGGGCGTCGAGGGGCACCTCCTCGATCCGGATCTCCTCGCGCCGGATCGGCACGGTGATCTGGACCTCCTCGGTGACCACGTACTTCACCAGGCGCGCCCGCGTGGTCGCGACCCGCTCGGTGGTGACGCGCAGCTGCTCCTCGCTGCGGGTCATCGCGCCGTCGTCGGACGCCGGCCGCGCGGGGGCCGGCGCGGGCACCGGCGGCGGAGCCGCCACCACCGGCGTCTCCGCGGTGGGCGGCTCGACGGCGGGGGCCCGGCCCGGGTCGGTGGCCGGGGCGGTCTCGGGAGCCGTCTGCGGGGTGGCCGGCAAGGCGGTGTCGAGCCCGTAGTGGCGGCGCAGCTCGGCCTCGTCGGAGGGGTCGAGGTGGTCGCCGGTCAGGTGGGGCGCCGAGCGGACGGCGTCCTTGGTGACGTGCAGCCGCAGGCCGCCGTCGACGTAGGCGGCGTCGACCGCCGGGACGATGGAGTGCCGGGTCCCGAACAGCCCGGTGGTGACCGCTGCCCACGTCGGGGCGCCGGTGCGGTCGTCGACGAAGAAGTGCTCGACGGTGCCGATCCTCTCGCCGTCGGGCCCGTAGGCCGGGCTGCCGATCGCGGCCGAGACCTCGCGCTCGCTGAGCATGGGTGGGCTCCCCTCGCAGGACCGTCCCGCGGACGGTGTCGTCCGCCAGCGTGCCCAGCGGCCGGGCCGGGTGAACATCGTGACCCCACGGCGTTCACCTGCGTGATCTACCGTCGGCGGACACCGGCGGCCGGAGCACACGGCCCCAGCGAGGAGGACGACGCAGTGGGTGGGCACGTCGAGATCGAGCGCAAGGTCGAGCCGGGCCCGGACTACGCGCTCCCCGACCTGACGGCCGTCGAGGGCGTGGCCGCCGTCGGCGAGCCGGTCGAGCACTCCCTGGCGGCCACCTACTTCGACACCGCCGACCTGCGGCTGGCCCGGGCGCGGGTCACGCTGCGCCGGCGCACCGGGGGCACGGACGCGGGCTGGCACCTCAAGCTGCCCGCCGGGGACGCCCGCGAGGAGCGGCACCACCCGCTGGGCCCCCGTCGCGCGACGCCGCCCAAGGCCGTCCTGGAGCCGGTGCTCGGCATCGTCCGCACCGCCCCGGTGGCCGCGGTGGCGACGCTGGACACCACCCGGGTGGTGACGCCGGTGCTGGCCGAGGACGGGCGGGTGCTCGCCGAGGTCGCCGACGACACCGTCACCGGCACCGCGCACGCGGCCGGGCCCGACGAGGCGGCCACGGTCACCTCCTGGCGGGAGGTCGAGGTCGAGCTGGTCGAGGGCGACACCGCGCTGCTCGAGGCGCTCGTGGCCGCGCTCGTGGCCGCCGGCGCCACGCCGTCGGACTCCCCGTCGAAGCTCGCGCGCGTGCTCGCCGGCCGGCTCCCGGCACCGTCGCCCACCCCTGCCGGCTCCACGCCGGCGGAGCGGGAGGACGGGAGCGGCGGCAAGGCCGAGGGCAAGGGCAGGAAGGGCGAGAAGGGCAGGAAGGGCGAGAAGGGCAGGAAGCGCGAGAAGGGCAGGAAGGGCAGGAAGGGCGAGGAGGCCGAGGGCGGGGACGGCGGGGAGCGCGCCGTCCCGACCGCTGCCGAGGTGGTCCTCGGCGCCCTGCGCGACCAGGTCGCCGCGCTGCAGGCCGCCGACCTGCTGGTGCGCACCGGGCACCCCGACGGCATCCACGACCTGCGGGTCGCCTGCCGGCGGCTGCGCAGCGTCCTCGCCGCCTTCCGGCCGGTCCTCGAGCGCACCAGCACCGACCCGCTGCGCGAGGAGCTGCGCTGGGTCGGGGCCGCGCTGTCCGCCGCCCGCGACGGCGAGGTGGCGCTGGCCCACCTGCGCGAGCTCGTGGCCGCCCAGCCGGTCGAGCAGGTGCGCGGGCCGGTGGTCGCGCGGCTGCAGACCGCGGCCGTGCAGGACGCCGAGGCAGGCCGGCGCAAGGCGCAGCGCACGCTCTCCGACCGCCGCTACCTCACGGTGCTGGACTCCCTCGACGCGCTGCTGGCCGCGCCCCCGCTGGCCGAGGCCGCGTCGGAGCCGGCCCCCGCCGTGCTCGCGGCGGCGGTCAGGCGCATCGGCAAGCGGCTGGCCGCGCGGATCGAGGTCGCCCGCGCCGCGGACGAGGAGACCCCGCACGAGGACTCCCCGCTGCACGACGTGCGCAAGGCCGCCAAGCGGGTGCGGTACACGGCCGAGGTCGCCGTCCCGGTGCTCGGCGAGCCGGCCGAGGCGCTGGTGCGGTGCATGAAGGACGTGCAGGAGGACCTGGGGTCCGCGCAGGACACGGTGGCCACGCGGGACTGGTGCCTGCGGCTGGGCCGGGCCGCCGGGGCCGCCGGGGAGCCGACCTGGACCTGGGGACGCCTGTACGCCCTCGAGGAGGCCCGCGCCGCCGCCTGCGCCGTCGCGTTCTGGCGGCGCGAGCCCGAGCTGCGTCCGGTCGTGCGCGCCGCGGCGAAGTGACCCCGTCCCCCGCCCGCACGAGCTGAGGTGCGTCCCCGCTGTCCCTGATCTCCCTGCTGGGCTTCGCCACGGTGGTGCTGGTGGCCGTCGCCCTGCTGAACGGCTACCTCTGGTTCCGCCTGGTCCGCAGCACCACCCGGCCGGGCCGCTGGCGCCGCCGGCTGACCTGGCTGGCCGTCGTCCTCGCCGCGCTGCCGGTCGCCGCGCTGCTGCTGCGCCGCACCCTGCCGCTGGACGCCGCCGCACCGCTGGACTGGGCCGGCTACCTCTGGCTCGGCACGTCCTTCTACCTGTTCCTGGCGCTGCTGGCGGTGGAGCCGGTGCGCCTGGTCCTGCGCCGCTGGGCCCGGCGCCCACGGCCGGCGCCCGTCGCCGCGGCGGCCGTCCCGGCGTCCGTCGCCCCGGGCGCCCGGGAGGCACTCGCCGAGCCGGATGACGAGCCGGGCGCCGGGCCCGGGGAGGACCGCGATGCGCCGGGCGCGCCGGACCCCTCCCGCCGGCTGTTCCTGGCCCGCTCGCTCGCCGTGACCGCCGGCGCGGTGGCGCTGGGCACCGCCGGGACCGGCGTGTACCTGGCGAACTCGGCCCCGGTGGTCCGGCGGGTGCCGGTCACGCTGCGCGGCCTGGACCCCGCTCTGGACGGCCTGCGCATCGTCACCTTCTCCGACGGCCACCTGTCGGCGACCTACGGCGGCCGGCGCTTCGAGCGCCTCGTGGAGACGGTCAACGAGCAGCGGCCCGACGTGGTGGCGATCGTCGGCGACCTGGTCGACGGCGACGTCGACGAGCTGCGCGAGGAGGCCGCTCCGCTGGCCGACCTGGTGAGCGGGCAGGGCGTCTTCTTCGTCACCGGCAACCACGAGTACTTCGTCGACACCAGGGCGTGGCTGCGGCACCTCCCCACCCTCGGCGTCGACGTGCTGCGCAACGAGCGGGTCGCCATCGGCCGCGGCGGGGCGACGTTCGACCTCGCCGGCATCGACGACCGGACCGCCGCGAGCTCGGGGCTGGCCGGCCACGGGGCCGACCTCGACGCGGCGCTGGACGGCCGCGACGACGCCGTCCCGGTCGTGCTGCTGGCCCACCAGCCGGTGCAGGTCGAGCAGGCTCGCGCCGCCGGGGTGGACCTGCAGCTGTCCGGGCACACCCACGGCGGCCAGCTGTGGCCCTTCGACTACGCGATCCGGCTCGACCAGCCGGCGGTCGAGGGGCTGTCGCGGCACGGCGACACCCAGCTGTACGTGACCTCCGGGGCCGGCTACTGGGGCCCGCCGATGCGGATCGGCGCCCGGCCGGAGGTGACCGTGGTGGAGCTGCGCGCGCCCGGGGCCTAGACCGGTCCGCCCAAGCGGCGCAGCGTGGTCAGCACCTCGTGGGCCACCTCCACCGGTGAGCGGGCGCCGCCCTCCTCCGCCCAGCGCAGCAGGACCAGGGTGTAGGAGGAGAACAGCGCGATGACCACGAGCTCGGTGGCCAGCCGCCGGTCCGGTGTCATCGCCGTGGGGGGCAGCGACTCCAGCACGATCTCGGCGGTGGCGCGCTCGTACTCCGCCGCCCGGAGCCGCAGGCCCGGCGTCGCCACCACGACCCGCCAGCGGTCCAGCATCTCCTGGAGGTCGCGGTCCTGGGGCAGGGAGAGCCAGTCGAGCATCGCGTCGCGCACGCTGGCGAAGACCGAGTCGGTGACCGGGCGGGCGGCCAGCGCCGCCATCACCGCGGGCCGGTCCGGCATCGGCAGGACCACGTGCTCCTTGTTCGGGAAGTGCGCGTAGAAGGTGGGTACCGAGACACCCGCCTCGCGGGCGATCTCCCCCACGGAGACGTCCTCGTAGCCGCGCTCGAGGAACAGGCGCATGGCCACGTCGTAGATGCGCCGGTGCGTCTCGGCGCGCCGGCGGTTGCGCGGGTCGTGCGACACGGGGCAGAACCTGCCACGTCCCGGCCGTGATCGGGCGGTCGCGGTGGCCGATCGGGGCAAGTCGTTGACGTCGTGACGATCCGTCGAGGGAGACGTCCCAGACGACATGACGTCCGGACGTCTGGCGGACGTATGGTCGGGCGGTGACCAGCGCTGTGGCGGGACCGAAGTACCTGTCGGTCCGGGAGCACCTGCGCCGCCGTGTCTCCGCGCTCCCGGAGCACACCCTGCTGCCCCCGGAGCCGGTCCTGTGCGCCGAGTACGGCGTCAGCCGGATCACCCTGCGCCGCGCCGTCGACGGCCTCGTCGCCGACGGGCACCTCGTGCGCGAGCAGGGCCGCGGCACCTTCGTGACCCGGCCGGGGATCCGGCACGAGTACCGCGAGAGCTTCGTGCACCGCATCGCCGGCTGGAGCTCGCTGATGGCCGAGCAGGGGGCCCAGGTGGGCACCGAGGTGCTCACCCAGCGGGTCGTGCCGGCGCCGGTGGCGATCGCCGCCGAGCTGGACCTCGAGGTGGCCGCGGACGTCGTCGAGCTGGTGCGGCTGCGCAGCGTCGACGGTGCCCCCAACCACGTGGCCCACAGCTTCCTGCCCGCGGCCCTCTTCCCCCGGGCGGCCGAGGCGCGCCTCGACGACGGCTCGCTCTACGACTTCCTGCGGCAGGAGTACGGAGCCGACCTGGCGCACGCCCGGATCGTGGTCGACGTCGGCACGGCGACGCCGGAGGAGGCCGACCAGCTGCGGATCGTGGCCGGCTCCCCGCTGCTCGTCGTCCGCACGACCGTGCGCGACAGCGGCGGCCACCCGCTGGTGCACAGCTACTCGCGGCTGCGGCCCGACGTCAGCCGGGTCGAGTTCGAGGTCTCGGTCACCGGCCGCTGAGGCCGGCGCCCGGCTCCCCGGGGGCCGGGCTCCCCGGGGGCCTGGGGGATGCTGGGTCACCGTGACGACGACGACGGCCAGCGGCAGCCGCGAGGTCCCCGAGTCGCGGGACGTGGTGTGGCGGGCGCTGGCGGTGCTGGCCCCGTACTGCCCGGTCTGCGACGTCTCCTACGTCGTGGCCGGCAGCGGCCCGCCGGGGAAGGGCACCCGCTTCGTCTGCGTCCCCGGGGAGCTGCCCGAGGGCGAGACGCCGCGGGCGGGTGCGCCGGAGGGGGAGATCGTCGAGTGGCGGCCCCGCCGGGCGGTGACCACCCGCCTGGAGCTCACGCCCGAGACGTGGACGACGACGATCGAGCTCGACGACGTCGCGGGCGGCGGCACGCGGGTCACCATCACCGTCGGTCACGAGCCGCGGAAGAAGAACCGGCTGGTCGACCGGGTGCTGCGCAGCAGCGTCCAGCGGCTGGTGCAGTCCACCGTCGACGGCGAGCTCGCCAAGGTCCCCGAGCACGTCGCGCGGCTCACCGCGGCCTGACCGGCGCAGGAGCGCCCCCCGGACGGGTGACCTCCGTGCATCACCGGGTGTGTCGCCGGGTATGGGGGGTCCACCAGGCGCCCGATCGGGGGTGACGGCGCCACCGGTGCACCGGCCCCGGGCACCCGGCGACCGCCGGGACCGCCCAGCCGGTCGGACTGAAGGAGATCGCTGTGGTTGTCCAGATCATCGGGCTCATCGTCGTGGGCGCCGTCATCGGCATGCTCGCCCGTCTGCTCACCCCGGGCCGCCAGCACATGAGCATCCTCGCCACCGTCCTGCTCGGCGTCGTGGGCGCCATCATCGGTGGCCTCATCGGCGGCCTGATCAACGACAGCACGAGCCCGTTCGAGCTCAACGTGCTGGGCTTCATCTTCGCCGTCGTCGCCGCGTTCCTGCTGGTCGGCGTGGCCGAGCGGATGTCGTCGGGGCGCAGCCACCGCGCCGTCCGCTGATCCAGCCGGCCGCCGGGGGACTCAGAGCTCGACCGAGTCCCCCGGCGCCAGCCGGCTGTAGGGCGTCGGGGTCCCGGGCCCCCGCTCGCCGAGCAGGCCACCCACCAGCCCCAGCCCGATGTCGTTGAGCGGCGCGTCGTGCACGGCGTACGCCTGGTCGGCGTCCACCGCGCGGACGTAGTCGATCACCTCCGACAGCTTCAGCCAGGGCGCGTAGACCGGCAGCAGCAGCGTCGTCACCGCCGCGCCGGGCACCGTGAACGCGTCCCCCGGGTGGAAGACCTCGCCGCCCACCAGGAACCCGACGTTCCCGATCTGCGGGATCTCCGGGTGGATGACCGCGTGCAGCTCCCCGTGCACCGTGACGTCGAACCCCGCGACGGTGACCGCGTCCCCGTCGCCCACCACGTGCACCCGCGTCCCCAGGCCCTCCAGCCGGCCGGCGACCGAGCCGTTGGTCCACACCTCCAGCGCCGGGTCGGCCTCCATCGCCGCCCGCAGCGCGTCCGGGGCGAAGTGGTCGGGGTGCTCGTGGGTGATCAGCACCGCGCTGGCCCCGCGCAGCACCGCCGGGTCGGTGAAGACCCCCGGGTCCAGGACCAGCCGCCGGTCGTCCTCGGCGAGGACGACGCACGCGTGGCCCTGCTTCGTCAGCTCCATGCCCGCATCCTGCTCCCCTCACCGAGGGTCACGCCGGGGTGTCGTGCCCTCACCCGCCGGGGTGAGACGCCGCCGCCCGGACTGTGCCCTGCGCCACCGGCGACCGACCTTGTGGTCATGACCGCCACCGTCGCCCGCACCAGCACCTTCGCCGCCGCCCGCAGCCGGGCGCACGGCCCCACCGCCGCCCTCTGGCACGCCGTCGAGGTGCACCGCGACCCGAGCGAGGTCGACGGGGCCTGCGAGCTGACCCTGTGCGGCTCCCTCGCGCGGGTCACCGTGGAGCAGAGCTGGCCCGTCGCCGACCGCGACGTCTGCGTCTCCTGCGTCGTCCTCTCCCGCTAGGGCCCGTCCCCGCGCCCGGCCGGTACGGGTCCGCCGCTCAGCGGCCGGTGAACACCGGCGGGCGCTTGGCCAGGAACGCCTCCACCGCCTCGCGGTGGTCGGCGGTCGTGCCCAGCGGCGTCTGCAGCTGTGCCTCGAGGGCCAGCGTCTCCTCCAGCGAGTCGGTCGCCGCGGTGGCCAGCACGGTCTTCACCGCGCGGTAGGCGGCGGTGGGCCCGGAGGCCAGCCGCACGGCCAGGGCACGGGCCTCGCCCGCGACCTCCCCGGCGGGGACGACGCGGTGCACCAGCCCCCACTGCTCGGCGGTCTCGGCCGGGAAGGCCTCGGGCAGCAGCAGCAGCTGGGCCGCCCGCGAGCCGCCGACGCAGTGCACCAGCCGGGAGGCCAGCGCCGAGTCGCTGGACAGGCCGATCCCGGTGAAGGCGGTGGTGAACTTGGCGCCGGCCGCCGCGATGCGCAGGTCACCGGCGAGCGCCAGGCCCATGCCGGCGCCGGCGCACGCGCCGTTGATCCCCACCACGACCGGCACCCGCAGCGCCGAGAGCGCCAGCACCAGCGGGTTGTACTCGTCCTCGACGATCGACAGCGACGTCCCGGCGTCCCCGCGCAGCGACTCCACGTGCTCGGCGAGGTCCTGCCCCACGCAGAACGCCCGGCCCGAGCCGGTGAGCAGCACCGCGCGGACGGACTCGTCGGCGGCCACCTCCGTGACGACGGCCAGCAGCTCCCGCCGCAGCGCCGAGGTCAGCCCCGGCTGCAGCAGGGTGATCGTCGCGACGCCGTCCGCGTCCTCCCGGGACACCGTGCTCGCCATCCGTCGTCCTCCCGCGCGTGTCGACCCGGGCCCGCGACCGCCGCGGACCCGGGCGACACCCTGCCACGCGCCCGCCGGCGCCCCCGGTCAGCGCCCCCGGAGCTCGCGGCGGAGGATCTTGCCGGTCACCGTCTTGGGCAGCTCGACGATGACCTCCACCTGGCGCGGGTACTTGTAGGCGGCCATCCGCTCCCGGCAGTGCGCGATGAGCTCCTCCGGCGTCGCCTGCGCCCCGGCCTTGAGGCTGACGTAGGCCTTGACCGTCTCCCCGCGCTTCTCGTCGGGGACGCCGACGACGGCGGACTCGCGGACGGCCGGGTGCTCGGCCAGCACGTCCTCGACCTCGCGCGGCCACACCTTGTAGCCCGACGCGTTGATCATGTCCTTCTTGCGGTCGACGATGAACACCCAGCCGTCGGGGTCCATGAAGCCGACGTCGCCGCTGCGCAGCGCCCCGCCCGGCAGGTTGGCCGCGGTCTCCTCCGGCTTGCCCCAGTAGCCGGCCACCACCTGCGGCCCCTCGGCGACGATCTCGCCGACCTCGCCCAGCGGCAGGTCCCGGTGCTCGTCGTCCTGGATCCGCACGACCGTGTTCGGCGCCGGGGTCCCCACCGACAGGGCACCCGAGGTCGGGTCCACCGGCGACGGCGAGCCGAAGGGGGTGACCGTCATCGGCGACGTCGTCTCGGTGAGGCCGTAGGCGTTGTGCACCTGGATGCCCGTCGCCTCCTTGAACGCCTTCTCCGCGGTCGGCGAGATGGCCGCGCCGCCGGAGTAGACCGAGGTGAACGAGGCGAAGTGGTCCCGGGTGAACCCCGGGGCGTTGAGCAGGGCGTTGAGCGCCGTGATCGCCCCGATCGTGAACGCCGGCCGGTGCTCGAGCAGGGCGTCGAGCACCACCTGCGGCTCGAACCGGTAGGCCAGCACCAGCGGCGCCGGCACGAGCATGCTCACCGCGATGTGCCCGATCAGCCCGGTGATGTGGAACAGCGGGGCGATGCCGAAGATCGACCCGTCGCGCCCGGCGTGCGCCCAGTCCCGGTAGACCTGCGCGGTGAAGACGACGTTGCGGTGGGTGTTCATCGCGCCCTTGGGCACCCCGGTCGTCCCTGAGGTGTAGGTCAGGAACGCGACGTCGTCCGGGCCCAGGGAGGGCGCCGGCGGGGTCTGCCCCCGGTGGCGGCCGGCGAACTCGAGCAGGTCCTCGGTGCCCTCGTGCCGCTGCCGCCGGGTGGCGGAGAACAGCCGCTCGTCGTCGCGGGTTTGGAAGTCCAGCTCGCTGGTGGTGAGCACCAGCCGGACGTCGGTGTCGGGGACGACGTCACGCGCGACCTCGTCGTACAGGGCCTCCAGCGAGAGCAGCACCGTGGCCCCGGAGTCCTTCAACAGGTACGACAGCTCGCGCGTCCGGCTCATCGGGTTGATCGACACCATGACGCCGCCGGCCTTCCAGGTCGCCACCATCGCGACGACGAACTGGGGCACGTTCTGCAGGTAGACGGCGAGGCGGTCGCCCGGGGAGAACCCCGAGGCGAGCAGCCCGGCGGCGAGGGCGTCGCTGAGCTCGTCGAGCTCGCGCCGGGTGACCGTGCCGTCGAAGTAGTGCAGGGCGACGCCGTCGGGGTCCCGCTCCACGCCGGCGCGGTACATCTCCAGCGCGTTCCCGAACTCGATCTCGTAGTCGGCCGGCTGCCCCTCGGCGTAGCGGGCCAGCCAGGGGCGCTGGTCGTAGACACTCACGTCGGTACCTCGTGGGCGCTCACGCCGCGCTTACTTGATCGCCAGCGGGTTGACCGGCGAACCGGTGGCCAGGTGGATCTTCAGCGGCGCGGCGGCCCACAGGAAGGCGTACTGGCCGTCCTCGGCGCAGTCGGCGGCCAGGTCCTCCAGGTCGCAGATCTCGGTGAGGGTGACGCCCAGGTTGCGCATCAGCGCGCAGTGCAGCGGCAGCGCGGTGCCGTTGTTCGGGTCGAAGGTGACCTCGTTGGCGATGGTGTCGGTGGCCAGGTTCGGGATCTCCATGTCCTGGAACCAGCGCACCAGCTCGGGGCTGTAGACCAGGCCGGGCTCGTTGAAGCCCTCGTAGAACGCGTCGCCCTGCTCGTGGAACAGCTGCAGGAAGTTGGTCCGGACCACCAGGACGTCACGCTTCTCGATGGGCGTGCCCTGGGCCTCGGCGCAGGCCACCAGGTCCTCGTGGGTGAAGGTCTCGCCCTTGTCGAGGGTCGGCTTCCCGCGGAAGCGGGCCATGTCGAGGAGGAGCCCGCGGCCGACGACGCCGCGCCGCGCGATCGGCTCGACGCTGGCCTTGTCCATGCCGCCGACCGTGGTGCGGGCGTCGTAGCCGTTCCAGATCTGGCCGCCGTACCAGACGTGGCCCAGCGCGTCGTACTGCGTGGAGCCCTGGAGGAAGGCGTTGATCTTGTCGTCGGCGTAGTGCAGGCCGCCGGGGAACTGCGGGGCGTCGGGGGAGTCCCAGCTGGACTCGTCGAGGATCTGCGTGCGCTCGGCCGGGGTGCGCCCGGGCCACACCGGGTCGCCCTTGGGGTCGCCGATCAGCCGCTGGAGGGTGAACACCTTGCCCTGGCGGACGTGCCGGATGCCGCGCATGACCTCGTCCGCGGTCAGGTAGTTGAGCGCGCCGACCTCGTCGTCCTCACCCCACTTGCCCCAGTTGGTGGGGGCGTCGGCCAGGACCTCGGTCATGTCGGGGGCGTCGGGCACGTCGGTCTCCTCGTCGTCGAGGGGGCAGGGACGTGCCCACCGTCACAGTGCCGGCTCCGGCCCGGCAAGCGCCGGGGGAGACGAGGGCGCGCCGCTGCAACGTCTCCGCAACGTCGGCTCACGCTGACCGTCGCTCCGGCCCCACCCTGTCCACCACCCCCGACGGCGTGGACCGCGCCGGGCCGGCCGGCCGGCGGCCCGCCCCGCCGGCCGAGCTGCCCGCAGGTCGCCGTGCACGCCGTCCGCGACCTCGTGCGGCCGGGGCACGCGTCCTGGGCGGTGTTCGCCTGCCCGCCCGAGGGCCGCGACGACGCCGCCCTGGTGGGGCCGGGGTGCTCCCCGCGGGCTGACGCCCCGGGACTGACACGGCGTCCAGAGGAGTCGACGCTCTGTTACCAGAGTGACGCCTGGGACCCACCCCACGGGGCGCTCCCGCCTGGGAGGATGTGCGGGGTCGGCAGGGGTGCGTGGAGGGGTGGACCGCGGTGGTGGAGCCGGGGCGGCAGAGCCTGGGTGAGCGCTACGAGCTCACCGGGCTGATCGCCTCCGGAGGCATGGGCCAGGTCTGGCGCGGCACCGACGTGCTGCTGGGCCGCCCGGTCGCCGTCAAGGTCCTGCGCAGCGAGTACACCGGCGACCCCACGTTCGTCGCCCGGTTCCGCGCCGAGGCGCAGCACGCGGCGGCGCTGTCGCACCCGAACATCGCCAGCGTCTTCGACTACGGGGAGACCCGGTCGGAGCACGGCGAGACGCTGGCCTACCTCGTGATGGAGCTCGTCGAGGGCGAGCCCCTGTCAGCGGTGCTGCGCCGCGAGGGCCGGCTCGACGCCCCGACCACCCTGTCGGTGCTGCAGCAGACCGCCTCGGCCCTGGCCGAGGCGCACCGGGTCGGGCTGGTCCACCGCGACGTCAAGCCGGGCAACATCCTCGTCTGCCCCGACGGCCAGGTGAAGATCACCGACTTCGGCATCGCCTGGTCGGCCGGCAGCGTGCCCCTGACCCGCACCGGCCAGGTCATCGGCACCCCGCAGTACCTCTCCCCGGAGCAGGCCGAGGGGCGGCTGGCCACCCCGGCCAGCGACGTGTACGCCCTCGGCCTGGTCGGCTACGAGTGCCTGGCCGGCCACCCGGCCTTCGACGGCGACAACGCCGTCACGATCGCGCTCAAGCAGCTGCGCGAGGACCCCGAGCCGCTGCCCGACGGCCTGCCGACGGGGGTCCGCACGATCATCACCCGGGCGCTGGCCAAGGACCCGGCGGCGCGGATGGCCGACGGCGCGGCCTTCGCCGCCGCCGTGGCCGAGGCCCGGGCCGGGCGGCTGCCCGAGCTCGCGGAGACCGGCGGGCGCGCGGCGCCGCTGGGGACCCCGCCCGGCTCGGCCGCCGACGCCGACGCCGGCCCGGCCACCGTCGCCGCCGGCGCGCACCGGTCGCCGCCGGTCCCCGTCCGCCGGCGGGCCAACGCGCTGCTCGTGCCGATCGTCGCGCTGCTGCTGGGCGCCGCGGCCGCGGCCGGGGTGTTCCTCGCGGTGTCCGGTGCCACGCCGTCCTCGCCGGTGGCCGCCGCGCAGACGCAGGAGGCCGGCACGGTGCGCCTCGCCGCCGGCGACTACGTGGGCCGGCCGATCGACGACGTCGCCGCCCAGCTCTCCGCGCTCGGCCTGACCGTGTACCGCCACCCCGAGGTCACCGACGAGGGGGAGCCCGACGCCGTCACGCGGTTGGACCCCACCGGCCGGGCGCTCGAGGCCGGCGACCGGGTGGACGTCTGGTACGCCGTCGTGCCCGGCGACGACGCCCGTCCCTCCACCTCGCGGAGCCCGGGCGGCGGGGTGGCCGTGGTCGGCGGGGACGACGCGGAGCCCACCGGCGACACCCTGCCGGGCCCGCTGCCCAGCTCCGGTGCCTCGCCCACCCCGACCTCCACGCCGACGGCGCCCGGCTCGCCGACCACGACCACGCCGGGAACGACGACCCCGACGACGAGCAAGCCGGCCACCGGCACGCCGACCGACGTCACCTCGGGGCCGACCGGCGAGCCGACCGGCACGGGCACGACCACGTCCGGTCCGCCGGCCACCACCACGGCCACCCCGCCCGCCTGAGCCCACCCGGCCGACCCCCGGCCGCCGGCCGGTTGCACCCCATCGGGTGGCGTCGCGCCCCGGGGGTTTCCGGGACGGCTGCGTGTGGAACCCCCGACGGGCACGGGGACGGGAGCCGGGGGGTAGGGCGAGTGGGTGGACCGGTCCGTCGCGTCCTCGGGGACCGCTACGAACTCGTGGAGCTGCTGGCCTCCGGCGGCATGGGCCGGGTGTGGCGCGCCCGCGACCGGCGGCTCGGCCGCCCCGTGGCGGTGAAGGTGCTGCGCGGGGAGTACACCGACGACGCGGTCTCCCTGGCGCGCTTCCGGGCCGAGGCGCAGGTGTCGGCGCGGTTGCGGCACCGCAACATCGCCGCCCTGCACGACTACGGCGAGGCGACCGGACCCGACGGGGAGGTGTGCGCCTACCTGGTGATGGAGCTCGTCGAGGGCGAGTCGCTCGCCGACCGGCTGGCGCGCGAGCCCCGCCCCCCGCTGGAGCTGGTGCTCGACGTCGTCGACCAGACCGCGGCGGCGCTGGCCGCGGCGCACGCGGCGGGCGTGGTGCACCGGGACGTCAAGCCCGGCAACGTCCTGCTCGGCGCCGACGGCGTCGTCCGCATCACCGACTTCGGCATCGCGTGGTCCACCACCAGCGCGCCGCTGACCCGCACCGGGCAGGTCGTCGGCACGGCCTGCTACCTGTCCCCGGAGCAGGCGGAGGGGCGCCAGGCCACGCCGGCCAGCGACGTCTACGCGCTCGGCATGATCGCCTACGAGTGCCTGGCCGGGCGGCGCGCGTTCGACGGTGACAACCCGGTGCAGATCGCGCTCCGGCAGATCCGGGAGGTGCCCGCGCCGCTGCCCGACGACGTGCCGGAGAACGTGCGCCGGCTCGTGGACCGGCTGCTGGCGAAGGACCCCGACGACCGCCTCCAGGGCGGGGACGA
Source organism: Blastococcus sp. SYSU D00813 (assembly GCF_054050735.1). Classification (NCBI taxonomy): domain Bacteria; kingdom Bacillati; phylum Actinomycetota; class Actinomycetes; order Geodermatophilales; family Geodermatophilaceae; genus Blastococcus; species Blastococcus sp. SYSU D00813. The sequence goes on from NZ_JBJGZX010000003.1 coordinate 228,003, forward strand.
GGTGCGGGCCGCCGTCGCCGACGTGCGCGCCGGCCGCCGGCTGGACCCGGTGCCCACCCCGCGCACGCGGGCGTTCGACGTCCCCGTCGCCCCCCGCCGGCGCGGGCGCCGGCTGCTGGTCCCGGTCGCCACCCTGCTCGTCGGCGCCGGCCTGGGCGTCGGTGCCCTGCAGCTGGCGGCGGGCCCGGCCGTCGTCCCGCCGGCCGCCGCGGCCGACGACGAGGCGCCACCGGCTCCGGCGGTCGAGGTGCTCGCCGGGGACCTCCTGGGCCGCCCCGCCGACGAGGTGGAGGCCGAGCTGGTGCGGCGGGGGCTGCAGGTGGCGCGGGTCGAGCAGCCGACGGCGCTGACGCCGCCGGGGCTGGTGACCGGCGTCAGCCCCTCCGGCCGGCTCGCCCCCGGCACGGTGGTCACCCTGACCGTCGCCACGGCGCCGCCCGTCCCGGCGCCGGCGCCTCCGGAGCCCGGCGCGTCGACCGGCGCCGGGTCGCTGGCCGTGGCGCCGTCCGTCCCGTCGCCGCAGAGCGCGCCGGCGCCGGCGGCACCGGAGCCGGTGAGCGCGCCGTCGGGGACCGGGGGCGGTGCGGCCGCGAGCGGGGACGGCGGCTCGGGGAGCGGCCACGAGGGCGCGGGCAGCGGCGACCCCGGGAACGGCAACGGCAACCCGGGGAACGGCAACGGCAACGGCAACGGCGGCAGCGGCAACGGGGGCGGCAACCGGGGGAACGGCAACGGCAACGGCCGGGGCTGACCCCTCTGCGCCCGCCTCCGGCTCCTTCTAGGGTCGGTGCGTGGGCACGCGCGCGGGCATCGTCGTCACCGGGACCGAGGTGCTCACCGGGCGGGTGGCCGACCGGAACGGGCCCTGGCTGGCCGAGCAGCTGCGGCAGCGGGGACTGGACGTCGCCGCGGTCGTGGTCGTCGGCGACCGGCCGGAGGACCTGCGGGCGGCGCTGGCCTTCCTCGCCGGTGCCGGCACCGACCTGCTCATCACCTCCGGCGGGCTCGGCCCGACCGCCGACGACCTCACCGCCCAGGTGGTCGGCGACTGGCACGGTCGCCCCTCCGCGGTCGACCCGGCGCTGCAGGAGCGGATCGGGGCGGTCGTCGCCCGGCTGACCGCCCGGCGGGGGTGGCGGGTCGACCCGGAGGCGCAGGCGGCCGGCGTGGCCAAGCAGGCCCGGGTGCCCGCCGGGGCGATCGTGCTCGAGCCGGTCGGGACCGCCCCGGGGCTCGTCGTCCCGCCGAGGGAGGGCCGGGCCGGGCCGCCGGTCGTCGTCCTCCCCGGCCCGCCGCCGGAGCTGCAGGGCATGTGGCCGGCGGCGCTGGCCGCCGAGCCGGTCGCCCGGGTGCTGGCCGCGGGCGGCGAGCTGCGCCAGGAGACCGTCCGGCTGTGGGGCACGCTGGAGGCGCAGCTGGCCGCCACGCTGCGCGACCACGACGCCGAGCTGGCCGGCCTGGAGGTCACGACCTGCCTGCGCGACGGCGAGCTGGAGATCGTCACCCGCTTCGGCCCCGAGGCCCAGCCGGCCTACGACCGGCTGTCGGCGCTGCTGGCCGACGAGTACGGGGACACGCTGTTCTCGACCGGCCCGACCGTCGACGACCTGGTCGCCGGGGCGCTGGAGGCGCAGGGCCGCACGATCGCCACCGCCGAGTCGTGCACCGGCGGGCTGCTCGTGGGCCGGCTGACCGAGCGCGCCGGCTCCTCCGCGTGGGTGCTCGGCGGGGTGTGCTCCTACGCCAACTCGGCGAAGGAGGCGATGGTCGACGTCCCGGCGGCGGTGCTCGCCGAGCACGGCGCGGTCAGCCCGCAGGTGGCGCGGGCGCTGGCCGACGGCGCCCGCGCCCGCTTCGGGGCCGACGTCGGTGTGGGGATCACCGGCATCGCCGGGCCGGGCGGGGGGACGCCGGAGAAGCCGGTCGGCACCGTCCACCTGTGCGCGGT
>NZ_JBJGZX010000004.1:0-201496 GCF_054050735.1 Blastococcus sp. SYSU D00813
GCGGGGGGCGGGGGGTGGACGGCCCCGGGCCCCGCCGGGCGGGGGGCGGCGGGGGGGGGGCGGCGGCCCCCCGCCCCCCCCCCCCCCCCCCGCCGCCGACGTCGTCTACGTGCACGCACCCGACGACAGCCACCAGGACCACCGCGCCGTCGCCTCGGCGACCCAGGGGGCGGCCCGGCGGCTGTCGCGGGTGCTGCACTACCAGAGCCCCTCGACGCTGTCGTTCACGCCGACCGTCTACGTCGACGTGACCGCGCACCTCACGGGCAAGCTCGCCGCGCTCGGCGCGCACGCCTCGCAGGTCGAGCACTCGCCGATGGTCGAGCCCGATGCCGTCGTGGCCTCGGCCCGGCACTGGGGCGCCCAGGCCCGCATCGGCTACGCGGAGGCGTTCGCGCCGACCCGGATGGTCCTCGACATGCGACCGCAGCCCCGGCGGCGAGCCGGCGACGTGCCCGCCGCGCACCGCATCGTCCCCAGCCCGCGCCTCGCCGGCTGACGACCCTCAGCGCCCGCCCCGCCGCCCGGCCCTCACCCCTCGGGGGGAGGGCCGGGCGGTTGCGTTGCAGGCAATCCATCCGGCTGCCGATGCACCCCTGACGGGCGGGAGCACCCCGCCGGCAGGAACTGGAGGACACCTGGCCATGGACGGCGCGGGTACGGGGAGTGCGGGGCTGAGCGTCCTCGCCATCGGCGCGCACCCCGACGACATCGAGCTCGGTTGTGGCGGTGCGCTGCTGGCGCACGTCGCGGCCGGCGACGCGGTGACGATGCTGGTGGTGACCGGCGGCGAGAACGGCCCCGGCGACGGCGCCCGGGGTGCCGGCCGCCGCGCGGAGCAGGAGCGGGCGGCGGGGATGATCGGCGCCCGGCTGGTCTGGGGCGGCCTGCGCGACTGCGAGGTCGTGCCGGACTCGGCGACCGTCCGCCTCATCGAGCGGGTGCTGCGGGCGACCCGCGCCGACCTGGTCTACGTGCACGCCCCCGACGACAGCCACCAGGACCACCGCGCCGTCGCCGCGGCCACCCTCGGCGCCGCCCGGCGGCTGCCCCGGGTGCTGCACTACCAGAGCCCCTCGACGCTGTCGTTCACGCCGACCGTCTACGTCGACGTGACCGCCCACCTCTCCGGCAAGGTGGCCGCGCTGGGCGCGCACGCCACCCAGGTGGAGATGTCGGCGATGGTCGAGCCCGACGCGGTCGTGGCCTCGGCCCGGCACTGGGGCGCCCAGGCTCGCATCGGCTACGCCGAGGCCTTCCAGCCCACCCGGCTGGTGCTCGACCTCGCGCCCGTGCACGGCGGCGCGTCCGCCGAGGTGCCGGCCGCCTGGCAGCTGACGCCGTCGGTGCCCGCGCTCTGACCGGTCGTCCGCGCAGGTGGTTCGGCCACCGCGCGGGGGTAGGGGGCCCCGGTACGTCCGACGAGGCAGAGGAGCACCCCTTGAGCGAGCCCGGGAACGGTCAGGACCAGGTCGAGCGCGGCGGGATGGACGAGGAGGCCGGCGTCCCCGTCACCGAGACCGAGATCGAGACCTCGAAGAAGCCCGAGGACCGCGACACCAACGTGTGACCCGTGCGCTCGGCGCGGGCAGGCCTCCCACCCCGCGGCCGGGCCGGTCGCGGGGTGGGCAGGCCTGTGCAGGTCAGGTCCGCAGTGGTGGGTGGATGAGGATCTGGGTGCCGTCGGGGCGGTAGGTGCGCCAGCGTTGGCCGGGTGGTGCGGTGTCGTCGTGTTCGACGCGGAAGCCGTGGTGGACCTTGGTGTGGTGGCGTTCGCACAGCAGGGCGGAGTTGTCCAGGGAGGTCTGCCCACCCAGGGCCCAGTGCAGCCGGTGGTGGACGTCGCAGTACCAGGCCGGTGCTTCGCAGCCGGCGAACACGCAGTGCTGGTCACGCAGTTCCACGGCTCTGCGGATGTGGGCGGGGACGGTGCGTTGGGTGCGGCCGACGTCCAGGGGCAGGCCGTCGGGGTCGAGCACGATGCGGGTGACGCCGGCGTCGCAGGCGAGCCAGCGGGCGGCGGCGGCGGAGATCGTGGCGCCCAGGCCGGTGCCGGCGGCGGCCGGCCCGGTGCCGGGGTCGAGCAGGTCGCTCAGCGGCAGGGTGACGATGACGTGGGGCTTGACGGTGCGCAGCACCGGCAGCTCACCCGAGGCCAGGGCGTTGTCGGCGAGCTGGACGAGGGCGTCGCCGGTGCGCTGGGCGCGGGTACGGGTGTCCCCGGCGCAGCGGGACGCGGCCTGGATCGATTCCAGGGCGGTGGCGAGCTTCTGCCCGCCCACCGGGTCGAGGGTGCCGCCGAGGGTCCAGCCGCCGTCGGGCTGGGGCACCAGCCACACCGACCGCTCCACCGTCGGGTCGGGTTCGGGTCCGTCGGGATCGAGTTTGGCCAGGTAGTTCCCGACCGCGGACTGCAGGTCGGCGTGCGTGCCGTGGGTGGCCACCACCATCAGCGCGGCCTCGACCGCGGCCAGGTCGATGCCCTGCCGCTCAGCCGCGTCGAGATTGACCGGCTTGGCGATCTGGGCGATCACCTCCACCTGGTCGCCGCCGAGCTCCCCGGCGGCGAACGCCGCGGCCACCTCCGGCAGCAGGTCCAGCACCCGCCCGTGGCCGACCAGCCGCGAGGCCCGCGACCCGGACAGCCGCAGCACGCCGCGCAGCCACGACTGGGTGCTTTTGGCCCCGTCGTGCTCGACCGCGCCGCGCACGTCCACCCGGCGCACCACCCGGATCAGCTCGGCCTCCAGCCGGTGGGCTGCCGCCGACAGCTCCCGGGCGTGGTCGAGCAGCGCCCCGTCGGGCAGGTCGTCCAGGTCGAGGCCGGCCAGGGTGTCCAGTGCCGACCGCAGCTCGCCCACGACCCCTCCTGACCGCTTCGAATGTGTGTTCGATCCTAGCGGCTCGAGGGCGGCGACGCAGGATGAACCCCGAGGTCAGCGGCCTGTCCACAGATGTCCGGAGCCTCTTGACGTGCCCTCACGCATGCCTCTCAGGTTGGAGGACGACGTGCCTCTGAGACGGGCCTCGGGGACGCCGCTGCGGCCCGCCGGTCTAGGCTCCGCTCGAGCGCTCCGTTGGGAGTGACATGGCCGCCCGCTGTCAGGCTGGCGCCGCGGTGCCGGGCCGGATGTGAGCCGGTCGAGCACCCCGGATCGAGAGATCCACCGCGATGTCGGAATGCCAAAAGAAGCGCTACTCGTCGCGTGGTGCTGCCCTCTGGGCACTTGAGGCGATCCAGAGACGAAGTCTTGAGCGCGGCCGGAAGGCACCAACAGGCGCGTATCTCTGCCCTCTGTGTCGGAGGCATTGGCACCTGACGTCCACGTCGGCGACCTGGACTCCGCCGTGGCTGAAGCATTGACGTCGGCCCGCCTGGCCCTGAGTGGGCCGCTCAAGGCGAGAGGGCACCGCCGCTCGAGAAACCAGCTCAACGGACCAGCCGCACTCCCGAACCGTCCTCGCTCGACGGGTAGGCGAGGGAGGCGGGCGCGGACCGGGTTCGGCGGGTTCGGCGGCTCACCGCCGGAGCCGTGCCAGCACCGCGAGCCCGGCGGCGGCCGTCCACACCGCCCGCGACAACCGCACCGCGCGCGGGACGTCGGCCGGCAGCGGTGCCCGGCCGCCCCCCAGGTGCGGCCGGTCCTCGACCCGGCTGCCGTAGACGTTCCGGCCGCCCAGCCGCAGCCCCAGCGCCCCGGCCAGAGCGGCCTCGCAGCGCCCGGAGTTCGGGCTGGGGTGGGCCGCGCCGTCGCGCAGCCACGCTCGCAGCGCGCCGGCCGCCGACCCGCCCGTCCCGGGGGCGGCGACCACCGTCAGCGCGGCGGTCAGCCGCGCAGGCACCCAGTTGGCGACGTCGTCGGCGCGCGCCGACGCCCACCCGAAGCGCGCGTACCGGGGCGACCGGTGGCCGACCATCGCGTCCAGGGTGTTCACCGCCCGGTAGGCGGTCAGCCCCGGCAGCCCTGCGACCGCGCCCCAGAACAGCGGCGCCACCGCCGCGTCGGAGGTGTTCTCGGCGACCGACTCGACGGTCGCCCGGGCGAGCTCGCCGGCGTCCAGGGCCGAGGGGTCGCGGCCGGCCAGCGCCGGCAGCCGCTCGCGGGCGGCCGCGAGGTCCCCGCTGCCCAGCGCGACGTACATGTCCCGGGCGGCGTGGCCCAGCGACGTCCCGCCGAGCACCGCCCAGGTGACCGCCGCCGTGGTGAGCGTGCGGGCGGCCGGGCGGCCGCGGGTGAGCCGGTCCAGGCCGGCGCCGAGCGCGCCCGCCCCGCCGACGAGGACCGCCGCGTACGCGGCGCCGGCCGCGCGGGAGTCCTGCCACGCACGCCGCTCCAGCGCCGCCGCGACGGTGCCGAACCCGGCCACCGGGTGCCCGCGCCGGGGGTCGGCCAGCAGCACGTCGGCGACCGCGCCCAGCGCCAGGCCGGCCGCCGTCGCCAGGTCCCGGTGGGGGAGTCGGCTGCTCGGCACGGCGACCATCGTGCCAACCGCCGTCCCTAGGATCGCCGCATGCGCCTGCCCGGCCGTTACGACGGCGTCGCCCGGCCGATCGTCACCTACGGCAGCAACCCGGTGCTGCACCGGCCGTGCGCGCCGGTGACCGAGTTCGGCCGCGACCTGCGCCGCCTGGTGCTCGACATGTTCGCCAGCATGGAGGCCGCCGACGGCGTCGGCCTGGCGGCCAACCAAATCGGCGTCGACGCCCGGGTCTTCGTCATCGACTGCCCCGACGCCGAGGGCAACGACGTCGTCGGTTACGTGGTGAACCCGGTGCTGACGATCGTCGAGCCGGTCGGCGACGAGCCGGCCGACGAGGTCACCGAGGAGGGCTGCCTGTCGGTCCCGGGCCCCTACGCCGAGCTGCCCCGGGCGTTCCGGGCGCGGGTCGACGGGGTGGACGCCGCCGGCGTCCCGGTGACCATCGAGGCGACCGGGATGGCCGCCCGCTGCCTGCAGCACGAGGTCGACCACCTCGACGGCACCGTGTACGTCGACCGGCTGCCGCAGGAGCTGCGCGAGAAGCTGCTGGCCGAGTCGCGCGAGGGGACCGGGTCGTGACGGACACGCAGGTCGGCGAGACGCCGGTCGTCGTCGTCGGCATCGGCGCCGACGGCTGGGACGGGCTCGCGCCCACCTCCCGGGCCGAGGTCGAGCGGGCCGAGGTGCTGATGGGCAGCGCGCGGCAGCTGGCGCTGGTGCCCGACTCCGTGCCGGCCGAGCGCGTGCCGTGGCCCTCGCCGCTGACCGAGGCGCTGCCCGGACTGGTCGAGCAGCACGCCGGCCGGGCCGTCGTCGTCCTGGCCAGCGGCGACCCGATGCTGTCGGGGATCGGCACCACGCTCACCCGGCTGCTGGGCGCGGCGCGGGTGCGGGTACTGCCGGCGCCGTCGTCGGTGTCGCTGGCGTGCGCCCGGATGGGTTGGGCGGTCGAGGACACCTGCGTGGTCAGCCTCGTCGGGCGGCCGATCGAGCTGCTGCACCCGCACGTGCAGCCCGGCGCCCGGCTGCTCGTGCTCGGCTCCGACGGCGAGACGCCGGCGCACGTGGCGCGGCTCCTGTCCGACCGCGGGTACGGGCTGAGCACGGTCACCGTGCTGGCCGGGCTGGGCGGCCCGGACGAATCGGTGCGCTCCGGGACGGCGGCCACCTGGTCGCAGCCGGCGCCGGCGCTGGTGGTCACCGCGGTGGAGTGCCGGGCCGAGCGCGGGACGATGCCGCTGCCCACCACCCCGGGCCTGCCCGACGGCGCGTACGAGTCCGACGGGCAGCTCACCAAGTCCGAGGTCCGGGCGATCACGCTGTCGCGGCTGGCCGCCGTCCCGGGCCAGCTGCTGTGGGACGTCGGCGCGGGCTCCGGCTCCATCGGCATCGAGTGGATGCGCGCGCACCCGACCTGCCGCGCGGTCGCCGTCGAGGCCGACGAGGAGCGGGCGGCGCGGATCGCCCGCAACGCCGCCCGCCTCGGCGTGCCCTACCTGCGGGTGGTCCGCGGCTCGGCGCCCGAGGTGCTCGCCCGGCTGGGGTCCCCTGACGCCGTCTTCATCGGCGGCGGGCTGACCACGCCGCTGGTGCTCGAGACCTGCTGGGACGCGCTGCCGCCCGGCGGCCGGCTGGTGGCCAACGCGGTCACGGTGGAGAGCGAGGCGGTGCTGGCGTCCTGGCACTCGCGCGTCGGGGGCGAGCTGGTGCGGGTCGCGGTGCAGCGCGCCGAGCCGGTCGGCTCCTTCACCGGCTGGCGCGCGGCGATGCCGGTGACCATCTGGTCGGTCACCCGGTGAGCGCGGCCCTGCCTGGAGCACTTCGCGCGCGAAAGGCCCCCAGGTGACGGTCTTCTTCATCGGGGCGGGGCCCGGGGCCGCCGACCTGGTCACCCTGCGCGCGGCCCGGCTCATCGCCTCGGCCCCGGTGTGCCTCTACGCGGGCGCCCTCGTGCCGCGGGAGCTGCTGGCCACCGCGCCGGCCGGCGCCCGGCTGGTCGACACCGCCGACCTGGACCTCGACGCCATCACCGCCGAGCTGGTGGCGGCGCACGAGGCCGGGCTCGACGTCGCCCGGCTGCACTCCGGCGACCCGTCGGTGTACAGCGCGATGGCCGAGCAGATGCGCCGGCTCGACGCGGCGGGGGTGCCCTACGAGGTGGTGCCGGGGGTCCCGTCGTTCGCCGCGGCCGCCGCCGCGCTCAAGCGGGAGCTGACGGTGCCGGGGGTCGCGCAGACCGTCGTCCTCACCCGGACCTCGGCCCGGTCCACGCCCATGCCGCCGGGCGAGACGCTCGCCGCCTACGCGGCGACCGGCGCCACGCTGGTGCTGCACCTGGCCGTGCAGCGGCTGGACGAGCTCGCGCCCGAGCTCGCGGAGCACTACGGCGGTGACTGCCCGGCCGCCGTCGTCGCCCACGCCAGCCGGGACGACGAGGTGGTGCTGCGCGGCACGCTGGCCGACATCGCCGGGCAGGTGGCCGAGGCCGGGATCAGACGGACGGCGGTCGTCGTCGTCGGCCCCGCTCTCGCCGCCGAGCAGTTCCCCGACAGCCACCTCTACTCGGTGCATCGGAGTCGCTGAGTGACGGTTTCCGCACTCGAGCGACTCCGCTCAGGCGCGGCCGACGACCGTGCCGGCGCGGTCGATGACGACGACGTCGACCTCGACCGGAGCGCCGCGCAGCACGCCGAGCGCGGTCTCCCGGGCGCCGGCCGCGACCAGGTCGCCGAGCGGCAGCCCCGCGGCCTGGCACTGCTGCAGCGCGTCCAGCGCCGTGTTCGCCCCGCGCACGCCCTCGACCAGCTCCGGCGCGCCCCCGGCCTCGCGGACCAGCGCCGCGAGCGCCTCGAACGACACCTGCGAGCGGGCCGAGTGCAGGTCGAGGTGCCCCTCGGCGAGCTTGGCGAGCTTGCCGATGCCGCCGGCCACGGTCAGCCGCGGCACCGGGTGCCGGCGCAGGTACTTGAGCACCGCTCCGGCGAAGTCGCCCATGTCCAGCAGCGCGTCCTCGGGCAGCCCGTGCAGCTGCTGCGCGACGCGCTCGCTGGTCGACCCGGTGCAGCCGGCCACGTGGGTGCGCCCGGCCGCGCGGGCGACGTCGATGCCGCGGCGGATCGAGTCGATCCACGACGAGCACGAGTAGGGGACGACGACGCCGGTCGTGCCGAGGATCGACAGCCCGCCGAGGATGCCCAGCCGCGGGTTCCAGGTGCGCCGGGCCAGCTCCTCGCCGCCCTCGACCGACACCTCGACGACGACGTCCCCGGTGCCGCCGTGCCGCGCCGCGACCGCCGCGACGTGCTCGGCGATGAAGCGGCGGGGCATCGGGTTGATCGCCGGCTCGCCGACCGCCAGCGGCAGCCCGGGCTTGGTCACCGTGCCGACGCCCTCGCCGGCGCGGAAGACCACCCCCGTGCCCGGGGCGCCGGGCAGCACCCGCGAGGAGACCAGCGCGCCGTGGGTGACGTCGGGGTCGTCGCCGGCGTCCTTGACGATGCCGGCGGTCGCCTCCGCGCCGGGCACGAGCGCCTCGCGGGCCAGCGCGAACGAGGGGTGCCGGTCGTTCGGCAGGTCGATGGTCACCGGGTCGGGGAACTCGCCGGTGAGCAGCGCGGTGTAGGCCGCGGTGGCCGCCGCGGTCGCGCAGGCGCCGGTCGTCCAGCCGTGCCGCAGCCCGCCGCCCTCCCTGCTCACGGCACCAGCATGCACGGGCAGCCGGCATGACCCTCCGGGTGCTGGTCCTCGGCGGCACCGGCGAGGCCCGCCGGCTGGCCAGCGCGCTGGTCGAGGCCGGCGCCGACGTGCTCAGCTCCCTGGCCGGCCGGGTGGCCGACCCGGTGCTGCCGCCCGGGCGGGTGCGGGTCGGCGGCTTCGGCGGCGTGGAGGGCCTGGCGCAGGCCCTGGCCGACGTGGACGTCGTCGTCGACGCCACCCACCCCTTCGCCGCCGGGATGACCGCCAACGCCGCCGCGGCCGCCGCCGCGACCGGCACCCCGCTGCTGCGGCTGCAGCGGCCCGGGTGGTCGGCCGGCCCCGGCGACGACTGGCGCCGGGTGGCCTCGCTCGAGGAGGCGGCCGAGGCGGTCCGCGACGCGGCGTCGGTGTTCCTCAGCACCGGCCGGCAGGGGCTCGCCGCCTTCGCCGGCCTGACCGGCGCGGTGCTGGTGCGCTCGGTCGACCCGCCGGAGGCACCGCTGCCGCCCCGGACCACCGTCGTCCTCGCCCGCGGGCCCTTCACCGTCGAGGAGGAGACGGCGTTGATGCGGCGGCACGCGGTCGACGTCGTCGTCACCAAGGACAGCGGCGGGTCGATGACCGCGGCCAAGCTGACCGCCGCCCGGGAGCTGGGGATCCCGGTGGTGCTGGTCGCCCGCCCGCCGCTGCCGGCCGGCGTGCCGGTGGCCGCGACGGTCGCCGACGCGCTGGCCTGGGTCGCGGAAAAGGGCTCGCGCGCGGGGGGAGACTGACCGGCGGCACATCGAGCACCACCGACAGGAGCGCAGCACCCGTGGAACCCCTGACCGAGCAGCAGGTACGCCGGTCGTTCGTCAACTGCTCCAAGGGCGAGGCCAACGCCGCCACCCTTCCCCGCGACTTCGAGACGCTGCCGTGGGAGGAGCTCGAGCTGCTGGGCTGGCGCGACCCGAAGGCCCCGCTGCGCGGCTACCTCGTCGTCCCCCGCGAGGGCCGGCCGGTCGGCGTCGCCCTGCGCGCCGCGGACACCAGGATGTCGAGCCGGACGGCGGCCATGTGCCTGCTGTGCCAGACCGCGCAGACCGGCGACGCCGTCTCGCTGTTCACCGCGCGGCGGGTCGGCGAGGCCGGCCGCAAGGGGAACACGGTGGGCACCTACATCTGCGCCGACCTGCAGTGTGCGCAGCGGGCCCGCACCGAGATCCCGCCGTGGCTGGCCGACCGCGACCCCGACGAGGTGGTCGCGCAGCGGTCGGCGGAGCTGCGCCAGCGGGTGCAGGGCTTCCTCGACTCGGTGCACCGGCCCTGACCGGGCGGCTGGTGCTGTTCGACCTCGACGGCACCCTGGTCGACTCGACGCCGGGCATCTGGGCCTCGGTGCGGGTGGCGGCGGCCGCCCTGGGGCTGCCCGAGCCGACGGAGGCGCAGCTGCGGGGCATGGTCGGCCCGCCGCTGCAGGACGGGTTCGCGCTGGTCCTCGGCGTCGCCCCGGACGACGTCCCGCGGGCGGTCGCCGCCTACCGCGCGCACTACGCCGCCGGGGCGCTGCTGGACGTCGCCGTGTACGACGGCGTCCCGGAGCTGCTCGCGGCGCTGCGCGGCGAGGGGGCCGTCCTCGCCGTCGCCACGAGCAAGCCGGAGCCCTTCGCCGTCCGGGTGCTGGAGCACACCGGCCTGCTGGGCGCCTTCGCCTCGGTGCACGGGGCGACCCTCGACGGCGCCGTCCGGCACAAGGAGCAGGTGGTCGCGGCGGCGCTGGCCGCCCACCCGGGCGGCCGCGCGCCGGTGCTCGTGGGCGACCGGGAGCACGACGTGCTGGGCGCCGCGGCGCACGGGCTGCCGTGCATCGGCGCGGGCTGGGGGCCGGCGCCCGGCGAGCTCGGCCGGGCCGGCGCCGCCGCGGTCGCGGCCACGCCCGCCGAGGTCAGGGCGCTGCTCGCCGACGTGTAGCGCGCAACCGACCGGGGCACGAGCCGGTCATGACCGAGACCGCGTCACCCCTGTCCGCCCTCGCCCTCGTCTGCACCCTGTCGCCGTCGCCGAAGCCCTCGAGCAGCGAGAAGATGGCTCGCCAGGTGCTCGACGCCCTCGCCGGGCACGGGGTCACCGGCGACGTCGTCCGCGTCGTCGACCACGACGTGAAGCCCGGCGTCGAGGTCGACATGGGGGAGGGCGACGCCTGGCCGGCGATCCGCGAGCGGATGATGGCCGCCGACATCCTCGTCGTCTCGACGCCGACCTGGGTCGGGCACATGAGCAGCGTCGCGCAGCGGGTGCTGGAGCGGCTGGACGGCGAGCTGTCGGAGACCGACGACTCCGGCCGCCCGCTCGTCACCGGCAAGGTCGCCGTGACCGCCGTCGTCGGCAACGAGGACGGCGCGCACAAGATCACCGCCGACCTCATGCAGGGCCTCAACGACATCGGCTTCACGATCCCCGCCCAGGGCGGCACCTACTGGAACGACGAGGCCATGGGCGGCCGGGACTACCTCGACCTGGAGGAGACCCCCGAGGCCGTCGCCTCGACCACGAGGACGCTGGCGGAGAACGCCGCGCACCTGGCGCGGGCGCTCAGGGCCACGCCCTACCCGGGCAGCTGAGGCTCAGGCGGCGAGCGGCTGCGCGGGCTCGGGCACCGGGTCCTGCGCCGCCGCCCGTCGCTCCGTGCGCCGGCGCAGCGCGACGCCGGCGACCGCGACCAGCGCGAGGACGACCAGGACGACGGCGTAGACCTCGGCCACGGTCTGCAGGCCGACCGACGAGGAGACGGTGCCCGCGACGATCGCCGGGACGCTGAAGCTGAGGTAGCCGACGACGAACACCGCCGACAGCAGCCCCGCCCGCTCGGCCGGCGCCACCCCGGCGGTGACGGTCGCGATCGCGCCGAGGAACGACAGACCGAAGCCCAGGCCGGAGACGACCGCCGAGGCGAACATGACGGCGAGCGACCCGGTCAGCAGCGCGACGATCGTGACCACGACGCCGGAGGCGAACAGCAGCGCACCGCCGGCCATGGCGCGCTCCCGGCCGACGTCGCGGCCGAGCACCGCGCCCAGGGCGGCCGAGCCCTGCTGGGCTAACACGAGCAGGCTGCCGACCAGGTGGTCCTCGACGCCGAACACGGTGGCCGTCAGCGACGGGCCCAGGGAGAGGTAGAGCCCGCCCAGCGCCCAGGCCGCCACGATCACCGGCAGCGCCAGGAGGAACCCGGGCCGCTGCGGGCGCGGCACCCGCACCGACGGGCGCAGCGACGCCAGCGCGCCCGGCGCGCGCGGCGAGGTCTCGGGCAGCAGCGAGACGGTCGCGGCGCCCAGCACCAGCGCGACGACGAGGACGGCGAACACCCAGCGGGTCGGCTCCGCGACGTACTCCACGACCACCGCCGCGCCCACCGCGCCGGCCGAGAGCCCCAGCCCGGGCGAGGCGCTGTTGACCAGGTTCCCCAGCGGGTGGTCGGGTCGTTGCGTGTCGAGCAGCACGGCGCCGAGCGTCCCGGTGAGCGCACCCATCGACAGGCCCTGCACCACGCGGGCGGCCAGCAGCCAGCCCACGCTGTCGGCGACGAGGAACAGCACCATCGCGCTCGCCATCAGCAGCAACCCGCCGGCGAGCACCGGCCGCCGTCCGACGTGGTCGGACAGCCCGCCCACCACCAGCAGGGCGACCAGCAGCGCGAAGGCGTAGATGCCGAAGACGACGGTCAGGGTGCCGGGGCCGAACCCGAAGCGCTCCGAGTAGACGCGGTACAGCGGCGTCGGCACGCCCGAGGCGGCCAGCGAGAGCAGCAGCAGGCACGCCGCCGTCCAGAACGCCGGGGTGCGGGAGAGCGTCGGGGAGGGCACGACCCTTCGCAAGGGCAACGACCTCCCGCGCATTCCCGCCCCGGGCGTGTCCCGGAGAGGTCGCCGGACGTCCCCCTCCGGAGGTCTGGCTCCGGCCGCCGGCGGCCGACATCGGCATCGGCATGCCGATGCTCGCCCGGGTCGAGTCGCCGTTCGCGCCGGGCACGGTGTTCAGCACCGACCAGTGGGACGGCTACCAGGCCGACCAGCGCGCCCTGCTGGACGCCATGGCGGCCAGCGGCGACACCGACCCGGTCGTGCTGACCGGCGACATCCACTCCTCGTGGGCCAACGACCTGCCCCTGGACCCCGCCGCCTGCCCAGCCGACGGCAACAGCGTGGGCGTCGAGTTCGTCTGCCCCTCGGTGACCAGCGACGGGTTCAAGGAGGTCCTCGGGTCGGTGCAGGCCGCGACCGACGCCATCGCCGCGGGGCAGGCCCTCAACCCCTGGGTGCGCTACCTGGACGGCATCGGTCACGGGTTCGCCGTGCTCGACGTGACACCGCACCGCGTGCAGACCGACTTCTGGTTCATCCTCAGCGGCGGCGACAAGGGCCTGACGACGGACCCGCGACTCGACCCGGACGCGACCGTGGGCTTCGAGGCCGCCTTCGCGTCGGTCAAGGGGTCACGTCGCGTGACGGCCGCGACCGACCAGCTCGGCGCACGCAGCGACGAGCCCCGCACCGCGTCGTAGCGGTCGGTCACCTCGACGCCGAGGGCGCCGCCCAGCAGCTGGTCGATCTCACCGGCGACGACGCGACCGACGAGGGCCTGCTCACCGGTGTGCGCACCTCCTACGACTCGGCTGCCTTCCTGCAGGAGCCCGCCGGAACCGCCTGACGACGACGTCCCGGACGGGTCATCCGCGGGCACCGCGCGCGTACCCGGGCTCGCCACGCAGCCGCCGGCCGCGCGAGCCGAAGGACTCCTCGTTGACGCCGCGCCGGAATCCCGGTCGCGTCGGTCGTTCGGCGAGCGACGGGAAGGGCCCGGGCTGACAGTGCGGGCACCACCAGGTCTCGCGGGACCAGGGCTCGCCGGTGACCGCGTCGCGGAAGGCGACCGGCGTGCCGCACCGGCGGCACGGGCGTTCGGCCCTGCCGTACACCCAGTGGGTCTCGCCTCGACGGGTGTTGCCGGTGGTGACCTGGCCGGGGTGGTCGAGCGAGTGCTGCATCATCCGGCGGGCCAGGCGGACCGTGGCGCGGAGGTCGACGTCGCGCACCGGCGTCCAGGGCGAGTGGCCGCGCAGGAAGCAGGTCTCGACGGCCCAGAGGTTGCCGATGCCGGCGAGGTTCCTCTGGTCCAGCAGCGCCTCGACGAGCGGCCGCGCTGGATCGCGCAGGAGGCGGTCGACGGCGACGTCCTCGTCCCACGAGGGTCCCAGCAGGTCCGGCCCGAGGTGGCCGATGACCTCGTCCTCGCGAGCGGTCTCGACGAGCTCGAGCACCGGCATGCGCAGCGCGTACGCGGTCGGGCCGTCGGTCTCGAGGACGAGCCGGATCTCGTCGTCGAAGGTGCGCGGCAGCCGCTTGCCCGGGCCGACGACCTGCCAGGCGCCGTCCATCTCGAAGTGGGTGTGGAGCGTCAGCCCGCCGCTGAAGCGGGTGAGCATGTGCTTGCCGTAGGAGTCGAACGCGGTGATGCTGCGCCCCGCGAGGTCGGCCGTCGCGAGTCGCGGGACGCGGAAGTCGCTGCGCACGACGGTGCGGCCGACGAGGTGACCGCGCATCCTCCGGGCGGCCTTCCAGACGCTGTCACCCTCCGGCACGCCTCCATGGTGCCCGCCGAGGCACGACCCCGCCGGTCCCGGCTGCGTCCGGGGGCGCGAGCGAGGGGTTCAGGACGGGTAGGTGCGCGGGGTGTAGACGGCGCCCCCAGGGCCGACCCGGGTGCGGGAGGAGCCGACGAGCACCAGGCAGCGCATGTCGACCGTCTCCGGGTCCAGGTCGCCCAGCGTCGTCACCCGCACCTCCTCGGCCGGCCCGCCCACGTCGCGGCCCACGACCACGACGGTCGCGGCGTCGCGGACCTCCAGCAGCGTCTTCTGCGCCTCGCCGAGCTGGTGCGGCCGTGCCTTGGAGCGGGGGTTGTACAGCGCCAGGACGAGGTCGGCCTCGGCCGCGTGCCGCAGCCGGTCGAGGACGACGTCCCAGGGCTTGAGGACGTCGGACAGGCTGATCACCGCGAAGTCGTGGCCCAGGGGCGCGCCCACCCGGGAGGCGACGGCCTGCGCGGCGGTCAGCCCCGGCAGCACCCGGACGGCGATCCCCGCGTACTCCGGCCGGTCGGCCACCTCGAGCACGGCCGCGGCCATCGCGAAGACGCCGGGGTCGCCGCTGGAGACGACCGCGACCCGCCGGCCGGCGCGGGCCAGCTCCAGCGCGTGCGCGGCCCGCTCGGCCTCGACCCGGTTGTCGCTGGGGTGGCGGGTCTGGCGGGGGTTGACCTCGACCCGGTCCAGGTAGGGGCCGTAGCCGACCAGGTCGTCGGCGGCGGCCAGCGCCGCGGCGGCCTCGGGCGTCGTCCACGAGCGCTGACCGGGCCCCAGCCCGACCACGACCACCTCGCCGGTGCGCGGGCGGTCCTCGTCGTGCTGCTCGGGACCCGGCGTGGGCTCGGTCAGCGGGCTGGGCAGCAGCGCGAGGGAGAAGTAGGGGACCGTCGCCGGGTCGACCTCGGCCAGCGGCATCGTGCGCTGCCGCCCGGTCGTGGCCCGCTCCACGTAGAGCGCGCGGTCGAGCACGCCGGCGGCCTCGAAGGCGTCGCGCACCTGGGGGAACGTGCGGCCGAGCTTCATCACCGCGGCCGAGTCGGTGGTCGCCAGCCACTCGGCGAGCTCCTCGGTGGGCAGCGTGCCGGGCAGCACGGTGAGCACCTCGTCGCGCTCGACCAGCGGCCGGCCCACCACCGCGGCGGCCCCGCTGACGCTGGTCACGCCGGGGACGACCTCGGTCGGGTACCGGGAGGCCAGGCGCTTGTGCATGTGCATGTACGACCCGTAGAAGAACGGGTCCCCCTCGGCCAGGACGACGACGTCGCGGCCGGCGTCCAGGTGGGCGGCCAGCCGCGCGGCGGCGGCCTCGTAGAACTCGTCGATCGCGCCCTGGTAGCCGCCGGGGTGGTCGGTGGTCTCGGTGGTGACCGGGTAGACCAGCAGCTCCTCGACCTGGCCCTCCCGCAGGTAGGGCGCGGCCAGGGCCCGGGCCACCGAGCGGCCGTGCTGCGCGGCGTGGAAGGCGACGACGTCGGCCGCGCCGATCAGCCGGGCGGCCTTGACGGTGACCAGCTCGGGGTCCCCGGGCCCGAGCCCGACCCCGTAGAGGCGGCCGGTCATTCGGCGTCGCTCGCGATCGCGTTCACGGCCGCCGCGGTGATCGCGCTGCCGCCCCGGCGTCCGCGCACCACGAGGTGGTCCAGGTCGGTGGCGGCCAGAGCCTCCTTGGACTCCGCCGCCCCGATGAAGCCGACCGGGATGCCGAGGACGGCGGCCGGTCGCGGCGCCCCCGCCTCGACCATCTCCAGCAGGTGGAACAGCGCCGTCGGGGCGTTGCCGATCGCGACGACGGCGCCGGCGAGCCGGTCGCGCCACAGCTCCAGGGCCGCCGCGCTGCGGGTGGTGCCGAGCTCGGCGGCGAGACCCGGGGTGCGCGGGTCGTCCAGCGTGCAGACCACGTCGTTGCCGGCCGGCAGCCGGCGGCGGGTGATGCCCGAGGCCACCATCTTCGCGTCGCACAGCACCGGGGCGCCGGCGTCCAGCGCGGCGCGGGCGCGGGAGACCACGGCGGGGGAGAAGGCGACGTCGGGCACCAGGTCGACCTGGCCGCAGGCGTGGATCATCCGCACGACGACCCGGGAGACGTCCTCGGGGAGACCGGCCAGGTCGGCCTCGGCGCGGATCGTGGCGAACGACTGCCGGTAGATCTCGGCGCCGTCCTTCTCGTAGGCGTACATCGGCGAGGAGGCTACGTCGCGGCCGGGGGACGGGTCCGGGCGCGTCGGGTTCGGGAGCCCGCCCGCTGCGGGTAGGGGCGGGCGCATGGCGCTCCCCAGGGTCCTCGTCCTCGTCCTCGCCGGCGGCAAGGGCAACCGGCTGGAACTGCTCACCGAGACCCGGGCCAAGCCCGCCGTCCCCTTCGCCGGGGTCTACCGGCTGGTGGACTTCCCGCTGTCGAACTGCCAGCACTCCGGCATCGCCGACGTGTGGGTCTCGGTGCAGTACCAGCCGCAGTCGCTGTCGGAGCACCTGGCCAACGGCCGGCCGTGGGACCTCGACCGCACCACCGGCGGGCTGATGGTGCTGCCGCCGTTCCAGGGCAACGAGCGCGGCGGCTTCACCGAGGGCACCGCCGACGGGCTGTGGCGGCAGTCCGAGCTGGTCCGCGGCTTCGACCCCGACGCGCTGGTCGTCGTCAGCTCCGACGCCGTCTACAAGCTGGACTACCGCGAGGTCGTCGACGCGCACCTGGGGTCCGGCGCCGAGGTCACGATGGTCACCACCGAGGTCGCGGCCGACGACGCCGCCCGCTACGGCATCGTCCGCGTGGGGGAGGGCGACCGGGTCGAGGACTACGCCTACAAGCCCGACGAGCCGGCGACGACGACCGCGACCAACGAGGTGTTCGTGTTCAGCCCGCGGGAGACCCTCGACCGGCTGGAGGCGCTCGCCGGCGAGGTCGGCGAGGACGGGCTGGAGGACCTCGGCTCGCACCTGCTGCCCGCCCAGACCCGGGACGGCGCCGCCCGGGCGTACCGCTTCGACGGCTACTGGCGCGACGTCGGCACGGTGACCTCCTACTGGGAGGCGCACCAGGACTTCCTGACCGAGGAGCCGCCGATCGACCTCGACGAGCGCTCCTGGCCGGTGCACACGCGCGGCGGGCGGCACAGCGCGGCACGGGTGCTCGACGACGGGCGGATCGAGAACAGCCTGCTCTCGGGCGGCACGCGGGTCTCGGGGGACGTGCGCGGGTCGGTGCTGTCGCCGGGCGTGGTCGTCGAGGCCGGCGCGACGGTCGTGGACTCGGTGCTGCTGCCCGGCGTCCGGGTGCGGGCGGGTGCCACGGTGACCCGCACCGTGGTCGACGACGCCGTCGACATCGGCCGGGACGCCTCGGTCGGCGGGGACGGCGACGTCACCCTGCTCGGCCGCGGCGTGCGGGTGGAGGACGGCGCCGAGGTGCCCGCCGGCGCCCGCCACCCGGACCCCGAGGAGGACTAGGCAGGACGTCGCGGGCGGGGCCTCAGCCGATCGCGTAACCGGCGCCGGTCGCGACGACGTCGACCACCTCGCCGCGGGGCCGCCCGCACCGGCGTCCGCACCCGGCCCAGTGCTGCCGGACCCCTCCCGCCGGGAGCGTGCCGGTGGCTACGGCGTGCGCGGCGTCGGCCCGCACGTCGGCCAGCGACTTCGCGCAGCCGGGGCGCCCGGCGCAGGCGGTGACCCGCAGCCACGGGCTGTCCGGGTCGAGCACGAGCCCGGCGGCGGTGAGTTCCGCAGTCGCCGCGG
This sequence comes from Blastococcus sp. SYSU D00813, assembly GCF_054050735.1. NCBI lineage: Bacteria > Bacillati > Actinomycetota > Actinomycetes > Geodermatophilales > Geodermatophilaceae > Blastococcus > Blastococcus sp. SYSU D00813. The sequence continues at coordinate 17,534 of NZ_JBJGZX010000004.1, forward strand.
CCGCGTCGGTCAGGTCGGGCACGGCGACCGCCCGCCCCGGCGTCACCTGCAGCCCGGCCGGCGCGAGGTCGGCGAGGAGGTCGGCCTGCTGGGCGGTGAGCCTGCCCAGCGGCACGACCGCGACGAGGGCGACACGCCCGTCGGTCTGCGCGACCACGCCGGCACCGGTGCTCGGGCCTTTCGCGCGCGAAACGCCCTCCGCCGACGCCGCGACTCGTCCGGCGACGCGGGCGGGGCCGTCGTCGAGCTCGGCGAGGCGCCAGGCCGTGCTCGACTGCGCGGTGCGCTCGGCGAGAAAGGCGCGCGTCGCGGCCAGGACCAGGGCCACGGCGTCGCAGGGTGCGCAGCGCAGCCCGCTGTCGGCGCCGGCCAGGGTGAGCGCCACCGTGCCGGTGTCGACGGCGACGAGGCCGACGTCCCCGCCGAGCCCGGCGACGTCACCGCGGCCGTCGTCGAGCGTGGCCAGGTAGCGGCCGGGCAGGTCGGCCAGGGCGGGGTCGGCGCACAGCCCGGCGTCCAGGGCGGCGACCCAGCCGGTGACGTCGAGGGCGCCGCCGGCCGTGCGGCCCGACAGCGTGCTGGCCAGTACGTTGCGGACCCGCTCGTGCGTCGGGCTGGGGAGCAGCCCGGCCGAGGCCAGCCGGTCGCCCAGCTCGGCCTCGGCGCCGTCGGCGAGGCCGCGCAGCTGGAGGTTGCCCCGGCTGGTCAGCTCGAGGGCGCCGTCGCCCAGGTCGCGCGCCGCGGCGGCGAGCGCCCGCAGCTGCGCCGGGGTCAGCAGCCCGCCCGGCACCCGGACCCGGGCCAGCGCGCCGTCGGCGGCGGCGTGGGTCTGCAGCGCGCCCGGGCAGGCGTCGGCGCGGTCGCGGATCGGGGTGCTCATGACGGCAGCGAGGCTACGTCGGCCTGCCGAGGAGCTCGGTGGCCAGCTCGGCGGCCACCGGGTGACCGAACAGGCCGGGCAGCCCGCCGGTGTGCACGAAGACGGTCTGCTCCCCGGGCCGGACGTCCCCGTCGGCGACCGCGGCGGCGAGGCCGGCGAGCGCCTTGCCGGTGTAGACCGGGTCCAGCAGCAGGCCCTCGGTGCGGGCGGCGGTGCGCAGGGCGCCGGCCGCCGCCGGGGTGAGCGCGCCGTAGCCGGCACCCACCTGGTCGCGCCGCAGCCGCAGGGGCGCCGCGGGGGCGCCCAGCTCGGCCACCAGGCCGGCGACCCGCTCGACCGGGTCGGGCACGGCCCCGACGTCGACGCCGAGCACCCGCTCGGCGCCGTGCCCCAGTCCCGCGACGAGACCGGCCATGGTGCCGCCGGACCCGACCGCGACGACGACGTGCGCGGCGTCCGGCGCCTGCCGCGTCAGCTCCGCGGCGCAGGCGAGGTACCCCTGGGCCCCGGTCGCCGACGACCCGCCCAGCGGCAGCAGCGCCGGCACCTCGCCGTCGGCCCGCAGCCGGTCGGCCACCTCGGCGGCGCGGGCGGCCAGCGTGGCCTGGTCGACGGCGCCGACCGGCACGACCTGCGCGCCGACCAGGGCCTCCAGGGCCAGGTTGCCGGGGCGCTCGGCGGCCGGGACGCCGGAGAGCACCAGCACGGCACGGAGGCCGACCCGGGCGGCGGCGGCCGCGGTCATCCGCGCGTGGTTGCTCTGCGCTCCGCCGCTGGTGACCAGCACGGTCGCGCCCGAGGCCACCGCCTCGGCGACGAGGTGCTCGAGCTTGCGCACCTTGTTGCCGCCGCCGAGGTCGGTGAGGTCGTCGCGCTTGACCCACAGGTCCTCCGGCCGCAGGCCGAGCGCGGTGGCCAGCCGTGGGGCGGGGTCGAGCGGGGTGGGCCAGTGCGAGAGCGGGATCGGCGCGGGGGTCACCCGGCCGATCCTGCCGCCGTCAGCGGTCGAACGACATCCAGACCCGGCGCCGCTCGGCGCGGCCGCGGACCTCGGCCATCGCCGCCACCCGGCGCTGCTGGTCGGGGGTCGCCACGTGCTGGACGACGGCGACCTCGGCGTCGCGCATCGCCTTCTCGGCCGCGTACTCCTGCGGCGTCGACGGCGAGTCGTCCACCGGCTCCGGCCCGTCGGTCTCCCGGGCGTACGGGCTGTCGGCCGGCAGGTTGCCGCTGACCCGGCCGTAGGCGCCGAGCAGCAGGAGGGTCAGGCCGGCGACGACGGAGAAGATGACGTTGGGCCACTTGAACGCCAGCACGTTCCAGTCGGTGCGCAGCACCGCCAGGTTGGCCAGCGCCGACAGCACGAACAACGAGCCGACGACGATCATGACCGTCGACGCGGTGCGCGGGCTGCGGAACGCGGAGAAGACCAGCACCGCGGCGGTGACGACCGAGATGGTCGACAGCAGGCCGTTGGAGCTCAGCCCCAGCACGTCCCCGCCGTCGGTGGAGAAGAACGGCAGGCCGCCGACGAAGCCCAGCAGCCCGAAGACGGCGATGACCGCGGCCACGGCCAGGGCGCCGACCCGGTGGACGACGGGGACGCGTTGCCCCGGCGTGAGGGCGGTGGCGCCGGAGGTCCGGGTCCGGTGCGGGCGGGAGAGGTGCAGGGTCATGGCGGTCTCCTCGGGGTTCGGGACGGCACCTGTGCTTCCGCGCCGCTGCGCACCCCGGATGCGCCGAACAGGACGTGCGCCACGAAATGGTTCGACATCCGGGCGTGTTGCCCGGGCATGACCCAGCCGTTCGAGCTCGACCTGCACTCCGAGTACCTCCGCGCCGACCTGTTCCTCTCCCTGGGGCAGCCGACCGAGGCCGCCCGGATCCTGGTCCCGGTGGTCGAGGCCGAGCCGGCCAACGAGGCCGCGCTCGAGCTCCTCGCCCGCAGCTACTTCGCCTCCGCCCAGCTGACCCGCGCCGAGGAGACCCTGGGCCGGCTGGTGCAGCTCGCGCCGGCCAACAGCTGGGCGCGCCGCGCCCTGGCCCGCACGCTGGAGCGGCAGAGCCGGCACGACGAGGCCGTCTCCCACCACCGGCTGGCCGACGCCCTGGGCGCCGCCCGCTGACCCGACCGCCGCTGCCGCCGGACCCCCGCGTCCGGCGGCAGCGGCGCGAGGTGGGCAAGAACGGTCGTTGACCTCCAGTGCACCGGAGTTCCTACGGTCCGTGACATGAGCATGGAGATGACGGCGTGGTCGGCGCTGTCCAACGCGATGCACGGCCGCACCGAACGGCGTCCGTTCTCGCGGGCGACCGTCCGGCGGGTGCTCGCCTTCGCCCGGCCGCACCGGCGCCGGATCACCGCCTTCGTCGCCGTCGGCGTCGTCGAGGCGGTGCTGACCGTGGCCACCCCGCTGCTCGCCGGCCGCGTCGTCGACGCGATCGTCGACGGCCGCGACGCCTCGGTCGTGGTCGGGCTGGCGGTGCTCATCGCCGTGATCGCCGTGGCGGGGACCGGTCTGTCGCTGCTGGGCCGGTGGCTGTCGGCGAGCCTCGGCGAGGGGCTGATCCTCGACCTGCGCACCGCCGTCTTCGACCACGTGCAGCGGATGCCGGTCGCCTTCTTCACCCGCACCCGCACCGGCGCGCTGGTCTCCCGGCTGAACAACGACGTCATCGGCGCGCAGCGGGCGTTCAGCGACACCCTCGCCGGCGTCGTCAGCAACACCGTCACCCTGCTGCTCACCGGCGCGGTCATGCTCACGCTGTCGTGGCAAGTGACCGTGCTGTCCCTGCTGCTCCTGCCCGCGTTCCTGCTGCCCGCGCGCCGGATCGGCGCCCGGCTGGCCGGCCTGGGCCGCGCGGCCGCCGACCACAACGCGGCGATGACCGACCAGACCACCGAGCGGTTCTCCGCGCCCGGCGCCACCTTGATCAAGCTGTTCGGCCGGCCCGACCGGGAGTCCGCGGAGTTCGCCTCCCGCGCCCGGCGGGTGCGCGACATCGGCGTCCGGACGGCGATGGTGCAGTGGGCCTTCGTCAGCGCCCTGATGCTGGTCTCGGCGCTGGCCCTGGCGCTGGTCTACGGCCTCGGCGGCTGGTACGCGCTGCAGGGCTCGCTCGACCCCGGCTCGGTCGTCGCGCTCGCGCTGCTGCTCACCCGGCTGTACGCCCCGCTCACCGCGCTGGCCAGCGCCCGGGTCGACCTCTCCTCGGCGATGGTGAGCTTCGAGCGGGTCTTCGAGGTGCTCGACCTCGAGCCGCTGGTGCGGGAGCGCCCGGGCGCCCGGGACGTCCCCGAGGGCCCGGTGTCGGTCGAGTTCGACTCCGTCACCTTCGGCTACCCGAGCGCCGACCGGGTCTCGCTCGCCTCGCTCGAGGACGTCGCGCAGCTGGACACCCGCGGCGGCGTCGACGTCCTGCACGACGTGTCGTTCACCGTGCGGCCCGGTCAGGTGGTGGCGATCGTCGGCTCCTCGGGTGCGGGCAAGTCCACGATCGCCTCGCTGCTCCCGCGCCTGTACGACGTCGACTCGGGTGCGGTCCGGCTCGGCGGCGTCGACGTCCGCGACCTCTCGTTCGCCGCGATCCGCCGGACGCTGGGGCTGGTCACCCAGGACGGGCACCTGTTCCACGAGTCGCTGCGGTCGAACCTGCTGCTGGCCGCGCCGGAGGCGACGGAGGAGGACCTGTGGGCCGCCCTGGACCGGGCGCGGCTGGCCGACCTGGTCGCCGCGCTGCCCGACGGCCTCGACACCGTGGTGGGGGAGCGCGGCTACCGGCTGTCGGGCGGTGAGCGGCAGCGGCTGACGATCGCCCGGCTGCTGCTGGCCCGGCCGCGGGTGGTGCTGCTCGACGAGGCGACCGCGCACCTGGACTCCACCTCGGAGGCGGCCGTGCAGGCGGCGCTGGACGAGGCCCTCGAGGGGCGGACGGCGATCGTGATCGCCCACCGGCTGTCCACGGTCCGCGGCGCCGACTGCATCCTCGTGCTCGAGGACGGGCGCATCGTGGAGCGCGGCCGGCACGCCGAGCTCCTGGCCGCCGGCGGCCGTTACGCCGAGCTGTACCGCACCCAGTTCGCCGAGCCCGCGCTCACGGCCTGAGCTCGAGCAGGTGCCGGGCGCCGCGCCGACTCGCAGCCGCTTCCCCGCACCCGGGGCCGCACCCCGCCGGCCCGGCCGGCCGGGTCGGCGTCGCTGGGCCTGGACCCCGCCCGGTACCGGTCGGGGGAGCGCGGGCCGGCGAGGTGCTCCCCGGTGCCGGTCACCCGCCCGTGCCGCCGGCCACCGGGGACAGCCGCACGAGCGCGATCCGCCGGGAGACCCGGGCCTGGTAGGCGTCGTAGTCCGGGCGGCCGTCGGCCATCAGCGCGTGCCACAGCCGCTGCCGGTCGGCCTCGGCCACCGCGGTCGCCACCACCTCGGTGCGCCGTCCGCCCACCTCCACCGTGCCCCGCGGGTCCGCTCGCAGGTTCAGCCACCACTGCGGCTCGGCGTCGATGCCGCCGTTGGAGGCCGCCACCACCAGGTCGTCGCCGTCCCGCACGTACAGCAGCGGGGTCGTGTACGTGCGTCCCGAGGTGCGCCCCCGGTGGGAGAGGAGGACGACGTCGCCGCCGAGCCACCGGGCGCCGACCCGGCCGCGGGTGCGGCGCAGCACCCGGGTGTGCAGCCGGCCCACGTGCCGGGTGACGTGGGTGAGGAGCTCGTCGCGGGTCACCGGGCGAACACCCGGGCGTCGCGGCGGGCGGCCCGGCGGCCCATGAAGCGGGCCATGGCGAGGAACACCGGGTTGGCGCCCGGCAGCCGGCGCAGCTGCTCGTCGGTCAGCCCGTCGGCCACCCAGCCCAGCGTCGCCGGGACCTCGCGCGGCGTGTAGTCGGCGGCGAAGACCTCGCGGTCGAGCCGGTCCCAGTCCCCGGGCGTGAGGTACCGCTGCACCAGGGCCATGCCCTCGCGCTCCTCGCGGCCCAGGTGCGCACCGAGGTCGTCGCGCAGCCGGGCGGTGGTCCCGGCCAGGCGGTCGCGCGCCGCGGCGCCGCCGGTGCCGGCGGCCAGTGCCTCGAGGTCGGCCCGCACCGCGGTGAGCAGCGGGTCGATGCCGGCGTGGTCCGCCTCGAGCGCCTCGAGCACCGTGCGGTCGGCGCCGCGCTCGGCCAGCAGGGGCCACATGCCGCGGTCCTCGCCGGCGTGGTGCTTGTGCAGGATCCCGGCGAACAGCGCGAAGCGGCGCGCGAGCAGCCCCCACCGCGCCCGGTCGCCCGGGTCGACCGTGGGGACGACCGCGGCGAAGAGGGCGGTGTCACGCCGGTAGCCGCGGTGCATGAGGTACATCGCGGCCAGGTCGATCGGTCCCTCCGGTGCGGCGGCCTGCCCCTCGAGCAGCAGCTGGGGCACGGTCGTGGCAGGTGCGGTCATGGTGTCCTCCGTTTTGACCAGAGTGGGAATAAAACGAACAGAGGCACGGTAAGGTGGAAATGTGACGGAGGGCAAGAGGGTCTACCGCTCGGCGCTGCGGGCGGAGCAGGCCGCGCGGACCCGCGCGGCGGTGCTCGACGCCGCCGGCCGCTGCTTCCTGGCCCGCGGCTACGCGGCGACGACGATGAAGGACGTCGCGGCCGAGGCCGGGGTCTCGGTGCCGACCGTCTTCGCCCAGGGCGGCAAGGCGGCGCTGCTGCTGGCCTGCGTCGACCGGGCCGTCGTGGGGGACGACGAGGAGTCGCCGCTGCTGGCACGGGAGCTGTTCGTGCGGCTGGCCGAGGCGCCGGGCAGGGCGGAGAAGCTGGCCGCACTCCGGGCGATCGCGGCCGACCGGGGGCCGGCCGTCGTGCCGATGATGCGGGTCTTCGAGGCCGCCGCGGCCGCCGATCCCGAACTGCGCGACGTGTGGGCGGAGTACGAGGCCCGCCGGTACGCCGACATGCGGGCGATGGCGGAGATGTTCGCCCCGTGGCTGCGCGAGGGCCTCGACGTCGACGCGGCAGCCGACGTCTGGTGGGCGGTGTTCGGCCTGGAGACGACCGACCGGCTGCTCCGGGAGCGGGGGTGGTCGGCCCAGCGCTACGCGGAGTGGTTCGCCGACGCCGTCGACCGGCTGCTGCTGCGCTGACCCGCCCGACCGAGTCCGGTCAGTCCGGTCAGTCCGCGACGGGCCGCCGGATCGAGCACCGCCACGACTCGAGCTCGGCGACGACCTCGTCGGCCATCTGCGTCAGCTGCTCGAGCTCGGCGGCGGAGAACTCCCTCGGCGTGGTCCCGATGACGCAGTGGGCCCCGACGACGTGGCCCCGGGAGGTGATCAGCGGCGCGCCCGCGTAGGCGGCGATCCCGTCCTCGGTCACCAGCGGGTTGTCCCGCTGCTCCACGTCGGCGGCGGCGTCGGGGACGACGTACTGCTGCCGGGTGCGGACCGTCGTGGCGCACAGGGACCACTCCACGGGAGTGCCGGGGGCCGTGGCGAGCCACCCGGTCAGCCCGTACCGGCCGGCCAGCACCTGCGCGCCGTCCAGCACGATCGTCACCAGGCCGATGGGGGCGCCGAGCCGCTCGGCGGCCCGCCTGGCGTACTCGTCCAGCCGTGCGCCGGCCTCGGCGCGGAAGACGTCCAGGTCGGCGATCTCGGCCAGGCGCTCGGGGTCGAGGACCGGGTCGTCGGCCGTCGAGGTCGCGAGGGCGGTCATCGGCGGACTCCGTTCAGGCTGCTGAGCGTGTGGTACGTGGTGACCCGGACCGACAGGGAGCGGCCGATGACGCCGAGCGCGCCGGGCCGGGTCTTGACGACCTCGGCGAGGAGGTCGAGCTGGTGGACCGTGTGCGGTCCCCCGGCGGGGACCCGCGCCTGAGCGCACAGCTGCTCCCAGGTGGGCTCGTCGACGCCCGCCCGGGCCACGGCGGCACGGAAGTCGGCCGTGGTGGGTGGGTCGAGCCGGTAGCGGTCCACGGCGGCCGGGGCCGTCACGGGACCCACGGATCGAGCGCTGACATGTCCTCCGCATCGGCAGGTCGGGCGCCGCGATCCAGGTGGGGCGGCGGCCCGTCCCCCGGAGGAGGGAGCCGCGGTCCTCCCTCTGCCACCTTCCTGCAAAGCAGTTGCAATAGGGTTCGTGCAGGTCGACGGAGGGAGCGGGGATGGCGCGGCGGTGCGCGGGGCGGCTGCGGGCGGGAGCGGCGGGGGCCGGCGCGGTGCTGGTGCTGGGGGCGTGCGGGGCCGCCGACCCGGCCGGCGCCGGGAGCGGCCAGGCGCCGACCGAGCTGCGCCTGGCCATCGGCGGCGAGCCGGACGACGGCTTCGACCCCACCCTCGGCTGGGGCCGCTACGGCTCCCCGCTGTTCCAGTCGACCCTGCTGGCCCGGGACGCCGACCTCGACGTCGTCCCCGACCTGGCCACCGCCTGGTCGGTCAGCGACGACGGCCTGGTCTGGACCGTCGACCTGCGCACCGACGCCGTCTTCACCGACGGGCAGCCGGTGACACCCGAGGACGTCGCGTACACGTTCACCACCGCGAGCGAGAGCGGCGGCCTCACCGACGTGACGGCGCTCGACGAGGCCGTCGTCGTCGACGAGGACACCGTCGAGCTGCGGCTGGTCCGGCCGCAGAGCACCTTCGTCAACCGGCTGGTCTCGCTCGGCATCGTCCCGGCGCACGCCCACGGCCCCGGCTACGCGCGCGACCCGATCGGCTCGGGTCCGTTCCGGCTGCTGCAGTGGGACCCGGGACAGCAGCTGATCGTCGAGCGCAACGACGACTTCCACGGCCCGCGCCCGGCGTTCGAGCGGATCGTCTTCCAGTTCACCGGGGAGGACGCCTCGGTGGCCGCCGCCTCCTCGGGGCAGGTGCACATGGCCGCGGTCCCCGCCCAGCTCGCCGGGACGCAGGCACCCGGGATGCGGCTGGTGTCGGTCCCCTCGGTCGACAACCGCGGGATCGTCTTCCCGTACGTGCCCGACACGGGCGCGACCACCGACGACGGCCAGCCGCTGGGCGACGACGTGACCTCCGACCTCGCCGTGCGCCGGGCGGTCAACCTGGCCGTCGACCGGCAGGCGCTGGTCGACGGCGTGCTCGAGGGCCACGGCACCCCGGCCACCGGGCCGGTCGACGGACTGCCGTGGCACGAGCCGGCCGCGGCGGTCGAGGACGCCGACCCGGCCGGCGCGGGAGAGCTGCTGGAGGCGGCCGGCTGGGTCGACGACGACGGCGACGGCGTGCGCGAGAAGGACGGCGTCCCGGCCGCGTTCGACCTGCTCTACCCGGCCGACGACTCGCTGCGCCAGGGGCTGGCCCTGTCGGTCGTCGACATGCTCGCCCCGGCCGGGATCGACGTGACCGCCCGCGGCGAGAGCTGGGAGGTCATCGAGGAGCGGATGCACGCCGACGCCGTCCTGTTCGGCTGGGGCAGCCACGACCCCACGGAGATGTTCAACCTCCACTCCTCGGCCCAGGCCGGCGTGGAGTACTGGAACCCCGGCTTCTACGCCGACGCCGGCGTCGACGCCCACCTCGACGCCGCGATGGCCGCCACCGACGAGGAGACGGCGAACCGGGAGTGGCGCGCCGCGCAGTCCGACGGGCAGGGCGGCGGCTTCGGGCCGTCGGGCGACGCGGCGTGGGCGTGGCTGGTGAACCTCGACCACACCTACCTCGTCGACGAGTGCCTCGACGTGGGCACCCCGCAGATCGAGCCGCACGGGCACGGCTGGCCGATCACCGCCGGCATCACGGGCTGGCAGTGGAGCTGCTGAGCCGCCTGCCGCCCGTCGTCCGCGTCGCCGGAGGCCGGCTGGCCCGGCTCGTCCTCCTGCTGGCCGCCGTGGCGACGGCGACGTTCGCCCTGATGGCGAACTCCCCGGTCGACCCCGTGGACGCCTACGTCGGCGGGGACGTCGCCGCGATCGGCCCCGAGCAGCGGACGCAGATCGCCGAGCGGTGGGGCCTGGACGAGCCGCCGCTGGAGCGCTTCGCCGCCTGGCTGGGCAACGTGGCGCAGGGCGACCTCGGCCGCTCGCTGACCTTCCACCAGCCGGTGACCGAGGTGATCGGGGAGCGGTTCCTCGCCAGCCTGGCGCTCATGACGGTCGCCTGGCTGCTGTCCGGGCTGATCGGGTTCGGGCTCGGCGTGCTCGCCGGCGTGCGCCGCGGCCGGTTCGCCGACCGGGCGATCTGCTGGTGGGCCTACACCCTGGCCTCGGCGCCGACCTTCTGGGTCGGGTTGCTGCTGCTGTACGTCTTCTCGGTCTCCCTGAACTGGACGCCGGTCTGCTGCGCCGTCCCGGTGGGCGTGCTGGCCGAGGACGTGACGTTGCTGGACCGGCTGCACCACCTGGTGCTCCCGGCGGTGACGCTGTCGGTCGTCGGCATCGCGCCCGTCGTCCTGCACACGCGGCACGCGGTCGTGGAGGCGCTGGGGAGCAACTCCGTCGTCTTCGCCCGGTCGCAGGGCGAGTCGACCGCCGGCATCGTCGTCCACCGGGTGCTGCGGCACGCCGCCGCCCCGGCGGTGCTGCTGCAGTTCGCCTCGCTCGGTGAGCTGTTCGGCGGCTCGGTGCTCGCCGAGCAGGTCTTCTCCTATCCGGGCCTCGGCGCGGCGACGACCGCGGCGGCGCTGGGCCAGGACGTGCCGCTGCTGCTGGGCATCGCCCTGTTCACCACGGTGTTCGTGTTCGTCGGCAACCAGCTCGGCGACGCGGTCCACGCCCGGGTCGACCCGCGCGTGGCGGCCGGGCGGGGTGCCCGGTGAGCGCCGCCGCGCTCGCGCCGGCCGGCCTGCTCGGCGACCGCCGCCGCCGGACGCTGGCCTACGTCGGGCTCTCGCTGCTGGTCGTCGGGGCCGTGGTCGTGGCCGGTGGCGTCGCTGCCGAGGCCGCGCAGCGGACCGACCTGGCCGCCCGCAACCTGCCGCCGTCGGCGGAGCACTGGTTCGGCACCGACCGGCTGGGCCGGGACGTGCTGGCCCGCACGCTCGCCGGCCTGCGGCTGAGCCTGCTGGTCGGCACCGCCGCGGCACTGGTCTCGGCGGCGATCGCCCTCGTCCTGGCCTCGCTGGCGAGCGTGGGCGGCCGCCTCGCCGACCGGGTGGTCGGCTGGCTGGTCGACCTCTTCCTCGCCCTGCCGCACCTGGTGCTGCTCATCCTGCTGGCCTTCGCCCTCGGCGGCGGGACGGGCGCGGTGGTCGCCGCCGTCGCGCTGACCCACTGGCCCACGCTGACCCGGGTGCTGCGCGGGCGGGCGCGGGAGGTGGTGACCTCCGACGCCGTCGCGGTGTCGCGCTCCCTCGGACGCGGCCGGCTCTGGATCGCCCGCCACCACCTGGCCGGCCACCTCACCGGGCACTTCCTCGTCGGCACCGTGCTGCTCTTCCCGCACGCGATCCTGCACGAGGCCGCACTGTCGTTCCTCGGGCTCGGCGTGGACCCGGGCCAGCCCTCCATCGGCGTGCTGCTGGCCGAGTCGATGCGCCACCTGGCGGCCGGGTCCTGGTGGCTGGCGGTGCTCCCCGGTGTCTGCCTGCTGGTCGTGGTCGAGCTGGTCGACACGATCGGGGAGAACGCCCGCACCCTGCTCGACCCGCGGAGCGCGCACCTGTGACCGGGGACCTGCTGGAGGTGCGCGGCCTGCAGGTCGACGTCGTCCAGTACGAGCGCGGCCTGCGCCGCCGGGTCGTGCCGGCGCTGCGCGGGATGGACCTCACCGCCGCCCCCGGCGAGGTGGTGGCGCTGGTCGGCGCCAGCGGCGCCGGCAAGTCGCTGCTGGCGCACGCCGTCCTGGGCCTGCTGCCGCCGAACGCGGTCGAGCGCGGCACGGTGCGCTACGACGGCGTGCCGCTCGACGCCGCCGGCCGCCGGCGGCTGGCCGGGCGCGAGACCGCACTGCTGCCCCAGTCGGTCAGCGCGCTGGACCCGCTCGCCCGCGTCGGTGCCCAGGTGCGCCGGTCCGCCCGGCTCGCCGGTCTGCCCGACCCCCGGCGGGCCGCGGCCGAGGCGCTGGCCCGGCGCGGCCTCGGCCCGGAGGTGCTCCGGCGGTACCCCCACGAGCTGTCCGGCGGGATGGCCCGGCGGGTGCTGCTGGCGATGACCACGATGGGCCGGCCCCGGCTGGTCGTGGCCGACGAGCCGACCGCCGGCCTCGCCGCCGACGGCGTGCGCGCGGCACTGGCCGGGTTCCGGGCGACGGCCGACGAGGGGCGTGCGGTCGTGCTGGTCACCCACGAGCTGCTCGCGGTGCTCGAGGTCGCCGACCGGGTGGTCGTCTGCGACGGCGGCCGCACCGTCGACACCGTCGTCCCCGCCGCGTTCGCCGACGACGGCGCCGGCCTGACGCACCCGCACACCCGCGCGCTGTGGCGGGCCCTGCCCGTCAACGGCCTCCGGCTGCCGGCGGAGGAGCCGTGCTGAGCGCCGAGGACGTCTGGGTGCGGTACGGGCCGCGGTCGCCGTGGGTCCTCGCCGGGGTCGGCCTGGCCGTGCGCCCCGGCGAGGTCGTGGGCCTGTGCGGGCCCAGCGGCTGCGGCAAGAGCACGCTGGGCCGGGTGCTCGCCGGCTTCCTGCCCGCCGACCGGGGGCGGGTGACCGTCGACGACGGCGCCGCGCGGCCCCGGCGGGCGCCGCGGCCGGTGCAGCTGGTGCTGCAGCACCCCGAACGCGCCGTGGACCCGCGGTGGACGGTGCGCGCGGTGCTCGCCTCCACCGGCGCCGGTCCGGCCGAGATCGCCGGCCTGGACCCCCGGCTGGTCGCGCCCGCCTGGCTGGACCGCCGTCCGCACGAGATCAGCGGCGGCGAGCTCCAGCGGGTCAACCTGGCCCGCGCGCTGCTCGCCCGGCCGCGCTACCTGGTCGCCGACGAGGTCACCGCCAGCCTCGACGCCGTCACCCAGGCGCGGATCTGGCGGCTGCTGCTCGAGCACTGCCGGGCCGCGGGGACCGGCGTCCTGGCGATCGCCCACGACCGGCCGCTGCTCGAGGTCGTCGCCGACCGCGTCGTCGACTGGCCGCCGGTGTCCGCCGGGCCGGAGCGGCCGGCCGGCCGGGTACCGTCGCCGCACCACGGCATCACCAGGGGAAGCCGGTGCGAACCCGGCGCGGTCCCGCCACTGTGAGCCCCGTCCGGGGCGCAGCCAGACACCCGGTCCTGCCGTGACCGACGACCCGGGGCGCGGACCCCGAGTGAGGAAGCGCGCGTGTTCGTCCTGCTCTCCACCAGTGACACCGACCTGCTCTCGGCCCGCGCCAGCGGCGCGCCGTGGCGGCTGGGCAACCCGGTCCGGCTCGGCGGGGAGGGGATCGCTGCGCTGGTGGACGGCGCCGAGCTCGTCGTCGTCCGCATCCTCGGCGTGCGCCGCCAGTACGAGGAGATGCTGGCGCCGCTGCTGGCCGGGCCGGCGCCGGTCGTCGTCCTCGGCGGGGAGCAGCTGCCCGACGCGGAGCTGATGGAGCTGTCGACCGTGCCGATGGGCGTGGCCACCGAGGCGCACGGCTACCTCGCGCAGGGCGGGCCGGACAACCTCGTGCAGCTGCACCGCTTCCTCTCCGACACGGTGCTGCTCACCGGCGAGGGCTTCGAGCCGGTGTCGGTCGCGCCCGACTGGGGCCTGCTGGAGCGCCGGTCCGCCGCCGGCGGCCCGCGGGTCGCCGTCCTCTACTACCGGGCGCACCACCTGGCCGGGAACACCGCCTTCGTCGAGGAGCTCTGCTCGGCGATCGAGGCCGCCGGCGGCTCGCCGCTGCCGGTGTTCACCTCCAGCCTCCGCTCGGTCGACGAGGGTCTGCTGGAGACGCTGCGCGGCGTCGACGCGATGGTCGTCACCGTGCTCGCCGCGGGCGGTGCCCGGCCGGCGACCGCGCAGGCCGGCGGGGACGACGGCGCCTGGGACGTCGGGCAGCTGGCGTCGCTGGACGTCCCGGTGGTCCAGGGGCTGTGCCTGACCCGCTCCCGCGCCGACTGGCTGGCCGACGACGACGGGCTCTCCCCGCTCGACGTCGGCAACCAGGTGGCCATCCCGGAGTTCGACGGCCGGCTGATCAGCGTGCCGTTCTCGTTCAAGGAGACCGACGAGGACGGCCTGACCACCTACGTCGCCGACCCCGAGCGCGCCGCGCGGGTGGCCGGCACCGCCGTGGCCCACGCCCGGCTGCGGCACACCCCGCCCGCCGAGCGGCGCATCGTCGTGATGCTGTCGGCCTACCCGACCAAGCACTCCCGGATCGGCAACGCGGTGGGCCTGGACACCCCGGCGTCGGTGGTGCGGCTCCTGGCCGCGATGGCCGGCGCCGGCTACGACATCGGCCCGTTCTCCGGCCCCGGTGCCCTGCCGGGCGTGGCCGACCTCGACGGCGACGCGCTCGTGCACGCGCTGATCGCCGCCGGCGGGCAGGACGCCGACTGGCTGACGTCGGAGCAGCTGTCCGGCCAGCCGGTGCGGATCGCCGCGGCCGAGTACCGCGCCTTCTTCGAGACGCTGCCCGACGACCTGCGCGAGGCGATGGTCGAGCACTGGGGGCAGCCGCCGGGCTCGCTGTTCGTGGACGGGGACGACATCGTCTTCGCGGCGCTCCGGGCCGGCAACGTCGTCGTCATGGTGCAGCCGCCGCGCGGCTTCGGCGAGAACCCCATCGCGATCTACCACGACCCCGACCTGCCGCCCTCGCACCACTACCTGGCCGCCTACTGGTGGCTGCGGTCGGTGTTCGGCGCGCACGCGCTGGTGCACGTCGGCAAGCACGGCAACATGGAGTGGCTGCCGGGCAAGACCGTGGGGCTGTCGGCCTCGTGCGCGCCCGACGCCGCGATCGGCGACCTGCCGCTGGTCTACCCGTTCCTGGTCAACGACCCGGGCGAGGGCTCGCAGGCCAAGCGCCGCGCGCACGCCACGCTGGTCGACCACATGGTGCCGCCGATGGCCCGCGCCGACACCTACGGCGACATCGCCCGGCTGGAGCAGCTGCTCGACGAGCACGCCAACGTCGCGGCGATGGACCCGGCGAAGCTGCCCGCCGTCCGCGCGCAGATCTGGACGCTGCTGCAGGCGGCCAAGCTCGACTCCGACCTGGGGCTGAACGAGCGCCCGGCCGACGAGCACTTCGACGAGATGATACTGCACGTCGATGGGTGGCTCTGCGAGATCAAGGACTCGCAGATCCGCGACGGCCTGCACGTGCTCGGCTCGCCGCCGGAGGGCGACGACCGGGTCGGGCTGGTGCTCGCCATGCTGCGGGCCCGGCAGATCTGGGGCGGGTCGGTGGCGCTGCCGGGGCTGCGCGAGGCGCTCGGGCTGACCGAGGACGGCACGGCGGGGCTGCGGGCCACCGACGCGGTCGAGGAACTGGCCCTCGGGCTGGTGTCGGGCATGGAGTCGGCCGGCTGGACCGCCGACGCCGTGCCCTCCGTCGTGCGCGAGGTGCTGGGCCGGGACGACGCCGACGTGGCCGCGGTGCTGCGGTTCGCCGTCGACGAGGTCGTGCCGCGGCTGGCCCGCACCACCGACGAGCTCGACGCCACGCTGCACGCCCTCGACGGCGGCTACGTGCCGGCCGGCCCGTCCGGCTCGCCGCTGCGCGGGCTGGTCAACGTGCTGCCGACCGGTCGGAACTTCTACTCCGTCGACCCGCGCGCGGTGCCCTCGCGGCTGGCGTGGGAGACCGGCCAGGCGATGGCCGAGTCGCTGGTCGCCCGCTACCTGGCCGACACCGGCGGGTACCCGCGCTCGGTGGGGCTGTCGGTCTGGGGGACGTCGGCGATGCGCACCTCCGGGGACGACGTGGCCGAGGTGCTCGCGCTGCTCGGCGTCCGCCCGGTGTGGGACGACGCCTCCCGCCGGGTGACCGGCCTGGAGCCGATCCCGCTCGAGGAGCTGGGCCGGCCGCGGATCGACGTGACGGTGCGGATCAGCGGCTTCTTCCGCGACGCCTTCCCGCACGTCGTCACCATGTTGGACGACGCGGTGACGCTGGTGGCGGGACTCGGCGAGTCGCCCGAGCACAACCACGTCCGCGCGCACGTCGACGCCGACCTCGCCGTCCACGGCGACCGCCGGCGGGCCACCACCCGGGTCTTCGGCTCCAAGCCCGGCGCCTACGGGGCCGGGCTGCTCCCGCTCATCGACAGCCGCGACTGGCGTGGGGACGCCGACCTCGCCGAGGTCTACGCGGTGTGGGGCGGCTACGCCTACGGCCGCGGGCTGGACGGCGTGCAGGCGCGGCCGGACATGGAGGCGGCCTACCGGCGGATCGCGGTGGCGGCGAAGAACGTCGACACCCGCGAGCACGACATCGCCGACTCCGACGACTACTTCCAGTACCACGGCGGCATGGTCGCCACGGTGCGCGCGCTGACCGGCCGGGCGCCGCGGGCCTACATCGGCGACTCGACCCGGCCGGAGTCGGTGCGCACCCGGTCGCTCGGGGAGGAGACCGCGCGGGTGTTCCGCGCCCGTGTGGTCAACCCCAAGTGGCTGGCGGCCATGCGCCGGCACGGCTACAAGGGCGCGTTCGAGCTGGCCGCGACCGTCGACTACCTGTTCGGCTACGACGCCACGACCGGCGTCGTCGACGACTGGATGTACGAGAAGCTCACCCAGACCTACGTGCTCGACCCGGAGCAGCGGGAGTTCTTCGAGCGGTCGAACCCGTGGGCGCTGCACGGCATCGCCGAGCGGCTGCTGGAGGCGGTCGACCGCGGGATGTGGGCGCAGCCCGACCCGGCGCTGCTGGACGAGCTGCGGCAGGCCTACCTCGACACCGAGGGCGACCTGGAGGGCGGGGAGACCCCGGCGCAGCAGGGGGCGCCGGCCTGAGGTGCGGTGACGCAGCGTGACGGCACGCCGGGACGGGTCCCGGCGACGGGTAGCTCGCCGTGACGGGGGCACCCATGCGTCATGAGCATCCTCAACCGCATCCTGGGCACTGCTGAGTCCACCGCGCGCGGCGCCGCCCGCGGTGCCGCCTCCGGCCGCGGCATGCGCCGCACGGCCGCGCCGGCGGGACGGACCTCGATGGGCCGTGGCATGGGCCGTGGCATGAGTGGTGGCACGAGCCGTGGCATGGGCCGCCGCACCCCGGCGGCGCCGGCCGCCGGCGGTGGACTCGGCCGGCTGCTCGGCTCCCTGACGGGCCGCCGCTTCTGACCCGGCCGGACCCCCGGCTCAGGCCGGGGCGAGGGCGGCGGCGACCAGCAGCACGACGGTCGCCGCCGCCTCGCCCATCGCCCCCATCACGTCCCCGTTCACCCCGCCGAGCCGCGCGCTCGCGCGGGCCCGCAGCAGTTCGGCCGCCAGCAGGCCCGCGGCCGCGGCCGCCGGTAGCCGCCACGCCGCCTCCGGGCCGCTGACCAGCCAGGCCGCGCCACCGGCCAGCACCGCGACGACCACCAGCCACCCGGCCAGCCAGGGCCGCGACACCGTGCCGGCCACCGCCCGCCCGAGCGAGGAGCCCGCGGCCGTCGGGACCCCCGGCAGCCCGGTGCGGGTCATCGCCAGCCGGGCGACCACGACCGCCGTCCAGACCGCGACCCAGCCGCCGCCGGTCGACAGCAGCACGGCGGCCGTCGACACCTGCAGCAACAGCGTCAGCACGAGGGTGAGCACGCCGAAGGGGCCGACGTCGCCCTGCTTCATCACCTCCAGCGCGCGCTCGCGCCCCCGCAGCGGACCCAGCCCGTCGGCCGTGTCGGCCAGCCCGTCCAGGTGCAGGCCCCGGGTCAACGCCGCCAGCAGCGCGACCGCGAGCACCGCACCGGTCAGCGGCGAGACCAGGTGCGCGCCGGCCACGCCCGTGCCCGCGGCGAGCCCGCCGAGCACCAGCCCGACCAGCGGCGCCCACGGCAGCACGCCGCGGGCCGACGCCGTGGCCGCGGCGGGCACGCGCAGCACCGTCAGCAGCGCCGCCGACTCCAGCGGCCCCGTCCACCTCACCGCAACCGCTGCGGCAGCCCGGCCACCACGAACCACACCTCGTCGGCGGTGCCCGCCAGCCGCTGGTTGACCTCGCCGAGGGTGTCGCGGAACAGCCGGCCGGCCCGCGTCTCCGGCACGACGCCCAGCCCCACCTCGTCGCTGACGGCCACCACGTGCGCCGGCGTCATCGCCCAGGCCTCGACCAGCGCGTCGCAGCGTCCGGCCAGCCGCCCCGCCGACTCCGGTGCGTCGTCCCAGACCCCCGTCTCGTCCATGAGCGCGGCGACCCACGTGGTGACGCTGTCGACCAGCACGGTGCCGCGCCGCAGCAGCTCGCTGGGGGCGGTGGTCTCCAGCGTGGTCCAGGACGCCGGCCGCCGCGCGCGGTGCGCGGCCACCCGCGCCGCCCACTCGGCGTCCCCCGGCACCGGGGCCGAGGCGGCCAGGTAGACGACGTCGGGCCGGCCGGCGACGAGCGACTCCGCGTGCGCGGACTTCCCCGACCGCGAGCCCCCGAGCACGAGCACCTTGCTCACCGTCGCGCCCCGCTCACCGTCGCGCCCCGCTCACCGGCAGATCTCCAGGCGGGTGACCGTGCCGTTGTGCGGGGTGACCGCGGGCATCGCGTCCGGGCCCAGACCGCCGGCGACCGCCTGCGCGGCGCGGATGGTGTCCCCGTGCGTGACCAGCGCGACGACCTCGGCCGGGCGGTCCGCGCACAGCAGCTCCAGGTAGGCGGCGACCCGCCCGTGCAGCTCGGCCAGGCTCTCCCCGCCCTCGGCGGACCAGTGCGGGTCGGTCCAGTCGACGACGTCCCACAGCTCCCGGGACGGCCGCCCCTCCAGCACGCCGTAGCCCTGCTCGCGCAGCGCCGGGGTCGTGCTCACCGGCAGGCCGGTGGCCCGGGCGCAGTGCTCGGCGGTCTGCACCGCGCGGCGCAGGTCGCTGGAGACCAGGACGCCGGGGCGCAGGGCGGCCAGCTCGGCGGCCGCCGCGGCCGCCTGGGTGTGGCCGAGCTCGGTCAGCGGGACGTCGGCGGTCTGGCCCTGCAGCAACCCGGCCGCGTTCCACTCGCTCTGCCCGTGGCGGACCAGGAGCAGGGTGAGCGGTCGGGACATGGCCTGGGGAGCGTAGACGAGCGCCCGGGGTACCCGACGTCACCGGATCGGGTACCCCGGCTGCTGCGCGCCCCTCGTACCGTCGTCGGCGTGACCATCCCCGTCCGCCCCGGCGCCGCCGCCCCCCGCTCCACCGCACCCGACCCGCTGGCCCCGCTGCTCGAGCTCCCCGGGGTCCGCGACGCGGCGGAGGAGGCGCGGACGGCGATCGACCGGCTGCTGCGGCACCGCCTCATGCGCAACCGGTCGGCGGAGGTCAGCGCCGAGTCCGCGCTGCGCGGCGCCCGGGCGTCGGCCGCCCTGGAGGGCGTGGACGTGCCGCTGGCCGACGTCCGGGCCGGCCGGGTCGACGACCCGGTGGTGCAGGGGGCGCTGCGGGCCTCGGTGGCGCTGGGCTCCCTCGTCGACACGTGGTCGCGGGCGCCCGGGCAGGTGCTGGCGCGACTGCACGTGCTCGCCGCGGCCGACCTGGCCGACCGCGCCGACCTGGGCCGGCCGCGGCCGCACGCAGGCCCCCGCCTGTCCGGGCTGTTCTCCGTGGTGACGGGGACGAGCACCGTGCCCGCCGTCGTCGTGGCCGGCCTCGTGCACGGCGAGCTGGCCGCGCTGGCGCCCTTCGGCACGGCCGACGGCGTCGTCGCACGGGCCGCGGGGCGGCTCACCGGCATCGTCCGGGGACTGGACCCCAAGGCCGTCTCCGTGCCCGAGGTCGGCTTCGCCGAGCTCGGCCGGGAGGCCTACGACGCCGCCCTCGCCGGCTACGCGTCGGGCGACCCCGAGGGTCTGGCCGCGTGGCTGGTGCACTGCTGCCGGGCCACCGGACACGGCGCCGTGGAGGGTCTGGCGGTCGCCGAGGCCATCCTGCGCGGCTGACCGCCCGCTCAGCGGGGAGCGAGCACCAGGCCGGCCGCGGCCACGGCGACCAGGCCGGCCAGGGTGGCCGCCGCCGCGGGCACCCACGCCCCGGTCGCGGCGCCGGCGGCGGCTCCCGAGAGCAGCGTCAGCCAGGGGCCGGACATCGACACCGCCATCCCGACCCGCGTGCGCACCGACGTACGCCGGCCGCGGGCCCGGGGCGCGACGCGCGCGGTCTGCCCGAACAGCGCGGCGCCCACCGCGGCGGCGAACACCGCCGTCCAGGCCAGCGGGGCGGTCAGCACGACCCGCAGGATGGCCGAGCCGGCCGGGGGAGTGGCGGCGCCCCGCCGGAGCGGGCGCGCGGGAGGTCAGGCGCCGCGGCGGCGGCGCCGGCCGGTCACCGGGGCCGGCGTCAGCGGCGGGGCGGCGACGTCGCGCAGCGCCCGCCGGCGGGCGTACCAGGCCAGCCCCACCACGGCCGCGCCGACGCCCATCGCGGCGCCGGTCACCACCGGCGCCGCGGGCACGGCGAAGCGGCTGCGCATCGACACCGGCCGGCTGAACTCCCGGACCGGCCAGCCCCGCTCGGCCGCCGCCCGCCGCAGGCCCCGGTCGGGGTTGACCGCGGTCGGGTGGCCGACGGCCTCGAGCATCGGCAGGTCGGTGACCGAGTCGCTGTAGGCGTAGCAGTCGGCCAGGTCGTAGCCGCCCTCCGCGGCGACCTCGCGCATCGCCGCCGCCTTGTTCTCGCCGTAGGCGTAGAACGCGATCTCGCCGGTGTACCGGCCCTCCTCGGTCACCATCTGGGTGGCGACGACCCGGTCGGCGCCCAGCATCTGGCCGATGGGCTGCACCATCTCCGCGCCGCTGCTGGAGACGATCACGATCTCCCGGCCCGCGGCCCGGTGCTCCTCGATGAGGTCGGCGGCCTCGGCGTAGACCAGCGGGTCGACGATCTCGTGCAGCGTCTCGCTGACGATCTCGTGCACCGTCGCCACGTCCCACCCGGTGGCCATCCGGGTGATCTGCGAGCGCATCCGCTCCATCTGGTCGGCGTCGGCGCCGGCGAGGGAGAAGACGAACTGCGCGTAGGCGCCCTTCAGCACGGTCCGGCGGTTGATGAGCCCGCCCTCGAAGAACGGCCGCCCGAAGGCCAGGGTGCTGGACTTGGCGATGATCGTCTTGTCCAGGTCGAAGAACGCCGCTGCGCGGGTCACGGTTCACGACTGTAAGCGCAGCCCCGGGGTGTGACCGGGGTCATCCCGCCGTCCACACCCGTTCGGGTCGTCCACAGGTCCCACGGACCCCTCGCGTCCCGGGGTGGCGCCGTCGTGAGCTGGCCGGGTGTCCGCTCCGGCCCCCGCCCGCCCCCTACTCGTCAGCGCCGACGACGACCTGCTCGACGACGCGCTCCGCCTGCTCGCCGCGGCCGGCGCCGAGCCGGAGGTCGCCACGGCCGGCCCGGCGCTGCGCCGCGCGCACCGGGAGGCGCCGCTGGTCCTGCTCGGCGGCGACCTGCTGGCCAGCGGCGCGGTGCGCGCCCTGCCGCGGCGGCCGGGCGTCGTGGTGGTCACGCGGGCCGAGCTGCCGCCGGCCGGCTGGGCCGCCGCGGTCGAACTGGGCGCCGAGCGGGTGGCGGTGCTGCCGGCCGACGAGGCGTGGGTGCTGCAGCGGGCCGGCGCGGCGCTACGGCGGCCGGTCGAGCGCGGCCCGCTGGTCGTCGTCGGCGGCGCCTGCGGCGGTGCCGGGGCCAGCACGCTGGCCGCCGCCGTGGCCCTGACCGCCGCGGCGTCCGGGCGCGGCGCGCTGCTCGTCGACGCGGACGCGTGGGGCGGCGGCCTCGACCTGCTGGTCGGCGCGGAGGGCTCCGACGGCCTGCGCTGGCCCGACCTCGACGGTCTGCGCGGCCGGGTCTCCGGCGAGGCGGTCATGGCTGCGCTGCCCGCGGTGGGCGGGGTCGGCGTCCTGGCGGCCTCCCGGTCCGCGGCCGCCCCGCCGTCGCCGGAGGCGGTGGCCGCCGTGGTCGACGCCGGCCGCTCGGGCGGCTGGCCGGTGGTCGTCGACCTCCCGCGCGGACCGGTCCCGGCGTTCGCCGAGGCGGTGCTGGCCGACGCCGACCTGGCGGTCCTCGTGGTGCCGGCCCGCGTCCGCGCGACCTCCGCCGCGCAGGCCCTGCTGGGCCACCGCCCCGGCGGTCGGGCCTCCCCGTGGGCCGGTGCGCGCCTCGTCGTGCGCTCGGTCGCGGAGGGCCTCGACCCCGCGGAGGTGGCCGGCATCCTGCGCCTGGAGCTGCTCGCCGAGTTGCCGCACGACCGCCGGGCCGTGGCCCGCGGCGAGCGGGGTGAGCCTCCACCGACGGGGCCGCGGACGCCCTGGGGGGCGGCCGCCCGGGCGGTGCTCGGGGCGCTGCCGGTGCCGGCGGAGGCGGGCTCGTGACCGGCGCTCCGCTGGTGGAGCGGGTCCGCGCCCGGCTCGCCACCGAGGCGGCGGCGCCCAGCCGCCCGGCGGTCGCGGCGCTGGTGCGGGAGGAGGCCGGGAGCCTGGCCGGGGACGCGGCGGTCCTCTCCGCGGTGCGGGCCGCGGTCGACGAGCTCTCCGGGGCCGGTCCGCTCGAGGAGCTGCTGCGCGCGCCCGGGGTCAGCGACGTGCTGGTCAACGGCCCCGACGAGGTGTGGGTCGACCGCGGCGCGGGGCTCGAGCGTGCCGACGTCCGGTTCGCCGACGACGACGCGGTGCGCCGGCTCGCGGTCCGGCTCGCCGCCGCGGCCGGCCGGCGGCTGGACGACGCCGCGCCGTGGGTGGACGCCGGGCTGCCCGACGGCACGCGCCTGCACGCCGTCCTCGCCCCGGTGTCGGCGCGGGGCACCTGCCTGTCGCTGCGGGTGCTGCGCCGCTGCTCGCTCGGGCTGGCCGAGCTCGCCGCCCGCGGCACGCTCCCGGGCGGGTCGGCGGACCTGCTGCGGGCCGTGGTCGCCGCCCGGCTGGCGTTCCTGGTCACCGGTGGCACCGGCTCGGGCAAGACCACCCTGCTGTCGGCGCTGCTGGGGCTGGTGCACCCCACCGAGCGGATCGTCGTCTGCGAGGACGCCCCGGAGCTGACGCCCGCGCACCCGCACGTGGTCGGGCTGGTGACCCGCCCGCCGAACGTGGAGGGGGTCGGCGCGGTGGGGCTGCGCGACCTCGTCCGCCAGGCCCTGCGGATGCGACCGGACCGGCTGGTCGTCGGCGAGGTCCGCGGGCCGGAGGTGTCCGACCTGCTGGCCGCGCTGAACACCGGCCACGACGGCGGCTGCGGCACGCTGCACGCCAACCGGTCCGCCGAGGTGCCCGCCCGCCTGGAGGCGCTGGGTGCGGGGGCCGGCCTGGACCGGGCGGCGGTGCACAGCCAGGCGGCCGCGGCCCTGGCGGTGGTGGTGCACCTGCGGCGCACGGCCGGGGTCCGCCGGGTGGAGGAGCTCGGCGTGGTCCGGCGGGCCGGCGACCTCGTCGTCGTGGAACCGGCGTGGCGGGCCGACGGCGGGCCTTGCCCCGGCCGCGGCCGGCTCGACGAGCTGCTGGCCGGAGGCGGGCGGTGACCGGGGCCGCGGCCGGTGCCGGGGTGCCCCTGCTGCTGGCCGCCGCGCTGCTGCTGTGGCCGGTCCGGGCCGGCCGCGGGCGGCTGCGGCGCCCGGACCGCGGGCCGGCGCGGTGGGGGCGGGCGCCGGCGCCACTGGCCGTCGCCGCGGCCGCGGCGACGGCCGGGCTGGCGCTGTCCACGGTCCTCGTCGCGGCGCTGGCGGCCGCAGGCGCGGCCGCCGCCGTGCTCGCGCGGGAGCGCGGCCGCCGCACGCGCCGGGAGGAGGAGCGCGTCGCCGCGCTCACCGAGGGGCTGGGTGCGCTGGCCGCGGAGCTGCGCAGCGGCCGTCCGCTCGACGAGGCCGCCGCGGCGGCCGGCGCGGCGTGCGGCGACCCGGTCGGCGCCGACGTGCTCCTCCGGGCGGTCCGGGCCCCCGGCTCGGTCCCCCCGCCGGGTCCGGACGACGGCGTGTGGGAGGCGTCCGCGGCCCGGCTGGCCGCGGCCGTCCGACTCAGCGTCCGCACCGGGTGCTCGCTCGCGGCGGTGGCCGGTGCGGTGGAGGACGACCTGCGGGCGCGCCACCGGCACCGCCTCGAGCTGCGTTCGGCGCTGGCCGGGCCCCGGGCGAGCGCCGCGCTGCTGGCCGGGCTGCCCGTGCTCGCGCTCCTCATGGGCAGCGGGGTGGGCGCCGACCCGTGGGCGGTGCTCACCACGACCGCGACGGGCCAGGTCCTGCTGGTCCTCGGCGTGGTTCTCGAGGCGGCCGGGCTGGTGTGGACCGGTCGCCTGGTGCGCCGGGCCGCCCGGTGAGCGGAGCAGGGCACGGACCGGTCGTCCTGCTGCTGGTGGCCGCGGCACTGCTGCTGTGGTCGCCGCCCGGGCGGCCCGCCCGCGCGCGGGCCCGGGCCCTCGCCGCCGCGCGGGCGCCGGCCGTGCCGTCGTCCCCGGCCTCGTCGGCGGATCCTCGGCGGCGGTGGCTGCTGGCCGCAGCGGCGGGGGTCGGGGCGGCGCTGCTCCTGGGCGGTCCACCCGGGGTCGTCGCCGGCGCCGCGGTCGCCGCGGGCCTGGAGCGCGTGCTGCGCCGCTCGTCCGGCGAGGGCGCCCGGCCGCCCCGCGCGGCGCTGGAGGACGAGCTCCCCGTGGCCTGCGACCTGCTGGCCGTGTGCCTGTCCGCCGGGCTGCCCGTAGGCGGCGCGCTCGCCGCCGTCGCCGGCGCCCTGACCGGCCCGCTCGGCGGCGAGCTCGCCACGGTCGCCGGCCGCTACCGCCTGGGCTCGGCGGCGCGGGCGGCGTGGACCGGGGTGCCCGCGCCGCTGGACCCCCTGGGCCGGGTCCTGGTGCGGGCGGGGGAGTCGGGCTCCACCGTGGTCCCGGCGCTGCAGGGCCTGGCGGCCGACCGCCGTGCCGCGCTCCGGGCGGGGACGGAGGCGCGGGTGCGCACCGCCGGGGTCTGGGTGCTCGCCCCGCTGGGCGCCTGCTTCCTGCCGGCCTTCGTCTGCCTCGGTGTGGCGCCCGTGGTGCTCGGCATCGCCGCCGACGTCCTGCCGTGACCGCGACCAGCGCCGGTCCACAGGACCGCGGCCTCTCCACAGACCCGGCCGCTCGGTGGATCCCGGCAGGAGCCGCCGCAAGGGTCGGGGGACCGGGGTCCGGACAGCGGGCCCGCGACGGAGGAGGACCCCATGACCGCACAGCTCCGACAGCCCGAGCCCCCCGCCGGGGCGGCAGAGGGCGCGGCGGCCGGCCCGTCGCCGGCGGAGGGCCGGCTCGCCCGCCGCTGGGCCCGGCTGGTGGCGGAGCCGGAGGCGGGGATGAGCACCGCGGAGTACGCCGTCGGGACGATCGCCGCCTGCGCCTTCGCCGCGGTGCTCTACAAGGTGGTGACGGGCGGGTCGATCGTCACGGCGCTCACCGATCTGGTGGCCTCGGCGCTGGCCACGTTGGGCTGACCGTGCGGGCCGGCAGGGCGCGGCGCCCGGCGCTGCGCGGGGAGGCCGGCACGGTCACGGCGGAGACGGCCGTCGTCCTGCCCGTGCTGCTGCTCGTCCTGGCCGGCGCGATCGCCGCCGTCACGGTCGTGGGAGCCCACCTGCGCTGCGTGGACGCCGCCCGCGAGGGAGCCCGGGCCGCCGCCCGCGGCGAGGACGCGGCCGCGGTCCGGGCCCTCACCGCGCGGGCCGCCCCGGCCGGCGCCACGACCACCGTGGAGGTCGAGGGCACCCGGGTTCGCGTGACCGTCACCGCCGACGTCCCGGCGCTGGGCCCGGTGCCGCTGCACGTGCAGGTCAGCGCCACCGCGGTCGCCGACCTGGAGCCGGGCGTGCTGCCGGCCGGTGTCCCGTGAGGCGCCGGTCGGCGGCGCTGCGCGGCGAGCGCGGCTCGGCCACGGTCTGGGTCGTCGCGCTCAGCGGGGTGCTGGCCGCGATCGGGTTGGCGGCCGTGCTCGTCGGGGCGGCGGTCACGGCCCGCCACCGCGCCACCGCCGCGGCCGACCTCGCCGCGCTGGCCGGCGCCGGCCGGGCGGTCAGCGGTGCGCCCGACCCGTGTGCGGCGGCCGCCGAGGTGGCGCAGGCGAACGGCGCATCGCTCGTCAGCTGCTCCGTCGAGGGCGCCGTGGTGGCGGTGACGGTCGAGGTCCCCGTGCGCCTGGGACCGCTGGGCACGCGGTCCGCCTCGGCGCGTGCCCGCGCGGGCCCGGTGGTGCCGGTCGCGTCCGGGCCCGCCGGCCACGTCGCGCGGTCAGAAGACGAGGTCGTCCTCGGGGACGTCCGCGGCCGCGGCGGCGCCCTCCGGCTCCCGGTCGCCGAAGTGCCGGTCGTCGGGGTCCCCGCCGTGGAAGTCCCCGCCGAGGTCCCCGCCGTCGAGGTCCCCGCCGTGGAGGTCCCCGCCGTCGAGGTCCCCGCCGCCGGTCCCGGCGTCGTCCTGACCCGTCCGGGTGCCGGCGAGGTCGAGCCGCTCGTCGGCCGCGGCCAGTTCGTCCAGCACGACGTCGAGCACGCGCACGGCGCCGGCCTTGTCGAGCGGGTCGTTGCCGTTGCCGCACTTGGGCGACTGCACGCAGGAGGGACAGCCGCTCTCGCACTCGCAGCTGGCGATGGTCGCGCGGGTGGCCTGCAACCACCGGCGGATCGCCGCGTACCCGCGCTCGGCGAAGCCCGCCCCACCCGGGTGCCCGTCGTAGACGAAGACCGTCGCCGTCCCGGTGTCCGGGTGCAGCGCCGTGGAGAGCCCGCCCAGGTCCCAGCGGTCGCAGGTGGCCAGCAGCGGGAGGATCCCGATGGCCGCGTGCTCGGCCGCGTGCAGGGCGCCGGGCAGCGTCGCGTCGTCCACCTCGGCGCGGGCGACGGCGGTCTCGTCGAGGGTCAGCCACACGGCCCGGGTGCGCAGCTGGCGGGCGGGCAGGTCCAGCGGGAACTCCGCCAGGACCTCCCCGGTGCCCTGCCGCCGCCGCTGGTAGGCCACCACCTGGTTCACGACGTCCACCACGCCGGTGTGCGCGGTGACCGAGCGCAGCCGGCGCGACCGGTCGACGTCCACGACGGAGAGGTCGGTGACGTCGCGGGCCACGGTCGTCCACTCCGGGGCGTCGGCGTGGACGACGGCGACGGCGTCCTCGAGGTCGAACTCGTCGACCACGAAGGTCTCGCCCCGGTGCACGTACAGCGCGCCGGTGTGCACCGTGGAGTGCGCGGCGCCGCCGTCCACCGTGCCCAGCAGGCGGCCCGTGGCGCCCTCGATGATCGACACGGGCGCGGAGCCGTCCCCGCGGATGTCGACGTCCGGCCGTCCGCGCCCGGCCCAGTACCAGCCGGCCGGTCGCCGGCGCAGCAGCCCGTCGGCGACCAGCTCGTCGAGCCGCGCCTCGGCGGCCGCGCCGCCGAACTCCGGCAGGTCGGCGGGGACCAGCGGCAGCTCGGCGGCCGCGCAGCACAGCTGGGGGCCGAGGACGTAGGGGTTGGTGGGGTCGGTGACCGTGGCCTCCACCGGCCGGCCGAACACCGCCCGCGGGTGGTGGGCCAGGTAGTGGTCCAGCGGGTCGTCGCGGGCCACGAAGACCACCAGCGACTCCCGCTGCGCCCGGCCCGCCCGGCCGGCCTGCTGCCACAGCGAGGCCAGCGTCCCGGGGTAGCCGGCCAGCACCACGGCGTCCAGCCCGGCGATGTCGATGCCCAGCTCGAGGGCGTTGGTCGTGGCCACCCCGAGCAGTTCGCCGGCGGAGAGGGCGCGCTCCAGCTCCCGGCGCTCCTCGGGCAGGTAGCCGCCGCGGTAGGAGTCCACCCGGGCGGCCAGGTCGGCGCGGCCGCGCTCGACGAGGACCCGCCGCGCCTGGTCGGCCACCGACTCGGCACTGCGCCGCGACCGCACGAACGCCAGGGTGCGCGCCTGCCGCTCGACCAGGTCGGCGAGCAGCGACGCGGCGTCGTGCGCCGCCGACCGGCGCAGCGGGGCGCCGTGCTCGCCGAGCCGCTCGGTCAGCGGCGGCTCCCACAGCGCGAACGTGGCGCCGGGCCGGGGCGAGCCGTCCTCGGTCACCGCCACGACCGGGGCGCCGACGAGCCGGCCGGCCGCCCCGGCGGGGTCCGCGACCGTCGCCGAGGCCAGGACGAACACCGGCTCGGCGCCGTACCGCCGGCAGATCCGGCGCAACCGGCGCAGCACGTGCCCGACGTGCGAACCGAAGACCCCGCGGTAGGCGTGGCACTCGTCCACGACCACGTAGGCCACCCGGCGCAGCGTCGAGGACCACTTCTGGTGGGCGGGCAGCACGCCCCGGTGCAGCATGTCCGGGTTCGTCACGATCCACCGCGAGTGCCGGCGCACCCAGTCCCGCTCCTCGGTGGGCGTGTCGCCGTCGTAGGCCGCCGGACGCACCGAGGGACCGGCGAGCGCCGCCACGGACGCGAGCTGGTCGCGCGCCAGCGCCTTGGTCGGCGCCAGGTACAGGACGCACGCGCGGTCGTCCTCGGCCAGCCGGCTCAGCGCGGGCAGCTGGTAGGCCAGCGACTTGCCCGACGCGGTGCCGGTGGCCACCACCACCGACGTCCCGTCGTGGGCCAGTTGCGCGGCCTCGACCTGGTGCCGGTAGGGAGCGCGCACACCCTGCTCCTCCAGCCGGCGGCGCAGGTCCGGGTCGACCCACCCCGGCCAGGGGAGGGTCCGGCCCTGGCGGACGGGCAGCCGGTGCACGTGGGTGACCGGGAGCTCCTCCTCCGGCGTGCCCGCCAGGAGGTCGTCGAGCAGGTCGGCACCGGGCAGCACCTCGGTGGCGGCGCGCCCCTCGGGACCGGTGTCCGGGCCGGGAGGGGGAGCCGACCGGACGGGGTGGAGCGCCGTCACCCCTCCACTGTCACACCTGCCGGCAACCCGCGGTGGGCCGCCGTCCCCACGTTCCGGCGCCCCGCTCCACGAGACGGTCTCGTCCGGGGACTACCGCTACCGGGTGTGATCTCGCTTACACTCACGCGGCGTCCGACCCGGCGAGGACCGCCGTGCGGACGAGACCTCCGCCGTCCGGGGCGCGTGTGTCCCGGCAGTCGCTGACCGCTGGGAGGAACCACATGCCGGAGACCGCTCTGTCCGGCGGGGACGTCGCGCTGGTGCTCGTCGTCCTCGCCATCTCCCTGGCCGCCCTCGCCTTCGCCGCGTACCTGGTCCGGGCCGTCATGGCCGCCGACCAGGGGACGACGACCATGCGTGACATCGCGCGGGCGGTGCAGGAAGGCGCGGCGGCCTACCTGCGCAGACAGTTCCGCACGCTCGGCGTCTTCGCCGTGATCGTGTTCGTCCTGCTCCTCGTGCTGCCCGTCGCCGAGGGCGGCTGGGGCACCCGGGCGGGACGGGCGGTCTTCTTCCTCGTCGGCGCGCTGTTCTCGGCGGCCGTCGGCTTCATCGGGATGACGCTGGCGACGCGGGGCAACGTCCGCGTGGCCGCCGCCGCGCGCGGAGGCGGGTACGTGCCGGCCTTCCGCATCGCGTACCGCACCGGCGGTGTCGTCGGGATGATCACCATCGGGCTGGGCCTGTTCGGCGCCTCGCTGGCGCTGCTCTTCTTCGACGAGACGGCGCCGGTGGTGCTCGAGGGCTTCGGCTTCGGCGGCGCCCTGCTGGCGATGTTCATGCGGGTCGGCGGCGGCATCTTCACCAAGGCGGCCGACGTCGGCGCCGACCTCGTCGGCAAGGTCGAGGCCGGCATCCCCGAGGACGACCCCCGCAACGCCGCCACGATCGCCGACAACGTGGGCGACAACGTCGGTGACTGCGCGGGCATGGCCGCCGACCTCTTCGAGTCCTACGCCGTCACGCTGGTGGCCGCGCTGATCCTCGGCCAGGTCTTCCTCGGCGCCGACGGGATGGTCTTCCCGCTGGTGGTGGCCGGGATCGGTGTCATCGCCTCGGTCGTCGGAGTCTTCGCGAGCAACCCCGGGCGCAACGACTCCAGCGGCCTGGCGCCCATCAACCGCGGCTTCTTCACCTCCGCCGTCGTCTCGCTCGTCCTGGTCGCGGCGGCGTCGTTCACGGTGCTGCCCAGCGTGGCCGACCTCGGTGACACCCCGGTCAGCCCGCAGGTGCTCGGGTTCCTCTCGGTCCTGGTCGGCATCGTGCTGGCCGCCGCGATCCAGCAGCTCACCGGCTACTTCACCGAGACCTCGCGCAAGCCGGTCAGGGACGTCGGCCGCAGCTCGCTCACCGGCCCGGCCACCGTGATCCTGTCGGGCATCTCGCTGGGTCTGGAGAGCGCGGTGTACGCCGCGCTGCTCATCGGCGGCGCCGTGTACGTCACCTTCCTCATCGGCGGGGCCGCGGCGCTCTACGCCGTCGCGCTCGCCGGCTGCGGCCTGCTCACCACGGCCGGCGTGATCGTCGCGATGGACACCTTCGGCCCGGTCAGCGACAACGCCCAGGGCATCGCCGAGATGTCCGGCGACATCGACGAGGAGGGGGCCCGCGTGCTCACCGACCTCGACGCCGTCGGCAACACCACGAAGGCCATCACCAAGGGCATCGCCATCGCCACCGCCGTCCTCGCCGCCACGGCGCTGTTCGGCTCCTACAACGCCCAGGTCGGGGTGGCCCTCGAGGACGCCGGCGCCACGCTGGGCAACGCCTTCAGCCTGGTGAACCCGAACAACATCATGGGCGCCCTGGTCGGGGCGTCGGTCGTGTTCCTCTTCAGCGGCCTGGCCATCAGCGCGGTCTCCCGGGCCGCCGGACGGGTCGTGTTCGAGGTGCGGGAGCAGTTCCGGACCCGCCCCGGGATCATGGACTTCAGCGAGCGGCCCGACTACAGCCGCGTCGTCGACATCTGCACCAAGGACTCGCTGCGCGAGCTGGCCACCCCCGGTCTGCTCGCGGTCCTGGCCCCGGTCGCCGTCGGCTTCGGCCTGGGCATCGGCCCGCTGGCGGCCTACCTGGTGGGCGCCATCGCGGCCGGCACCCTGATGGCGGTGTTCCTGGCGAACTCGGGCGGTGCCTGGGACAACGCCAAGAAGATGGTGGAGGACGGCGCGCACGGCGGGAAGGGCAGCGAGGCGCATGCCGCCACGGTCATCGGCGACACCGTCGGCGACCCGTTCAAGGACACCGCCGGCCCGGCCATCAACCCGCTGATCAAGGTGATGAACCTGGTGGCGCTGCTCATCGCTCCCGCCGTGGTCAGCCTCTCCCTGGGCGAGGACCAGAACGACGTGGTCCGTGCCCTCATCGCGCTGGCCGCGGTGGCGGTGATCGTGGCCGCCGTCGTCGTCTCCAAGCGCCGCTCGGTGGTCGTGGGTGGCGCGGGGCCGGCCTCGACCGGTGACGAGTCGACCGGCGAGCTGACCACGACCGTTCCGTGAGACCACGCCCCGGAGCCTGCGGCGGTGGGGGCCGCCGCGGGCCCGGGGCGGGGGACCTGTGGACGGGACCGGCCGGTGTGGACGGCCGGCGGCCCTCAGGGGGTGCACCTCCCTAACGTGCCGCGGCGCCGGTCCGAGGGAGGCCGGCTCCACCGCCGGGAGGTCGCCTCGTGTCCGACAGCATCGCCGTCCAGTTCTCCACCCTCGAGCAGTTGGCCGACGAGCTCGTCCTGCTCGGCGCCGAGCTGGCGGCCGAGGCCGACCTGTGCCGGTCGGCGACGTACACCCTCGGCACGGCGGTCGACGGGGAGCTGGCGGCGGCCGCCGGGCAGCTGGGTGTCGCGTGGTCGGAGCTGGTCGCCCTGCTCGGCCGGGGCGCCGGCGCGGTGGGCGGGAGCCTGCGGGAGGCCGTGCGCTCCTACCGGGTGCTCGAGGCCGAGCTCAGCGACCGGAACCTGTACGCGGCAGCCGGGGTCCGGGTCCCGTGACCTCCGGGCTGTCATCGGTCGCCGGCTGGGACGCCCGGGCGCTGGGCAACGCGGTGACCACCCTGGGCGACGTGGGGCACCGGCTGGTGTCCTGGCGGGCGCGGATGGAGTCCGTCGGCCGCACGCTGGGGACGACGGAGTGCTGGTCCGGGCCGGCGGGCCAGGCCGCGGCCGCGAGCCTCGTGCGCGTCTCCACGGTGGTGACCGAGGTGACCGAGGCGCTGACCGGGTCGCTCGCCGACGCCGACCGGGCCGTCGCCGGTGTCTCGACCGCCGCCGAACTGGCCGCGGAGGCGCTGGCCGCGGCCGCGGCGGTGCCCGTCGACCTGGACGACCGGGGGCGGCCGGGACCGCTTCCGCAGGTGCCGCTGGACCCGTGGGGCGACCCCGCGGTCGCCCAGGCCCGGCAGCTGGAGGCCGTCGCCGACCAGGCCCGTGCCGCCGGCCGGGCCACCGACCTGGCCGAGGAGGCCCTGCGGTCGGCGGACGCGGCCGCGCTGGCGACCCAGGAGGCGCTCGCGGTCCTCGCCCGCGTGGGGGTGGTCGGCGGCGTCGTCCCGCCGGACTTCCTGCAGCTGACGGCGCGGGTGGGTCTCGCCCACGAGCCCGGTGTCCAGCCACCGCCCGTGGTGCCGGTCGAGGTGGCCGGCTGGTGGGCGGCGCTCTCGGAGGAGGAGCGGCGCGGCTGGATCGAGGCCGAGCCGGCGCTGGTCGGCATGCTGGACGGTGTCCCCGCCTGGGCGCGGGACCAGGCGAACCGGCTGGTGCTGGACCGGGTGGTGCCGGGGGAACCGGGCTCCGCCGTCGCGCTGGCGGTCTCGAACGAGATCCGGGCGCAGGAGGCGGCCGGGCGGACGGTGCAGCTCCTCCAGTTCTCGCCGGAGCAGGAGCTGGTCCAGCTGGCCCTCGGGGACCTCGACACCGCCGGGTCCGTCGCGGTCGTCGTCCCCGGGGTCGGCAACGACCCGGTCGGGGAGCTGGACGACGTGGCGCACGACGCGGCCGCCGTCGGTGCCGCCGCCGTGGCCGCGGCGCCGGGACTGGCCGTGGCCACCGTGGCCTACTTCGGCTACCGGCCCCCGGTGGACCTGTTCGTCGGGGCCCTCCCGGGCGCGGCGGTCGCCGGCGCCGCCGGTTTGGACCGGTCCCTGGACGGGATCGCGGCGGCGCGGGCGGGCGACCGTCCGCGTGTCACCGTCGTCGCGCACAGCTACGGCACGGTCCTGACCGACCACGCCGCCGACGCCCCGGGTGACCTGGCTGCGGACGCGGTCGTCCTCTCCGGCAGCCCCGGCGTGCACAACGACCGCGCCGGGTTCGAGGTGGACGAGGTCTACGAGGCGTCGGGTGGGCTGGACCCGGTCACCTGGCTCGAGGTCCACGGCGGCCAGACGTGGGACCCGGACACGGGGCTGGACGCGGTGAGCCTGCCCACCGAGGCGGACATGACCCACGGCGACTACTACGACACCGACCGCCCGACCCTCGCCGCGATCGGCGAGGTGGTGGCCGGCACCCACGACGGGTGAGACCGGGAACACCGCACCGGCCTCGTCCATTGGAGCGGGTGTCGGCACGCCCACGCACGGTCGCCACCCGGTGCCGCACCGGGGTCGTGGCCTACCGTGGCGGTCGCCGAGGGCGGACGCGCACGACGGCGTCCCCCGGCGCCCCACGCCGGCGCCCACAGCCGAAGCAGCACCGACAGGAGCACCGTGCCCCCCACGAAGACCGCGAAGACCGGCAGCGAGACCGCGACCGAGACGGCCGGCGGGACCCGTACGCCTGCCCGTCGCCGGACCGCCGCGGGCGGCGGACGGCCTCTGGTCATCGTGGAGTCGCCGACCAAAGCGAACAAGATCGCCGGCTACCTGGGCGGCGGCTACGTCGTGGAGGCCAGCGTCGGCCACATCCGCGACCTGCCGCGCAACGCCGCCGACGTCCCGGCCGAGCACAAGGGCGCGTCGTGGGCGCGCCTCGGGGTGGACGTCGACAACGCCTTCGAGCCGCTGTACGTCGTCAGCCCGGACCGCAAGCAGCAGGTCAGCCGGCTCAAGCAGCTGGTCAAGGACGCCAGCGAGGTCTACCTCGCCACCGATGAGGACCGCGAGGGCGAGGCGATCGCCTGGCACCTGGTCGACACCCTCAAGCCCCGCGTCCCGGTGCGTCGGATGGTCTTCCACGAGATCACCCCGGAGGCGATCGCCCGCGCCGTCGCCAACCCGCGCGAGCTCGACACCGCGCTGGTCGACGCGCAGGAGACCCGCCGCATCCTCGACCGGCTCTACGGCTACGAGGTCAGCCCCGTGCTGTGGAAGAAGGTGCTGCCCAAGCTGTCGGCCGGCCGCGTGCAGTCGGTCGCCACCCGCATCGTCGTCGAGCGCGAGCGGGAGCGGATGGGCTTCCACGCCGCCGACTACTGGTCGCTGGAGGGCACCTTCGCCGTCCCCGGCAAGGCCGCCGGCGCCGACGACGGCGAGCCGACCACCCTGCGCGCCAAGCTGGTCAGCGTCGACGACAGCCGGGTGGCCACCGGCCGCGACTTCGACCCCGCGACCGGCCGGGTGACCGGCGAGGTCGTGCACCTCGACGAGGCCGGCGCCCGCGGCCTGGCCGCCCGGCTCGAGGGCCGCCAGGTCACCGTCAGCCGGGTCGACGAGAAGCCCTACCGGCGGCGGCCGTACGCACCGTTCACCACCTCGACCCTGCAGATGGAGGCCGGCCGCAAGCTCGGCTGGTCCTCGGCGCAGGTCATGCGGGTGGCGCAGCGGCTGTACGAGAACGGCCACATCACCTACATGCGCACCGACTCGACGAACCTGTCGAACGAGGCGATCAACGCCGCGCGCACCCAGGCCCGCGAGCTCTACGGCGACGCGTACGTCCCGGCCGAGGCCCGGCGCTACGCGAAGAAGGCCAAGGGCGCCCAGGAGGCGCACGAGGCCATCCGCCCCGCCGGTGACAGCTTCCGCACCCCGGGCCAGCTGGCGGGCCAGCTCGCCCGTGACGAGTTCCGCCTCTACGAGCTGATCTGGCAGCGCACCGTCGCCTCGCAGATGGCCGACGCCGTGGGCCAGACCGTGAGCATCCGGCTGGCCGGCCGCAGCGCCACCGACGAGGCCGTCGAGTTCACCGCCAGCGGCCGGACGATCACCTTCCCCGGCTTCCTGCGCGCCTACGTCGAGTCCCGCGACGAGGGCAGCGGCGCCGGCGACGACGACCACGGCAGCGACGACGCCGAGCGTCGGCTCCCGCGCGTCGAGCGCGGCCAGCGGCTCGACACCCGCGCGCTGGAGCCCAAGGGCCACACGACGACCCCGCCGTCCCGGTACACCGAGCCGAGCCTGGTGGCGCGGCTGGAGGAGCTGGGCATCGGCCGCCCGTCGACCTACGCGTCGATCATGCAGACCATCCAGGACCGCGGGTACGTCTGGAAGAAGGGCGCCGCCCTGGTGCCGTCCTTCGTCGCCTTCGCCGTGGTGAACCTGCTCGAGCAGCACTTCGCCCAGCTCGTCGACTACGACTTCACCGCCTCGCTGGAGGAGGAGCTCGACGAGATCGCCGGCGGCAACCTGCAGCGGGTCACCTGGCTGACGGAGTTCTACTTCGGCGGCGAGGGCGGCCACGCCGGCGCCATCGCGCAGGCCGGCGGGCTCAAGCAGGTGATCGGCCAGCGGCTGGAGGAGATCGACGCCCGCGGGGTCAACTCCATCCCGCTGCGGGCGACGGGGCCGAACGGCGAGCCGGTCGTCGTCCGGGTGGGCCGCTACGGCCCCTACCTGCAGGCCGGTGAGGACGGCGCCCGCGTCAGCATCCCGGAGGACCTCGCGCCGGACGAGCTCACCAGCGAGAAGGTCGCCGAGCTGCTGGCGGCGCCCTCCGGCGACCGCGAGCTCGGCACCGACCCGGAGTCCGGGCACCCCGTCGTCGTCAAGGCCGGCCGGTACGGCCCGTACGTGACCACGGTCGTCCCCGAGGGCAGCAAGGAGCAGCCGCGGACGGCGAGCCTGTTCTCGTCGATGTCCCCGGAGACCGTCACCCTCGAGCAGGCGCTGCAGCTGCTCACCCTGCCGCGCACGGTCGGCGC
Organism: Blastococcus sp. SYSU D00813; assembly: GCF_054050735.1. Classification (NCBI taxonomy): domain Bacteria; kingdom Bacillati; phylum Actinomycetota; class Actinomycetes; order Geodermatophilales; family Geodermatophilaceae; genus Blastococcus; species Blastococcus sp. SYSU D00813. Next base: position 53,244 of record NZ_JBJGZX010000004.1, read on the forward strand.
CGCCCCCGACGGCGAGGAGATCCAGGCGCTCAACGGGCGCTACGGGCCCTACCTGAAGAAGGGCAGCGACTCCCGGTCCCTGGAGAGCGAGGACCGGCTGTTCAGCGTCACCCTCGAGGAGGCGCTGGCGATCTTCGCCCAGCCCAAGCAGCGCGGCCGCCGGGCCGCCGCGGCGCCGCTCAAGGAGCTGGGCCCCGACCCGGTCACCCAGGGCGCGGTGACGGTGCGCGAGGGGCGCTTCGGCCCCTACGTGACCGACGGCGAGACCAACGCCAGCCTCCGCAAGGGCGACGACGTCGAGTCGATCACCCTCGAGCGCGCCGCCGAGCTGCTCGCCGACCGCCGCGCCCGCCCGGCCGCGACGAAGAAAAAGGCGACCAAGAAGACGACCGCGAAGAAGACCGCCGCCAAGAAGGCCACCGGCACCACCGCGAAGAAGGCGCCCGCCAAGAAGAAGGCGAGCCCGGCCGACGCGGTCCCGCTCGCCTGAGCCGGCCGTGACCGACTCCCTCGACCCGGCCGCCTGGCAGGCGCGCCGGACGTCGTTCGGGTCGGTCGCGGCCGACTACGCCGCGCTCCGGCCGGGCTACCCGGCGGACGCGGTCGCCTTCCTCCTCGGCGCCCGGCCGCGGCGCGTGCTCGACCTCGGCGCGGGCACCGGCCTGCTCACCGAGGTCCTGCTGGCCGCCGGGCACGAGGTGGTGGCCGTCGACCCCGCGGAGGAGATGCTCGCCCAGCTGCGGTCCCGCCTGCCCCAGGTCGACGCCGCGGTCGGGGACGCCGAGCGGATCCCGCTGCCCGACGCCTCCGTCGACGCGGTCGTCGCCGGCCAGGCCGCGCACTGGTTCCGGCCCGGGGAGGCCGCCCCCGAGCTGCGCCGGGTGCTGCGCGCCGGGGGCGTCGTCGGCTTCGTGTGGAACACCCGCGACGAGCGGGTCCCGTGGGTACGGGCGCTCGGGGAGGCACTGGCCGCCGAGGCGCGCGGGCACGAGGCCGACCAGAGCGTCGTCGACGCGTTCGCCCGCGCGCTGCCGGCGCGGGTGGCCCACGCGGAGTCGTCGGTGCGGCAGCAGGTCACCCCGGAGCAGGTGGTCGGGGGGATCGGCACGCGCAGCTACGTCGCCACGATGGACACCGCGGCGCGCGAGGCGTTCCTCGGCGGCCTGCGCGACCTGCTCGCCGGCCACCCCGACACGCGCGGTCGCGCCGTCCTGCAGCTGCCGTACCGGACCGACGCCTACCGGCTCGAGCTCAGCTGACCCGCCGTCCGACGGCGAACACCCGGCGGAACGGCAGCACCGTCGTCCCGTCCGGCCGCGGCGGGTAGGCCGCGCGCAGCCCGGCGGCGTAGGCGGCGGTCAGCTCCGCGCCCTCGGCGTCGTCGAGGAGGGCCAGGACCGGCCGCAGCACGGTGCTGCGCACCCACTCGAGCACCGGGTCCTCCCCGGTGAGCACGTGCAGGTAGGTGGTCTCCCACGCCTCGGCGCGCAGGCCGGCGGCCTCCAGGACGCCCAGGTAGCCGGCCGGGTCGAGCACCGGCTCCGCCGGGGGAGCGGCGGCGGCCAGCCGCTCGCGCCACCGCGGCGAGGTGCACAGCTCCGCCAGCAGCCGGTGCGTCGGGGCGCCGGAGTTGCCGGGGACCTGGAGCGCCAGCTCCCCGCCGGCGGTCAGGTGCCCGGCCCAGCGGGACAGCAGCCGCCCGTGCCCGGGGACCCAGTGCAGGACGGCGTTGGTGACCAGGACGTCGACCGGCCCCGCGGGCGCCCAGTCCCGCACGTCGCCGAGCTCGAAGCCCACCCGGCCGGGGACGGCGTGCCGGGCGGCGGCCGCCAGCATCTCGGGGGAGGAGTCCACCCCGGTGACCCGCGCGCCGGGCCAGCGCCGCGCGAGCGACGCGGTGAGCGCCCCCTCGCCGCACCCGAGGTCGACCACGACCCGCGGGTCGGCCGCGCCCACGCGGGCCAGCAGGTCGGAGAACGGGCGCGCCCGCTCGTCACCGAAGCGCAGGTAGTGCGCCGGGTCCCAGGGCGCCGGGGCCGGGGGGCGGCCGGCATCGGGGACTGCCACGGTGCCGACCCTACGAGCGCACCGGGAGCGTCACCCCCGGCCGGTACCGTGGCGCCCGCGCGACCGGCCCGCCCGGCCGCGGCCCGCCCGCACGACCCCCGGGAGAGCGTCATCCCCAGCACCGGCCGCCCCGGCACCTTCCTCGCCTTCGAGGGCGGGGAGGGGGCGGGCAAGTCCACCCAGGTGCGGCTGCTCACCGAGGAGCTCACCGCCGCCGGCCACCGCGTGCGGGCGACGTTCGAGCCCGGTGACACCCCGGCCGGCGCGGTGGTGCGGCAGCTGGTCCTCGACCGCGCCGACCTGGCGCTCAGCCCCCGCGCGGAGGCGCTGCTGTACGCCGCCGACCGCGCCCAGCACACCGCCGAGGTGCTGCTGCCGGCGCTCGAGGCCGGGGAGGTGGTGGTCACCGACCGCTTCGTCGACAGCTCGCTGGCCTACCAGGGCGCCGGCCGGGCCATCCCGCTCGAGGAGGTCGCCCGGATCTCCCGGTGGGCGACCCAGGCCCTGGTCCCCGACCTGACGGTGCTGCTCGACCTGCCGCCGGCCACCGGGCTGGCCCGCGCCCGCGGCCGCGCCGCCGCCGACCGCATCGAGGCCGAGTCCCTGGACTTCCACGAGCGGGTGCGGCAGACCTTCCTGGAGCTCGCCGCCGCCGAGCCGCACCGCTACCTCGTGCTCGACGCCACCGGCTCGCCCGAGGAGATCGCCGCCCGGATCCGCGACCGCGTCGCCGCGCTGCTCGTCCCGGCGGCGACCCCGTGACCGCGTCCACGGCCGAGGGCGTCTGGGCGGGCCTGGTCGGGCAGGACGACGTCATCGCGGTCCTGCGCGGCGCGATCGAGGACCCGGCGGCCATGACCCACGCCTGGCTGTTCACCGGTCCGCCCGGGTCGGGCCGGTCGGTGGCCGCCCGCGCCTTCGCCGCCGCGCTGCAGTGCCCCGCCGGCGGTGACGGCACCTGCCACGCCTGCCGCACGGTGCTGGCCGGCACGCACGCCGACGTCTCGGTGATCGTCCCCGACGGGCTGTCGATCGGCGCCAAGGAGGCCCGCGAGCTGGTCCGGCTCGCCGGGCGGGCACCGTCGCAGGGGCGCTGGCAGGTCATCGTGGTCGAGGACGCCGACCGGATGACCGAGCACGCGGCCAACGCCGTCCTCAAGATGCTCGAGGAGCCGCCCCCGCGCACCGTCGTCATGCTCTGCACGCCCAGCCTGCACCCGGACGACATCATGGTGACCATCCGGTCCCGCTGCCGCGTGGTCGGCCTGCGGACACCGCGGGTGGAGGCGATCGCCGACGTGCTGGTCGCCCGGGACGGCGTGGACCCGGCCATGGCCGCGTGGGCCGCCGCGGCGTCGGGCGGGCACGTCGGCCGCGCCCGCCGGCTGGCCCGGGACGAGGGCGCGCGGCTGGCCCGCAAGGCGGTGCTCGACGTGCCGCTGTCGCTGGTCTCCCTGGCGGCCTGCCTCAACGCCGCCGACGACCTGGTCGCCGCGGCGAAGGAGGAGTCCGACCAGGCGACCGCAGCGCTCGACGGCGCGGAGACCGAGGCGCTCAAGAACAGCCTCGGGGTCGGCGCCCGCGGCCCCGGGGTCGCCGCGGCCAGCCGCGGCGCCGGGCAGATCAAGGAGCTGGAGAAGCGGCAGAAGTCGCGTGCCACCCGGCTGGGCCGCGACTCGCTCGACCGGGCGCTGGTCGACCTGGCGGCGCTCTACCGGGACGCGCTGGTCCTCGCCGCGGTCCGCGGGGACGGGGGAGAGCCGCCGCCCCTGGCGCACCCCGACCGGCGGGCCGACGCCGAGGAGCTCGCCGCCCGGATCGGCGCGGAGGGGGCGTTGCGCCGGATCGACGCCGTCCTGGCCTGCCGCACCGCGCTGGAGCAGAACGTGAAGCCGCAGTTCGCCGTGGAGGCGCTCACCGTCGCGCTGCGACTCCCCGTCGAGCGCGACTGACCGGTGCACGGTCCCGCCGGGGCGGTGTCGTAGGCTGGTCGCGCACGTCCGCCGCCTTAGCTCAGTCGGTAGAGCATCTCACTCGTAATGAGAAGGTCGTCGGTTCGATTCCGACAGGCGGCTCTCCTCCTCCGACGACCCCGTCCCCTCCGGGCGGGGTCGCGTCGTCTCCGGGCCGGGTGTGGCTCCGGTGCTGGTCCAGCCGCTGGTGGACACCCCGTCGGACCACGGGCCATCCTTGCCGCGCGGGGATGACCTGGCTCACACTCGCGTATCGCAAGCCGTACGATTGCCAAGGCCGCATCCGCGGGTGAAGATGTGACCGATGTCAACACGTCGAAGCATCCGCGAGCTCCGTCGGGTGCCGAGGAGCGCTGCATGAGACTCGGTCTCCACCTGAACGACTACTCGCACCTCGGCGAGCCCGCGCAGATGGGACCGGCGCTCGCCCGCATCGCCCGGGCGGCGGAGGACGCCGGCTTCGCCCGGCTGAGCACCACCGACCACCTGTGGCAGATCAGCCTCATCGGCGAGGAGGACGAGCCGATGCTGGAGGCCTACACGACCCTGGCCTTCCTGGCCGGTCAGACCTCGCGCATCGAGCTGCAGACCCTGGTGACCGCCGCGACCTACCGGGCCCCCGGCCTGCTCGCGAAGATGGTCACCACCCTCGACGTCCTCTCCGGCGGGCGCGCCTGGCTGGGCATCGGCACCGGCTGGAACGAGCAGGAGGCCACCGGCCTCGGCCTGCCCTACGACCACCACGACGGCCGCTACCACCGGCTCGAGGAGACCGTCCGCATCTGCCTGCAGATGTGGAGCGGCAGCGACGACCCGATCGTCACCGAGCACTACCAGCTCGGCCAGACGCTCAACGTGCCGGCGGCGGTCCAGCAGCCCCGCCCGCGGCTGCTCATCGGCGGCGGCGGCGAGCTGCGCACCCTGAAGCTGGTCGCCAAGTACGCCGACGCCATGAACGTCTGGGGCGGCGAGGACGCCGGTCAGAAGATCACCCGGCTGCGGGAGCGGTGCGAGGAGGTCGGCCGCGACCCCGACGAGATCGAGAAGACGGCGCTGTGGACCTTCGACGTCGAGGGCCCGAAGGGCGTCGACGGCGTCCTCGAGGACCTGCGCCGGCTGCACGAGCTCGGCTTCACGACCGTCTACGGGTGGGTGCCCGACCTCGGCACCGAGGCCCCGCTCGAGCTCATCGGCTCGAAGGTCGTCCCGGAGGTCAGCTCCTGGTGACGACCTCGCCGGGCCGCACCGGACGTCAGGCACACCCCAGCACGCCAACGATGTAGCAGATGAGAGAGGAACGGGCATGAACGTCGAGGACATGATCATGATCAGCATCGACGACCACGTCGTCGAGCCGCCCGACATGTTCAAGAACCACACCCCGGACAAGTGGAAGGACGAGGCGCCCAAGTCCATCGCGGACGAGAACGGCTACGAGAAGTGGTGGTTCCAGGGCAACTCGATGGGCACCGTCGGCCTCAACGCCGTCGTCGGCTGGCCGAACGAGGAGTGGGGGCTCAACCCCGCCACGTTCGCCGAGATGCGCCCGGGCGCCTATGACATCCACGAGCGGATCAAGGACATGAACCGCAACGGGATCCTCGCCTCGATGTGCTTCCCCTCCTTCGCCGGGTTCAGCGCCCGGTACTTCCAGGAGGCCAAGGACAAGGACCTGGCCCTGATCTTCCTCAAGGCCTACAACGACTGGCACATCGACGAGTGGTGCACGGCCTACCCCGGCCGGATGATCCCCTGCGCGATCCTCCCCGTCTGGGACCCGGTCGAGCTGGTCAACGAGGTGAAGCGGGTCGCGGCCAAGGGCGTCAAGGCCGTCACGATGCCCGAGCTCCCGCACATCCAGGGCCTGCCCAGCTACCACGACCTGGAGTACTGGGGCCCGTTCTTCCAGACGGTCTCCGAGCTCGAGGTCGTCATGTGCCTGCACATCGGCCAGGGCTTCGGCGCCATCCGCATGGCCCCCGACGCGCCGATCGACAACATGATCATCCTGGCCACCCAGGTGTCGACCTTCGCCGCGCAGGACCTGCTGTGGGGCGGGGCCATGCGGAAGTACCCCGACCTGAAGATCGCCTGGTCGGAGGCCGGCATCGGCTGGATCCCGTTCTACCTGGACCGCTGCGACCGGCACTACACCAACCAGCGCTGGCTGGGTCACGACTTCGGCGGCAAGCTGCCCAGCGAGATCTTCCGCGAGCACTCGCTGGCCTGCTACGTCACCGACCCGACCGCGCTCAAGGTCCGCCACGACATCGGCGTCGACATCATCGCCTGGGAGTGCGACTACCCGCACTCGGACTCGATCTGGCCCAACGCCCCGGAGTTCGTCAACGCGGAGATGAAGGGCTCCGGCGTCCCGGACGACGAGATGCACAAGATCCTGTGGGAGAACACCACCCGGTTCTTCGGCCTCGACCCGTTCAAGCACATAGCCAAGGAGGACGCCACGGTCGGCGCCCTGCGCGCGCTGAGCCCCGACGTCGACACCACCATCCGCAGCAAGCACGAGTGGCGGAAGCTCTACGACCTGCGCCAGCAGGCCCGGACCGCCTGAGCACGGGCCTCCCGCGGGGAGGCCGCCGACGCCGCGTCGGCGCACGGCCGAGGGGTCGTGGGCCGGCGCGGCGTCGCCGCGTCGTGGCCGTCCCTCCCGCCCGGCGAGCCACTCCCGCGCCGCCGGCCACAGGCGCAGCGACGCCTCCCACGCGCCACCAGGGGCAGTGGCGGTGGGCCCGCTAGCGTGCGCCTCCGTCGTCCTCCGACCCCCGAGGCGGCGCCCCCGGTGAGCCCCCGGCGCGCCTGCGGCCCACGCACGTCGCGTCAGCGCGCCCCCGACCACCGCCGGACGAGGAGTCCCCATGACCAGTCCCCCCGGTAGCCCGCAGGCCTGGCCCGCCGGGTCCGACGGACACCCTCCGGTGCCGGGCGGCCCCGCCCGGTACGGCGTGGCCCCGGCGCCGGGGCCGCAGGTCTGGGGACCGCCGGCCCCCGTCGCACCCCCGTGGGGACACGGGGCGTACGGCCCGCCGCCGGGACACCAGGCCTGGGTCCCGGTGCCGGCCGGCCCGGGGGGCTCCCCGGACGGCGGGTCGGGCGAGACCCGGGGCAAGTGGCTCGCCGGCATCGTGGCCTCCGCGGTCATCGGGCCGCTGGCCGTCTTCTTCCTCACCCGTGAGGGCGGGCCGCTGAACCCCGAGGACCCGCCCCCGCTGGGTGGCGACATCTCGGCCGTCGAGCTGAGCACCGCCAACCCGTGCTGTTCCTTCTCGGTCAACTTCCAGCTGGAGGGCTACCGGGGCCAGGACGTGACCATCGAGGCCGTCATCACCGAGGCGACCACGGGAGTGCAGAGCGATCCGTTCCCGGTGACCGTGGTGCAGCCCGAGGCGGACCGGGACCAGGCCGTGATCACCAGCGAGGTCCCCCTGGAGGCGGGGACCTTCACGGTCACGTACGTCCTGATCGACCCCGACGGCATGGTGCTGGACCGCATGACCAGCGGTCCCGTCGAGGTGTCCTGACCTGCCACCGGAGCGCCCGGCGGGGTCCCGGTGGCGCGGTTACGGTCGGGGAGTGGGACGACGCGCGGGCACCCTGACCCTCCTGGCGACGGCTGCGGCCCTGGTCGGCGGCTGCACGTCGGAGGTCACCGGCACCGCCTCGCCGGTCGGTGAGGGGACGCCGCCCGCGCTCTCGGACGAGGAGCGCCAGGAGGTCTTCTGCACCGAGGTGCCCGACCTGCTCGCCGACATCACCGACGACTTCGAGGACGTGCAGACCGACCCGGCGACCGCGATCGCGGCGCTGGAGGACGCCGTCGCCCGCATGCAGGAGGTGCAGCCGCCGGACGACGTCGCCGACGAGTGGGGGCGCCTGGTCACCGCCTGGCAGGACCTCCTCGCCCTCGTCGAGCAGGTCGACCCCGGCGACCCCTCCTCCGGCACGGACCTGGCCGACGAGTTCCTGGACCTGCAGGCGGAGCTGGTGGACGCGGGCACCGCGGTCGACGAGTGGGGCCAGGCCAACTGCTGAGCCGGGGCGCCGCCGGCCGGGGCCACCGACAGCGACGGCGGTGCACCCGCCAGGGGTGCACCGCCGTCGGCTGTCCGTCGTGCGCTCGGCGGCCGCTCGGAGAGAGGGCCAGGGGGAGTCAGTGGTGCGGCTCGGCCTCACGGGCCCGCTGCAGCGAGGCCTCGATCTCGGCCTCGGCCTCGGCGCGCCCGACCCACTCGGCGCCCTCGACCGACTTGCCCGGCTCCAGGTCCTTGTAGGTCTCGAAGAAGTGCTGGATCTCCAGCCGGTCGAACTCCGACACGTCGGTGATGTCCTTGAGGTGCGACATCCGCGGGTCGGTCGCCGGGACGGTGAGGACCTTGTCGTCCCCACCCGCCTCGTCGGTCATCCGGAACATGCCGATCGCCCGGCAGGTGATGAGGCACCCGGGGAAGGTCGGCTCCTCCAGCAGGACCAGCGCGTCGAGCGGGTCGCCGTCCTGGCCGAGGGTGTTCTCGATGTAGCCGTAGTCCGCCGGATAGCGGGTGGAGGTGAACAGCATCCGGTCCAAGCGGATGCGGCCGGTGGCGTGGTCCAGCTCGTACTTGTTCCGCTGGCCCTTGGGGATCTCTACCGTCACGTCGAACTGCACGTCTCGTAGTGTGGCCCACGGCTCCCGGCACCCGCGCCGGAGGTCGTCCCAGGGGGTGGGCACCATCGCGTCGAGCGGGTCGACGACCGTCACGCCGAAGTACTCGCGCTTCCGTCGCCGGCTGGTCCTGGCGGGTCTCGCCGTGGTCGCCGTCCTGGCCGTGGTGGCCGTCCTGGTGGTCCGGGCGCTGGGCGGGGACGACGGCGCCGCCGACGCCGCCGGCGGGACGACGGTCGCCGGCGCGCAGCTGCCCGAGGTCGGCGAGCCGTCGCCCGTGCTGGCGGAGCTGTCCGCCGACGCCCCGGCGCCCGACCCGGCCGCCCTCGAGGCCGTGCTCACCCCGCTGGTGACCTCGCCGGCCCTCGGCACCGCGCCGGCGGCGCACGTCGTCGACGTCGCCACCGGGGAGGTGCTCCTGGACCGGGACGGCGACCGCCCGGCCGTCCCCGCCTCCACCGCCAAGCTGCTGACCGCCGTGGCGGCCCTGACCACCCTCGACCCCGACGACACGCTGACCACCACCGTGGTCGCCGGCGCCGCGCCGGGCGAGGTCGTGCTCATCGGGGGCGGCGACCCGACCCTGTCGACCACCTCGCCCTCGCTGACCTACCCGGGCGCGGCGACGGTGGCCGACCTGGCCGGCCAGGTCCAGGCGGCGCTGGCCGGGGCGCCGGTCACCAGCGTCGTCGTGGACAACGGCCTGTTCACCGGTCCGCTCACCGCGCCGGGGTGGGGCCCGGGCGACGCGCCGTCGAGCTACGCGGCGCCGGTCACCGCCACCGCCGTCGACGGCGCCCGCCTCACCGCCGGCGCCACCGCGCGCAGCGGCGCCCCGGGCACGGACGCCGGCCGGGCGCTGGCCGCGGCGCTGGGCGCCCCCGGAGCCGCCGTGCGGCTCGGCGAGGCCCCCGCGAACGCCACGGTGCTCGGCACCGTCGAGTCGGCGCCGGTCGCCCGGCTGGTGGAGCAGATGCTGGCGCTGTCGGACAACGTCCTCGCCGAGGCGCTGGGCCGGCACGTGGCGCTGGCCCGCGACCTGCCCGCGACCTTCGACGGCGTCGCCGAGGCGGTCCCCGCGGCCCTCGAGGAGGCGGGCTTCGACCTCACCGGCGTGACCCTCGCCGACGGCAGCGGCCTGTCGGCCTCCGACCGGGTGCCCGCGACCCTGCTCACCCGCGTGCTCACCGCCGCCGCCGACGGCTCGGTCCCGGGCACCTCGGCGGTCGTCTCCGGGCTGGCGGTGGCCGGCTGGGACGGCACCCTCGTCGACCGCGGCGACACCGACCCCGCCACCGCACCGGGCTCGGTCCGGGGCAAGACCGGCACGCTGCTGGGCGTGCACGCGCTGGCGGGGACCGTGGTCACCGCCGACGGCCGGCTGCTGGCCTACGCGCTGATGGCCGACGGGGTCTCCGGGGCCCCGGAGGCGGCCGAGGACGCGCTCGACGCGGCCGCCTCCGCGCTGGCCGCCTGCGGCTGTTCCTGAGCCCCGGTCCCGGGCTCCGGCGGACGGCGCCGCGAGCCGGCGCGCGCGTACGGTGAGCCGATGAGCCGCGCCGCCTCCCTGGTCGACTGGGACCTCGCCGGACGCACCGCCCGCCGGCTGGTCAGCCCGGGCCCGCAGACGACGCGGGAGGAGGCCGCCGCCGTCGTCCGCGAGCTGCACGAGGCCGCCGCCACCGCCATCGGCCACGTCGAGGGCCTCACCGGACTGCGGCCGGCGCCCGGCGGCCCCGTGCCCGAGGTCGCCGTCGTCGACCGGCCCGGCTGGGTCGACGCGAACACCGCGGGGATGTCGGCGCTGCTGGACCCGCTGGTCGACCAGCTCGCGGAGAAGCAGGGCACCAGGCCCGGCCCGATCGCCACCGCGATCGGCTCCCGCGCCACCGGCGTGCAGGCGGGGGCGCTGCTGTCCTTCCTGTCCTCCCGGGTGCTCGGGCAGTACGAGGTCTTCGGCACCGGCGGCCGGCTGCTGCTGGTCGCCCCCAACATCGTCGACGCCGAGCGCCGGCTGGGCGTGGACCCCGGCGACTTCCGGTTGTGGGTCTGCCTGCACGAGGTCACCCACCAGCTGCAGTTCACCGGGGTGCCCTGGCTGCAGGGCCACCTGGAGTCGCTCATCACGGAGTTCGTCGAGGCGACCGACCTGGACACCGACGTGCTGCGCGACCGGCTCCGCGACGTCGTCCGCAGCCTCGGGGACGCCGTCCGCGGCGGCGACGACGGTGACGAGCCGCAGGGCCTCATGGCGCTGGTCGGCGACCCGCGGCAGCGCGCCGTCCTCGACCGGGTCACCGCGGTCATGAGCCTGGTCGAGGGGCACGCCGAGTACGTGATGGACGGCGTCGGCCCGGACGTCGTCCCCTCGGTGCGCACGCTGCGCAAGCGGTTCGCCCAGCGGCGCAAGGGCCGCGGCCCCGTCGACCGCGTGCTGCGCCGGCTGCTCGGGCTCGAGCAGAAGATGAAGCAGTACGCCGACGGCCGGTTCTTCGTCGGCGGGGTCGTCGACCTCGTCGGCATGGAGGGCTTCAACCGGGTGTGGAGCGGTCCCGACGCGCTGCCGCGGATCGAGGAGCTCACCGACCCGGCGCGCTGGGTCGACCGCGTCATCGGCCGCCCGGCCATCCCCGCCTGACCGCCGGGTGAGCGGCCCGCCCCGCGCCGTCGCGGTCCTGCGGCACGCCGTCCGGGCGGGACTGCGCCGCTCGGTGGCGCCGGTCCTGGCCGCCTGCAGCGGGGGAGCGGACTCGGTGGCGCTGGCCGCGGCGCTCGCCTTCGAGGCCCGCGACGCCGGCGTCCGCGTCGGCGGGGTGACCGTCGACCACGGACTGCAGCCCGGTTCGGCGCAGCGGGCGGAGCGGACGGCGGCGCTGCTGCGCGACCTCGGCCTGGACCCGGTGCTCGTCCTCGCCGTCGACGTCGGCGGCGCCGGCGGGCCCGAGGGCGCCGCCCGGGAGGCCCGGTACGCGGCCCTGACCGCCGCGGCCCGGGAGCACGGCGCCCGCGTCGCGCTCGGCCACACCCTCGACGACCAGGCCGAGACCGTGCTGCTCGGCCTCGGCCGCGGCTCGGGCCCGCGCTCGGTCGCGGGCATGGTGGCCGAGCGGGAGGACGACGGCGTGCTCTGGTGGCGGCCGCTGCTCGGCGTCCGGCGCGCCACGGCCCGGCAGGCCTGCGCCGACCAGGGCCTGCCGGTGTGGGACGACCCCTGGAACAGCGACCCGGCCTACACGCGGGTGCGGCTGCGCGCCGAGGTGCTCCCGCTGCTGGAGGAGGTCCTCGGCGGCGGGGTGGCCCCCGCGCTGGCCCGCACCGCCGGCCTGCTCCGCGAGGACCTCGACGCCCTCGACGGGCTCGCGGCCGCCGAGCTCGCCCGCCTGGCCGCCGAGGCCGGGGACGGCGGCCTGCCCGCCCGTCCCCTGGCGCCGCTGCCGGCCGCCGTCCGCCGGCGGGTGCTCCGCGGCTGGCTGCGCGCGGGCGGCGTCCCGGACCTGCAGGCGGTGCACCTGCGCGCGGTGGAGACGCTGGTCACCGCCTGGCGCGGCCAGGGCCGGGTGGACCTACCCGGTGGCGCGGGCGTCGTCCGGACGTCTGGCAGGCTGGTCCTGCAGCCGCCCTCGGGCCGCGGCTCCGACCGCGGCCCCGCACCCCTCGAGGAGCCCCACCCGTGACGGACCCCGCCAGCACCTCCGGGGGACTCGGTCCCGACCACGGGTACGGCCCGGACATCGACCACGTCCTGCTCAGCGAGGAGCAGATCCAGGCCAAGATCACCGAGCTGGCCGAGGAGGTCGCCCGCGACTACGCCGGCAGGGAGGTGCTCCTGGTCGGCGTCCTCAAGGGCGCCGTCCTGTTCATGAGCGACTTCGCGCGGGCCCTGCAGCTGCCCACCCAGATGGAGTTCATGGCCGTCTCCTCCTACGGCAGCGCCACCAGCTCCTCGGGCGTCGTCCGCATCCTCAAGGACCTCGACCGCGACATCAGCGACAAGCACGTGCTGGTGCTCGAGGACATCATCGACTCGGGGCTGACGCTGTCCTGGCTGCTGAAGAACCTCGGCGGCCGCGGGCCCGCCTCGCTCGAGGTGTGCGCGCTGCTGCGCAAGCCCGACGCGGTCAAGGTCGAGGTGCCGGTGAAGTACATCGGCTTCGACATCCCCAACGAGTTCGTCATCGGCTACGGGCTGGACTACGCCGAGCGCTACCGGGACCTGCCCTACATCGCGACGCTGAAGCCCGAGGTGTACTCGACGTGATCCGTCGGCCTCCGGCCGACACCGCGGCCAGGTGCCGTCCCGCCCCGGGCTGAGCCGCTGCCCGTGTCCCGGCCGGGGACCGTCGGGGCCCCGCGGCCGGGCCACCCCTGCTCCGTGCCGTCCCCGGCGCCGCTCGACCCGTCACCACGGCGTGACCGAGACGGCGTCGTCCACACGGGTGGACCGCAGTCTTCGCACAGGTCCCGTACAGGGGCCCCGGTGTACCTTCGATCGCAACGACGCTGCACCGGCGCGCGGGTGCCCACCCGGGGCGCGGGACGCGTCCCCCGGACGATCAGGAGGGTCGACGGGTCAGGCCCGTCAGGGCCGCCCGGCATCGGTGTATGGAACGCAAGAAGATCTTCCGCTCCGTGTGGTTCTGGGTCGTCCTCGTCATCCTGCTGGCGGTGGGCTTCTCCACCCTGTTCAGCGGCGGCGACGAGTACCAGGACGTGTCCACGGCCACCGCCCTCCAGCAGATCGAGGACGGCAACGTCGAGAAGGTCACGATCAACGACAAGGAACAGACGCTCGACCTCGAGCTGACGAACCCGGTCGAGGGCAGTGACCGCATCACCGCGTCCTTCCCGGTGGGTGCCTCCGACGACGTCTTCGACCTCGTGTCCGGGCAGGACGGCGAGGGCGGCCAGAGCGGTGACGGCGTCGAGTTCGACACGAACGTCACGCAGGAGAACGTCTTCGTCAGCGTCCTCATCAGCTTCCTGCCGTTCGTGATCCTCCTGCTCCTGCTGTTCTGGCTGTTCAACTCCATGCAGGGCGGCGGCCGCGGCGTCATGGCCTTCGGCAAGTCCAAGGCCAAGCAGATCACCAAGGACACCCCGAAGACGACGTTCGCCGACGTCGCCGGCGCCGACGAGGCCATCGAGGAGCTCCAGGAGATCAAGGACTTCCTCGCCAACCCCGTGAAGTTCCAGGCCGTCGGCGCCAAGATCCCCAAGGGCGTGCTGCTGTTCGGCCCGCCCGGCACCGGCAAGACCCTGCTCGCCCGCGCCGTCGCCGGCGAGGCGGGCGTGCCGTTCTTCTCGATCTCCGGCTCGGACTTCGTCGAGATGTTCGTCGGCGTCGGCGCCAGCCGCGTGCGCGACCTGTTCGAGCAGGCCAAGCAGAACGCGCCGGCGATCATCTTCGTCGACGAGATCGACGCGGTCGGCCGCCACCGCGGCGCCGGCATGGGCGGCGGGCACGACGAGCGCGAGCAGACGCTCAACCAGATGCTCGTCGAGATGGACGGCTTCGACGTCAAGGGCGGTGTGATCATGATCGCCGCCACCAACCGGCCGGACATCCTCGACCCGGCGCTGCTGCGCCCGGGCCGCTTCGACCGCCAGATCGCCGTCGACCGGCCCGACCTCGAGGGCCGCAAGGCGATCCTCGCCGTCCACGCCAAGGGCAAGCCGCTCGCCCCCGACGTCGACCTGGAGACGCTGGCCCGCCGGACGCCGGGCTTCACCGGCGCCGACCTGTCCAACGTGCTCAACGAGGGCGCGCTGCTCACCGCCCGGCACAACGGCACCGTCATCACCGACGCGGTGCTGGAGGAGGCGATCGACCGGGTCATCGCCGGCCCCGAGCGCAAGACGCGGGCGATGAGCGAGAAGGAGAAGAAGGTCACCGCCTACCACGAGGGCGGCCACGCCCTGGTGGCGCACGCACTGCCCAACCTGGACCCGGTGCACAAGGTGACGATCCTGCCGCGCGGCCGCTCGCTGGGGCACACGCTCGTGCTGCCGACCGAGGACAAGTACACCCAGACCCGGTCGGAGATGATCGACACCCTCGCCTACGCCCTCGGCGGGCGCGCGGCCGAGGAGCTGGTCTTCCACGAGCCGACCACCGGCGCCGGCAACGACATCGAGAAGGCCACCTCGATGGCGCGGGCGATGGTCACCCAGTACGGCATGAGCGCCAAGCTCGGTGCGGTGAAGTACGGCAGCACCGACTCCGAGCCGTTCCTCGGTCGGGACATGGGCTCGCGGCCGGACTACTCCGAGGCCGTCGCCGCCGACATCGACGCCGAGGTGCGCGCGCTCATCGAGGCCGCGCACGACGAGGCGTGGGAGATCCTCGTGGAGCACCGGGCCGTGCTCGACCAGCTCGTCCTCGAGCTGATCGAGAAGGAGACCCTCTCCAAGGAGGACATGGCCCGCATCTGCGCGCCGGTCCACAAGCGGCCCTCGCTGGCGCCCTACAACGGCTTCGGCAAGCGGACGCCGTCCGACCAGCCGCCGGTCCTCACCCCCGCCGAGCGGGCGGCGATGGCGGGCGGCAACGGGGCGAACGGCAACGGCCACGTCTCCGGCGGGTCCAGCCCGGTGGGCGACGTCGGTGCGCCCGTGCAACGGTGATCGGGCCCTGACCCCCAGGTCGCAGCCACCGACCGCCGCCGAGGAGCAGCCATGAGCGAGATCCCCGAGGAGCCCGAGGACGAGGTACGCCCCGTCCCCGGGAGAGTCGACCACGCGCGGGCCGAGGCCGCGGTCCGCGAGCTGCTCGTCGCGGTGGGGGAGGACCCTGACCGGCCGGGCCTGCAGAACACCCCCGGCCGGGTGGCCCGCGCCTACGCGGAGACCTTCGCCGGGCTGTGGCAGGACCCGGCCGAGGTGCTCGCCACGGTGTTCGACGAGGACCACGACGAGCTGGTCCTGGTCAAGGACATCCCGATGTACTCGACCTGCGAGCACCACCTGGTCCCCTTCCACGGCGTGGCACACGTCGGGTACATCCCGAACGAGGACGGCCGGGTGACCGGGCTGTCCAAGCTCGCGCGGCTGGTCGACGTCTACGCCCGCCGGCCGCAGGTGCAGGAGCGGATGACCCGGCAGATCGCCGACGCGCTGAACGACGTCCTCAAGCCGCGCGGCGTCATCGTCGTGATCGAGGCCGAGCACCTGTGCATGGGCATGCGGGGCATCCGCAAGCCCGGCTCGTCCACGGTCACCTCGGCGGTGCGCGGGATGTTCCGCGACAGCGCCGCGACCCGCGCCGAGGCGATGAGCCTCGTGCTGGGGAAGTGAACGAGCGCATCCGGCTCCCGCAGCCCGGGCGCTGCGTGGTCATGGGCGTCCTGAACGTCACCCCCGACTCGTTCTCCGACGGCGGCTGCTTCGCCGACGCACCGACCGCGATCGCGCACGGCCTGGCCATGCACGCGGCCGGTGCCGACTACGTCGACGTCGGCGGGGAGTCCACCCGCCCCGGCGCCGACCGGGTGGACGCCGACGAGGAGTGCCGGCGGGTGGTCCCCGTCGTCCGCGAGCTGGCGGCCGCCGGGGTCCGGGTGAGCGTCGACACCACCCGCGCGGAGGTCGCCGAGGCCGCCATCGGGGCGGGCGCCACGCTGGTGAACGACGTCAGCGGCGGGCTGGCCGACAAGAACATGGCCGAGCTCGTCGCCGAGGCCGGCGTCCCCTGGGTGCTCATGCACTGGCGCGGCCACAGCCGCGAGATGTACGCCGCCGCGCGCTACGGCGACGTCGTCACCGAGGTCTGCGCCGAGCTGACCGCCCGCGTCGAGGACGTCGTGGCCGCCGGCGTGGACCCCGCGCAGCTGGTGCTCGACCCGGGACTGGGCTTCGCCAAGCGGGCCGAGCACAACTGGCGGGTGCTCGCCGGGCTGGACCGGGTCGTGGCCCTCGGCCTGCCGGTGCTGGTCGGCGCCTCCCGCAAGACCTTCCTGGGCCGCGAGCTGGCCGCCGCAGACGGGACCGTGCGCCCCGCCGAGCAGCGCGACGCCGCGACCCTGGCCACCACCGTGCTCGCCGCCGAGGCCGGGGCCTGGGGCGTGCGCGTGCACGACGCCGCGGCCTCGGTGGACGCGGTGCGCACCGTCGCCGCCGTCCAGCGCGCCCGACAGGAGAGCCGACGTGCCTGACCGCATCACCGTCCGCGGCATCACCGCCCACGCCAACCACGGCGTCTACGACTGGGAGCGGGAGAAGGGGCAGACCTTCTCCGTCGACGTCGTCCTCGAGCTCGACACCCGGGCGGCCGCGGCCGGCGACGACCTCGACCGCACGGTGAACTACGCCGAGCTGGCCCAGGGCCTGCACGGCATCCTCACCGGCGAGCCGGTCGACCTGCTCGAGACCCTCGCCCAGCGGATGGCCGACGCCTGCCTGGCCGACCCGCTGGTCGACGCCGTCGAGATCACCGTGCACAAGCCCGACGCGGAGCTGGGCGTCCCCTTCGACGACGTGACGGTGGCCATCCGGCGGACGAAGGACCCGGTCCTCCCCACGGCTCGCGAGCTCGCCGTGGGTCCCGCGACCGGGCCGAAGGACGAATGACGACGCCGCCTCTCCGGACCCGTGCGGTGCTGTCGCTGGGCGCCAACCTCGGGGACCGCGCCGCGACCCTGCGCGAGGCGCTCGACGGCCTCGCCGCCGACGGGCTGCTCGCCGCCTCCGCGCTCTACGAGACCCCGCCGTGGGGCCCGGTGGAGCAGCCGCCGTACCTGAACGCGGTCGCGCTGGTCGAGGGGCCGCGGGACGCCGTCGGCTGGCTGGCCCGGGCCCACGAGCTCGAGCAGGCCGCCGGCCGCACCCGGGAGGTGCGCTGGGGCGCCCGCACCCTGGACGTCGACGTCGTCGCCGTGGTCGCCGACGACGGCACGCCGGTGGTCTCCGACGACCCGGTGCTCACCCTGCCGCACCCGCGCGCGCACGAGCGGGCGTTCGTGCTGGTGCCGTGGGCGGAGGTCGACCCCGACGCCGTGCTGCCCGGCCACGGGCCGGTGACCGGCCTGCTCGCCGCGCTGCCGCGGGAGGACGTCGACGCCGTGGTGCGCTGGGGGGACCGGCCGTGACGCCGGTCAGCCGACGCGACCTCGTCGTCGCCGCCGTCGGGCTGGCCGTGGCCACCTGGCTGGTGGTGCGGTCGGCCTACGGGGACCTGCCGCCGCTGCGCTGGTGGCTGCCGGTGCCGCTGGCCCTGCTCGCCGTCGCCGAGGCGATGGCCGCCCGCGCGCTGGGCTCCCGGCTCGGCGCCCTGCGCGACGCCCGCCGCACCGCCCGCGGGGGCCGGCCCTCGGCCGCCGCCGGCGCCGCCCCGGCGCCTGGCGGCGTCCGGCCGCTGGAGCCGATGCTGGTGGCGCGGGTCGCCGTCCTCGCCCAGGCCAGCGCGTACGTGGGCGCGGTCTTCGTCGGCGTGTGGGCCGGGGTGCTGCTGCACGTCGTCCCCGCCCTGGACCGGCTGGACGCCGCCGGCGACGACACGGTGACCGGTGTGATCGGCGTCCTCGCCTCGGCGGCGCTCACCGGGGCCGCGCTGTGGCTGGAGCACGTGTGCCGCGTGCCGCCGTCGGAGGACGACGACCCGGGCTCCGTGCGCGCCTAGCCGGCGGTCACCGACCGGCGGAGCGTCGTGTGCACCGTGCCGGCGGTGAGGACGCCGACGTAGCCCCCGTCGCCGTCGACGACCGGCACCGCGTCGGCGTCCGAGCGCAGCAGCACCGACAGGCCGGTCTTGAGCGTGGCCGTCACCGGGACCGGCTCGGCGGCCGGCTGCATCGCCGCCCCTGCCGTGCCCGCCCCGCCGGCGCGGCCGGCCGGCAGCCATCCCCGCGGCCGGCCGCCGGCGTCCACGACGACCGCCCCCGGTGCGCCGCCCAGCGCCGCGGCCGCCTCCGCCAGCGGCGTCTCCGGCCGCACCACCGGCGGCCGGGCCAGGTCGGCGGGGTCGACGGGCGTGACCGCCAGCCGCTTGAGCCCGCGGTCGGCGCCGACGAAGTCGGCCACGTAGTCGTTGGCGGGCCGGCCGAGCAGCTCCGCGGGCGGGGCGAACTGCTCGACGTGCCCGCCGGAGCTCATGACCGCGATGCGGTCGCCGAGCCGCACGGCCTCCTCGATGTCGTGGGTGACGAACACGATCGTCTTGCGCACCGCCGCCTGCAGCCGGAGGAACTCGTCCTGCAGCCGCTCGCGGACGACCGGGTCGACCGCGGAGAACGGCTCGTCCATCAGCAGGACGCCCGGGTCGGCGGCCAGCGCCCGGGCGACCCCGGCCCGCTGGCGCTGCCCGCCGGAGAGCTGGGCGGGGTAGCGGTCGCCGTGCACCGCCGGGTCCAGCCCGACCGTGGCCAGCAGCTCGTCGACGCGGGCGCGGGTGCGGCGGCGGTCCCAGCCGAGCAGCCGCGGGACCGTGGCGACGTTCGCGCGCACCGTCTGGTGCGGGAAGAGCCCGACGTTCTGGATGACGTACCCGATCCGCCGGCGCAGCCGGTCGGGGTCGACGCGGGTCACGTCCTCGCCGCCGAGCACGATCCGGCCGGTGGTCGGCTCGATGATCCGGTTGATCATCTTCATGGTCGTCGTCTTGCCGCAGCCCGAGGGCCCGACGAGCACCGTGAGCTCCCCGGCGGCCAGGGTGAGGTCGAGCTCGGCGACCCCGACGGTGCCGTCGGCGTAGACCTTGCTGACGCCCTCCAGCCGGATCTCGGGAGCCGGGTCGGGGGAGCCGTCCCCGGGCTCGACCGAGGCGGGGGCAGCGGGGCGGGCGGGTGCGGCAGTAGCGTCCACGGGGTGGCCCTCCTGTCGGTGCGCCCTCTGCTGGGCGCGTCGAGCGACCTCTCGCTCGCGGTGGACGAGGCGCCGAACCCGTGGTTCGACCCGTCGTTCGTCTCGCGCAACTGGGACACCATCATGGGCCACCTGCGCGAGCACGTCTGGCTGACCGTCGCGGCCGTGGTGCTCGGGGCGCTGATCGCGCTCCCCCTGGCGCTGCTGGCCCGCCGCAGCCGGTGGCTGGCCGGCCCCGTGCTCGCCTTCTCGACGATCGTCTACACGATCCCGTCGCTGGCCCTGTTCGCGCTGGTCCTGCCCCTCACCGGGCTGTCGGCGACCACGGTCCTCGTGGGGCTGACCGCCTACTCCCTGGTGATCCTGGTGCGCAGCTTCCTCGCCGGGCTGCAGAACGTGCCCGACGACGTCCGCGAGGCCGCCCGGGGGATGGGGCTGAGCCCGGCGCAGCTGTTCGTGCGCGTGGACCTGCCGCTGGCCCTCCCGACCTTCATGGCCGGCCTGCGGGTGGCGACCGTGTCGACCGTCGCCCTCACCACCGTCGGCGTCCTGGTCGGTCACGGCGGGCTCGGCCAGCTCATCACCGGCGGGCTCGCGCACAACCAGTACCGCGCGGAGATCGTCACCGGGGCGGTGGGCTGCGTGCTCCTGGCCCTGGTGGCGGACCTGCTGCTCGCCGGCCTGGAACGCCTGCTGACCCCGTGGGCCCGGGCGGCACGCACGTGAGCGGGCTGGCGAGGCCACGGGGAGGCGGAGCAGCGCCGCGGACGCTGCCGACGAGCGCCGGCGAGGAGGCGGCGTGAGCGACCTCGACCGCGCGTTCGTCTACCTCAACGACCCGTTCAACTGGACGCGGCGCGACGGCATCCTCGACCTGCTCGGGGAGCACCTGTGGGTCTCCGGGGCGGCGGTGGCCGGCGCCATGGCGGTGGCCCTGCCGCTCGGCACCGTGCTCGGCCGTGCCCGCCGCGGTTCCGGGGCGGTCGTCGTCCTGTCCAACGTCAGCCGGGCGATCCCCACGCTGGCCCTGCTGACGGTCTTCGCCGTCACCCCGATCGGCTTCGGCAACCGCTCGACGGCGATCGCGCTGGCCGTCTTCGCGATCCCGCCGATCCTGACCAACACCTTCGTCGGCTTCCGCGGGGTGGACGCCGACGTCCGCGAGGCCGCCCAGGCCATGGGCATGTCGCGCGGGCAGGTGCTCAGACGGGTCGAGGCGCCGCTCGCCGCCCCGCTGGTGCTCACCGGCATCCGGACGGCGGCGGTGCAGGTGGTGGCCACGGCCACGCTGGCCGCGCTGGTCGGCGGCGGCGGCCTCGGCCGGATCATCAACCTCGGCTTCGGCCAGCGCGACTACGGCGTGATGATCGCCGGGGCGATCCTCGTCGCGGCCCTCGCGCTGCTCACCGAGCTGGTCCTCGTCGTCCTGTCCTGGGCGCTGACGCCGGGGCAGCGCCGGCTCCCGTTCCGGCACGTGCGGCGCGACGTCGTCCGCCCGGGGACGCCGGAGCCGACCGCCAGCGGCATGCCGCTGTGAGCCCGGACACTCGATAACAAGGGCACAACACATCCGTCGGGCGGTTGGAACCGCCGCCCGGCGCGGGGTTGCATGGCGGTGCGGGAGACCTCCCGCCAGACACGCGTGGCGGCCCCGGTGGCCGCACGGGACACAGAAGGCGGGCGGCTATGACGAGGCGCACCCGGGTCCTCATCCCCCTGGCTCTCGCGGCGGTGCTGGGCACCGCGGCCTGCGGCGACTCCGGCTCCTCGGGCACCGGGGGCGGCGGCGAGTCGAGCGGCAGCGCGGCCAGCGGCGACGCGTGCGCCCCCGTCCCCGGCGACCAGCTGGTCGTGCTCGAGGACGACCAGCAGCTGCAGCTGGCCGACAACGTCGTGCCCGCGGTCAACGCGGCGACCGCCTCCGCGCAGCCGGCTCTGATCCCGGCCCTGGACGCCGTCTCCGCGGCGCTCACGACCGAGGAGCTCATCGAGATGAACGCCGGGGTCGACCTCGAGCGCCGCACCGTCGACGAGGTCGCCGACGAGTGGGTCGAGGCCAACGGCGTGACCGAGGGCCTGGAGCAGGGCAGCGGCAGCATCGTCATCGGCGCGACCGACTTCAGCGAGTCGGAGATCCTGGCGACGATCTACGCCCGCACGCTGGAGGCCGCCGGCTTCGACACCGAGGTGCGCACGGTCGGCAACCGCGAGCTCTACCTGCCCGCGCTCCGGTCCGGCACCGAGATCCAGGTCTTCCCCGAGTACCTGGCCACCGTCACCGAGGCGCTCAACGCCGAGTTCAACGGCCCCGACGCCACCCCGGTGGCCACCAACGACGCGCAGGAGACCGCCAGCGCCGCCCGGCCGCTGGCCGACCAGGCCGGCCTGGTCTTCGGCGAGCCGTCCGAGGCGGTCGACCAGAACGCGTTCGCCGTGACGCAGGAGTTCGCCGACCAGCTCGGCGTCAGCACGCTGTCGGAGCTCGCCGACGCCTGCGGCGACGGCTCGCTCGTCCTGGGCGGGCCGGAGGAGTGCCCGACCCGGCCGTTCTGCCAGCTCGGCCTGGAGGACACCTACGGCCTCGAGTTCGCCTCCTTCGTGCCGCTCGACGCCGGCGGTCCGCTGAGCAAGACCGCGATCCAGCAGGGCGAGGTCTCGATCGGGCTGGTCTTCAGCTCCGACGGCGCGCTCGCGCAGTAGCGTTCCCGGCCCTGTCGAGGGGCCGGCTCCACGGGCCCCGGCGGGATCCCCGCCGGGGCCCGTGACGTCTGTGTCACGGGTGTTGTTCGGAGCGTGAGTGCAGGCCGTCGCGCCGTTACGCTGGAGTCCATGCGCGGGGGACCGGACGAGCGAGACGACTCCGCCACCGCACCCCGCTGGCGGACCGCCGGACTGGCCGTCGGCGCGGTGCTCGCCGTGGCCGCGACCGTCGTCGTCTTCCTCACCGACGACCCCCGCCTGCTGCGGCTGGCCGTCGTCGGCGGCGCCTGGGCGTTCGTCCTCGCGATGCTGGCCGCCGGGCGCCGCCGTCCCGCGGCCGAGCCGCGCCCCGCGACCGAGCCCGAGACCGCCGGCCGGCGGGAGCGGGAGACCGAGAGCCGGCTGCGCCGCGAGGCCGACGACGCGATGCGGGCCGAGCTCGCGGCGCTGCGGCGCGAGGTGGCCGCGCTGGGCGCGATCCGCCAGGACGTCGCGGCGCTGGGCGCGATCCGCCAGGACGTCGCCGCGCTGACGGGCCTGCGGGCAGAGGTCGCCGCCCTCGCGGGACTGCGCCAGGACGTGGCCGCCCTCGCCGGCGTGCGGCAGGAGGTCGCCGCGCTGGGGGCGCTGCGGCAGGACGTGGCCGCGCTCGCCGCGCTGCGGCAGGACGTGGCGGCGCTGGGCGCGCTGCGCGACGACGTCTCCGGACCCGGCGGGCTGCGCGAGGAGGTGGCCCGGCTCTCCTCCGTCCGGACCGACCTCGGTCAGCTGGGCGAGCTGCGCGCGGAGCTCGGCCGGCTGCGCACCGAGCTGACCGAGCAGCTGTCCAGCGAGATGTTCCTCGAGCGGGTCGTCATGCGGACCCAGTCCTCCCGCGGCCCGGCCGGTCCCGTCGAGGGGCCGGGCACCCGCTCCATCGAGGCCGTGAGCTGGTCCGACGAGCCTGCGCGGGAGCTCACCGGCGGCTGGCCCGCCGTCCGCCTCGAGACCCCGGCGCCGGAGCGCTGGGCCCCGGCCGCGCCGCCGGCCGCTCCTGCTGCCCCGGTGACCCGCGGGTACGACGCCCTGCAGGGGATCCGGGCCCAGCAGGCGGCCGAGCCCCGGACCGACCCGGCGCTGCCCGTCGCGGCCGAGGCCCCGCGCCGCCGCCGGCACACCGACGACCCGGGCACCGCCGAGCAGCTGACGGTGGAGCGGCCCCTGTCCCCGACGCGGGACCGCTCGGCCCCCGCCGAGCCGGCGCCGCGGCTCGACGCGTGGCCGCGGCCGCCGGCGCCCCCGCCGCCCGAGCCGGCCCCCGAGCCGCCCGCCCCCGTCCCGGCTCCGCTGACGGTGCAGGCGCCGGGCGTCCCGACGCCGGGCGAGGCCCGGCTGGCGCAGATCCTCGCCGAGAGCGGCAGCGGCGCCCGCGCGGGCGGACGGCGGCGGCACCGCTACCGCGACGACGACGAGGACGACGACGTCCTCGCGCGGGTGCTCGGCCGCCACTAGGGGAAGGACCCCGTCGCCCCCACCGCTCGCACGCTCGCGGCGGGCCCCTGCGACGGGGCCGGAGGGCTCCTAGGCCGGGCCGCGGGCGAGCGCGCCGCCGTCGAGCACGAGGGTCTGGCCGGTGACCCAGCCCGCGCCGTCGCCGAGCAGGTAGGCCGCGGCCTCGCCGACGTCCTCGGGCTCACCGAGACGGCCGAGCGGGTAGGCGCCGGCCGCCTCCTCCTCGCGGCCCTCGTACAGCGCGCCGGCGAAGCGGGTCTTCACCACCGCGGGCGCGACCGCGTTCACCCGCACGCGGGGGGCGAGCTCGACCGACAGCTGGGTGACCAGGTTGACGAGCGCGGCCTTGCTGACGCCGTAGCCGGCGATGCCGGGGGAGGCCTTGAGCCCGCCGACCGACGCGACGACCAGGATCGAGCCGCCGTGCTCGGCCATCCACGCCCGCCAGGCCTCCTGCACCAGGCCCAGCGTCGACACGACGTTGGTGTCGAGGATCTTGCGGAAGGCGTCGAGGTCGAGGTCGACCGCCGGCCCGAACACCGGGTTGATCCCGACGTTGCCGACCAGCAGGTCCAGGCTGCCGAAGGTGTCGACGGCGGTGCGCACGGCCTCGGCGCGGTGCGTGGCGTCGCCGGCGTTGCCCGCGACCCCCACGGCCACGTCCGGGCCGCCGAGCGCGGCGACCGCCTCGGTCAGCGCCTCCGGCCGGCGCGCGGTGACCACCACGCGCGCGCCGCGGCGGACCAGGCTCTGCGCGATCGCCAGCCCGATGCCCCGGCTCCCGCCGGTGACCAGTGCGGTGCGTCCGTCGAACTCGCCCATGTGCTCCCTGCCTCGCTCCGTCGGTGGGGCGTCACGGTAGGCGCGACGCCGGCGACCCCGCCCGCCGGTCCCCGTGACCGACCCCACAGCCCCCCGGCGTTGCAGAGCGCCCCGACCGGTCACACACTCGCCATCGGCACGACACCCGCGTGACACAGCTGGTCGCAGCGGGGAGCGCGCCGCCGGCACGACCGCACCACCGCACCACCCCGCCGGTCTCCAACGGGGGAGACCGACCGACGTCCGGTACCCGCCCCGGGACTGGAACGAGGAGTGCTCCATGCCTGCTGCCCGCAGGACCCCCCGCGCCGCGGGTCTGCCCGCGGCCGCCGACGCACCCGCCCGCCTCCGCGTGGGCGTCGTCGGCGCCGGCCGAGTCGGCGCCGTCCTGGGCGCCGCCCTCTCCGCCGCCGGCCACGACGTGGTCGCCGCCGCCGGCCTCTCCGCCGCCTCCGCCGAGCGCGCCGCCCGCCTGCTGCCCGGCGTCCCGCTGCTGCCGACCGACGAGGTCGTCGCCGCGGCCGACCTCGTGGTCCTCGCCGTCCCCGACGACACCCTCGCCGGGCTGGTCTCCGGCCTGGCCGGGACCGGCGGCTGGCGCGCCGGCCAGCTGACCTTCCACACCTCCGGCGCCCACGGGCTCGCCGTCCTCGAGCCCGCCGCCCGCGCCGGCGTGCTGCCGCTGGCGCTGCACCCGGCCATGACCTTCACCGGCGCGCCCGAGGACGCCGACCGGCTGGCCGGCGCCCCGTTCGGCGTCACCAGCGCGCCCGAGTACCGCGCCGTCGCCGAGACGCTGGTCCTGGAGATGGGCGGCGAGCCGTTCTTCGTGGCCGAGGACGACCGGCGGCTGTACCACGCCGCCCTCGTGACCGGCGCCAACCACCTGGTCACGCTGGTCGCCGAGGCCGCCGACCTGCTGCGCACCGCCGGCGTCGCCGAGCCCGCCCGCGTCCTGGCCCCGCTGCTGACGGCCGCGCTGGACAACGGGCTGCGCCGCGGCGACCGCGGGCTGACCGGGCCGGTCAGCCGGGGCGACGTCGGCACCGTGGCCGACCACCTGGCGACGCTCACCGACCGGGCGCCGGAGTCGGTGGCCGCCTACGTCGCGATGGCCCAGCGCACGACCGAGCGCGCCCTGGCCGCGGGCCGGCTCAAGCGGCACGAGGGCGCCCCGCTGCTGGACCTGCTGTACGAGGCCGCGGACCCGGCCGGCTCCCGGTGACCGCCGGCCCCGGCCCCGCCGTCGCGGAGACGGCGGGGGACCTCACCCGCCTGCGCGCGGCGCTGCCCGGACCGGTCGCCCTGGTGCCGACCATGGGCGCCGTGCACGAGGGGCACCGCACGCTGGTCCGCGCCGCCCGCGAGCGCGCCGGCAGCGTCGTCGTCTCGGTGTTCGTCAACCCGACGCAGTTCGGGCCCGGTGAGGACTTCGACCGCTACCCGCGCACCTGGGACGCCGACCTCGCCGCGCTGGCCGAGGAGGGCGCCGACGTCGTCTTCCACCCGCAGGTCGACGACGTCTACCCGCCCGGCTCGCTGGGCGTCACCGTCCAGCCCGGCCCGGTCGGGTCCGTGCTCGAGGGCGCGGTGCGGCCCGGCCACTTCGCCGGCGTCCTGACCGTCGTCGCCAAGCTGTTCGGCCTGGTGCGGCCCGACGTGGCCCTGTTCGGCGAGAAGGACTACCAGCAGCTCACCCTGATCCGCGCCATGGCGCGGGAGCTGGCGCTGGGCGTCGAGGTCGTCGGCGTGCCGACCGTCCGGGAGGACGACGGGCTGGCACTGTCCTCGCGCAACCGCTACCTGACCCCGGGACAGCGGGGCACGGCGGCCACGGTGCACCGGGCGCTGCGCGCCGGGGCGGAGGCCGGGCCGCGCGGCGCCGACGCCGTGCTCGCCGCCGCCCGCGAGGTGCTCACCACCGCGCCCGGGCTCGTGCCCGACTACCTCGAGCTCACCGACCCCGACCTCGGCCCGGCACCCGCCGCCGGCCCCGCCCGCCTGCTGCTGGCCGCCCGCGCCGGCAGCACCCGACTGCTCGACAACGTCCCGGTCACCCTCGGAGGCCCCCGATGATGCGCACGATGCTCAAGTCCAAGATCCACCGGGCGACGGTGACCCAGGCCGACCTGCACTACGTCGGCTCGGTGACCATCGACGAGGACCTCCTCGACGCCGCGGACCTCATCCCGGGCGAGCAGGTCGCCATCGTCGACATCACCAACGGCGCCCGGCTGGAGACCTACGTGATCCCGGGCGAGCGCGGCAGCGGCGTCATCGGCATCAACGGCGCCGCCGCGCACCTCGTGCACCCCGGCGACATGGTGATCATGATCAGCTACGGCCTGATGGACGAGACCGAGGCCAAGAGCTACATCCCCAAGGTCGTGCACGTCGACGCGGCCAACCGCATCGTCGACCTCGGCGGCGACCCGTCGGCCCCGGTGCCCGGCGCGACCGACCAGAAGCGCAGCGACCTGGGCGTCCCGGTCAGGTGAGCCTGGCCCCCGCGAGCGGCACCCTCGTCGGGCTGCCCCTGCGGCTGGCCGCGCCCGACCCGGGCTGGGAGCTGACCGCCGACGTCTGCGTCGTCGGCTCCGGCATCGCCGGGCTCTGCGTCGCGCTGCACGCGCGCGCGGCCGGCCTGTCGGTCGCCGTCGTCACCAAGGTCCGGGTGGACGACGGGTCGACCCGGTGGGCCCAGGGCGGGATCGCCGCCGTCCTGGACCCCGCGGACAGCGCCGAGGCCCACGCCGCCGACACCGAGGTGGCCGGCGGGGGGCTGTGCGAGCCGGACGCCGTCCGGGTCCTGGTCACCGAGGGGCCCGAGCGGCTGGCCCAGCTGATCGGCTGGGGCGCCGCGTTCGACCGCGACCCCTCCGGCCGGCTGCTGCTCACCCGCGAGGGCGGGCACTCGGCCGACCGCATCGTGCACGCCGGCGGCGACGCCACCGGGTGGGAGGTGCAGCGTGCGCTGCACGAGGCGGTGCGGGCCGACCCCGGCGTCACGCTGGTCGAGCACGCGATGGTGCTCGACCTGCTGCGCGACGCCCAGGGCCGCGCCGCGGGCGTCACGCTGCACGTGCTCGGCGAGGGCAGCGCCGACGGAGTGGGCGCCGTCCGCGCCCGGGCCGTCGTGCTGGCCACCGGCGGGATGGGGCAGGTCTACGCCGCCACCACGAACCCGCCGGTCTCCACCGGTGACGGGGTGGCCCTGGGCCTGCGCGCCGGCGCGGTGGCCACCGACCTGGAGTTCGTCCAGTTCCACCCGACGTCGCTGTACCTCGGCCCGGACGTCCGCGGCCAGCAGCCGCTGGTCAGCGAGGCGCTGCGGGGCGAGGGCGCGGTGCTGCGCGACGGCGCGGGGGAGCGCTTCATGGTGGGCGTGCACCCGCTCGCCGAGCTCGCGCCGCGGGACGTCGTCGCCAAGGCGATCACCCGGGTGCAGCTGCGCGACGGCGTGCCCCACGTCTGGCTCGACGCCCGGTCGATCCCCTCCCTGCCCGAGCGCTTCCCGACCATCGTGGCCCGCTGCCGGCAGGCCGGCATCGACCCCGTCACCGACCTCGTGCCGGTCACCCCGGCGGCGCACTACGCGTCCGGGGGCCTGGTCACCGACCTGGCGGGGCGGACGACGGTGCCGGGCCTGTACGCCTGCGGCGAGGTGGCGTGCACCGGCGTCCACGGCGCCAACCGGCTGGCCTCCAACTCACTGCTCGAGGGGCTGGTCTTCGCCGCGCGGATCGGCGCCGAGCTGGCCCGCTCGCTGCCGCTGCCCGCCGCCCCGCTGGCCGGCGCCCCCGCGCTGTCCGGGCTGCTCGACCCGGCGGGCCGGCAGCGCGTCACCGGCACGATGTCGGCCTCCGTCGCGGCGCTGCGCAGCGGCGAGGGCCTGGCCGGCGCGCTGGCCACCCTGGGCGGGCTGGCCGCTGCGCTGTCCGACGGGGCAGGTGCCGCGCCCGGCGTGCCGAGCTGGGAGGCCACCGACCTGCTCACCGTCGCCGGCGCGCTCACCGTGGCCGCGGCGGCCCGGGAGGAGACCCGCGGCTGCCACTGGCGCGAGGACCACCCGGAGGCCTCCGACGCCTGGCGGGTGCACCTCGACGTGCGGCTGGACAGCGCCGGCGAGCTGCAGCTGACCCGCCGTCCGGTGGGGACGCCGGTGGTGGTCCCGTGGTGACCCCGGGCGACCCCCGCTCGCTGGCGGGCACCGGGCTGGAGGAGGCCTGGGTCGACGCCCTGGTCGAGCGCACCCTCGCCGAGGACCTCACCGGCGGCGCGGTGCTGCCCGGCGCGCCCGACCTCGCCGTCTCCTACGACGTGACCAGCGCCGCCACCGTGCCCCCGGCTCAGCTGGGCACCGCCGACCTGGTCGCCCGCGCCGACGGCGTCGTCGCCGGGCTGCCGATCGCCGCGCGGGTGTTCACCCGCCTGGCGCCCGGCGCCACGCTCACCGCCGGCGCCGCCGACGGCGACCGGGTGTCCCGCGGCGACGTGCTGCTGACCGTCCGCGGGCCGGTGCGCGCGCTGCTGGCCGCCGAGCGCAGCGCGCTCAACATCGCCAGCCGGGCCAGCGGCATCGCCACGGCCACCCGGGCGTGGGCCGACGCGGTCGAGGGCACCGGCGCCACGGTGCTCGACACGCGCAAGACGACGCCGGGCCTGCGGCCGCTGGAGAAGTACGCGGTCCGCTGCGGCGGTGGGTCGAACAAGCGCATGGGCCTGTACGACGTCGCCATGGTCAAGGACAACCACGTCGCCGCGGCGGGTTCGGTGGCCGCGGCCGTGGCGGCCGTCCGCGAGCGGGCCCCGCGCGTGCCCGTGCAGGTGGAGGCCGACACCCCCGCACAGGCGGTGGAGGCGGTCGAGGCGGGGGCGCAGTTCCTCCTGCTGGACAACATGACGCCGGCGCAGCTGCGCGAGGTCGTCGCCGCCGTCGGCGACCGGGCCGAGCTCGAGGCCACCGGCGGGCTCACCCTCGCCGTCGCGCGCGAGGTCGCCGAGACCGGCGTGGACTACCTGTCGGTGGGGGCGCTGACGCACTCCTCGCCGATCCTCGACCTGGCCCTGGACCTGCGGGAGGGCTGAGCGTTGCTGCTCACCGTGGACGTCGGCAACAGCCACACCGTGCTCGCCGTCTTCGACGGCGACCGGTGCGTCCGCGGCTGGCGGGTCACCACGCAGGCGCACGCGACCGCCGACGAGATCCGGATGCTCTGGCGCGGCCTGCTGCGCGACACGGAGGTCACCGGGGTGGCGGCGTGCTCCGCGGTCCCGGCACTGCTGCCGGCGCTGCGGCAGCTGCTGGACTCCCTCGAGGTGCCGGTCGTGCTCATCGGCCCCGGGGTGCGCACCGGCGTCCCGCTGCACGTGGACAACCCGCGCGAGGTCGGGGCCGACCGGGTGGTGACGGCGCTGGCCGCGCACGAGCTGTACGGCCGGGACGCCGACGGCCGCGGGCGCCCCGTCGTCGTCGTCGACTTCGGCACCTCGACCAACGTCGACGCCGTCGGCCCCGGCGGGCAGTTCCTCGGCGGCGCGCTGGCCCCCGGGCTCGAGGTGAGCCTGGACGCGCTGGCCAGCCGGGCGGCGCAGCTGCGCTCGGTCGAGCTGACCGTGCCGCCCCAGGCGATCGGCAAGAACACGGTCGCGGCGCTGCAGTCGGGCATCGTGCTCGGGTTCGCCGGGCTCGTCGACGGCCTGGTGGGGCGCATCTCCGCCGAGCTGGTCGAGCAGTTCGGCCGGCCGCCGGTCGTCGTGGCGACGGGCGGGCTGGCGCCGCTGGTCGTCGACAGCTGCCGGACGGTCTCCGAGCGCGAACCCGACCTGACAGTCCACGGGCTGCGGCTGGCCTTCGAGCGGCAGCAGTCGGCGCACCGTTCCCCGCCCGGGCGCCGTCCGGCCTCCCCGTAGGCTGACCCTCCGTGAGCGAGGAACCGCCTGGTCCGTCCGACGACGAGCTCCCGGAGCAGATGCGGGTCCGGCGGGCCAAGCTCGACCGGCTGCGCGACGGCGGCGTCGACCCCTACCCCGTCGACGCCCGGCGGACCACGACCCTGTCCGCGGTCCGCGCCGACCACCCGGACCTGCCTCCGGACACCATGACCGGGGAGACCGTCAGCGTCGCCGGCCGGGTGATCTTCTCCCGCAACACCGGCAAGCTGTGCTTCGCGACGCTGCGCGAGGGCGACGCCGAGCTGCAGGTGATGCTCTCCCGCGACCGGGTCGGCGAGGAGGCCCTCTCCGCCTGGAAGGCCGACGTCGACCTCGGCGACCACGTGCTGGTCACCGGTGAGGTGGGGACGTCGCGCCGTGGCGAGCTCTCGGTGTTCGCCGACTCCTGGCGGCTGACGGCGAAGGCGCTGCGGCCGCTGCCCGTGGCGCACAAGCCGATGAGCGAGGAGCTGCGGGTCCGCCGGCGCTACGTCGACCTCATCGTGCGCGACGAGGCCCGCCGGACGGTCCGCCAGCGCGCCACGGTGAACGCGACGCTGCGCGCCGGCCTCACCTCCCGCGGTTTCCTCGAGGTCGAGACGCCGATGCTGCAGACCGTGCACGGCGGCGCCGCGGCGCGGCCCTTCCGCACGCACATGAACGCGTTCGACCTCGATCTGTACCTGCGCATCGCGCCGGAGTTGTTCCTCAAGCGCTGCATCGTCGGCGGGCTGGACCGCGTGTTCGAGATCAACCGCAACTTCCGCAACGAGGGCGCCGACAGCTCGCACTCGCCGGAGTTCGCGATGCTGGAGTTCTACGCGGCCTACACCGATTACGACGACGTGGCCACCGTCACCCGCGAGCTGGTCCAGGAGTGCTGCGCGGCGCTGTTCGGCGACCACGTCGCGCGCCACCACGACGGCACGGAGATCGACCTCTCCGGCGAGTGGGCGCAGGTGCGCCTCTACGACGTCGTGTCCGCGGCCGTGGGCGAGGAGGTCACCCCGGAGACGCCGGTGGAGCACCTGCGCGCGCTGGCCGAGCGGCACGACGTCGGGGTCGACCCGAACTGGCTGCCGGGCAAGGTCGTCGAGGAGCTGTTCGAGGCGCTGGTGCAGCACGACCTGCAGGCCCCGACGTTCGTCAAGGACTACCCGGTCGACACCTCGCCGCTGACCCGGGCGCACCGCTCGGACCCCGGCCTGGCCGAGAAGTGGGACCTCTACATCGGCGGCATCGAGCGGGGCACCGGCTACTCCGAGCTCGTCGACCCCGTCGTCCAGCGCGAGCGCTTCACCCAGCAGGCGCTGCTGGCTGCCGCCGGCGACCCCGAGGCCATGGTCCTGGACGAGGACTTCCTCGAGGCGCTGGAGTACGGGATGCCGCCGACCGGCGGCGTCGGCATGGGCATGGACCGGCTGATGATGACGCTCACCGGATTGGGGATCCGGGAGACCATCCTCTTCCCACTGGTGCGCCCGCTGTCTTCCTGAGCCATTTCCGAGAACCCGACGTCTCAGCGCTCTCACCCATTCCGCCGAAATATCCCGAAATCGGCACCGAATGGTCGGGAGTTGTGGTGTGATGGTGTCGTCGCCGTCGGTGACGCACCCATCCGGTCACGGGGCTGGGAATAGAGAGGCTAGGAAACGGTAAATGGCGCAGAAGGTCCAGGTCATCAAGACCGACGATCTCGAGAACGACGACGTCCCCGCCGACGAGACGATCTCGTTCGCCCTGGACGGCACCACGTACGAGATCGACCTGTCGGAGAAGAACGCCGCGGAGATGCGTGACGCGTTCTCGCGCTACGTGCAGGCGGCGCGCAAGGTGAGCCGCGGCGGCGGCCGGGCGTCCGGCGCGGGCCGCTCGCGGGCCACCGGGGGCGGTGGCCGGATGGACCGCGAGCAGGCGGGCGCCATCCGTGACTGGGCGCGGAAGAACGGCCACGCCGTCAGCGACCGCGGCCGCATCCCGGCCAGCGTCGTCGACGCCTACGAGGCCGCGCACTGAGGCAGCTCCGCAGCACCCCGACGTAGTCGGACCTCGACCCGCGTGGCGGGGGCGCGCAGCGTCCCCACCCGCGGGTCGATCCGTTCCGGCGCCCCTCAGCCGCAGCGGACGCGGCACCCGGCCGGGGTGGAGGCCGGCGGGCCGACGG
This sequence comes from Blastococcus sp. SYSU D00813, assembly GCF_054050735.1. Classification (NCBI taxonomy): domain Bacteria; kingdom Bacillati; phylum Actinomycetota; class Actinomycetes; order Geodermatophilales; family Geodermatophilaceae; genus Blastococcus; species Blastococcus sp. SYSU D00813. Next base: position 85,849 of record NZ_JBJGZX010000004.1, read on the forward strand.
GGGGCGGCGCCGCCGTCCGCTCACGGCGTAACGGGAGTGGAACACCGCCCCGCCAGCATCAGTTGGACCGGGCAGCTCCTCCTCCCCAACCCCGGCCGTGTGCCGACGGGGAGTCGGAGTCCGCGACTACAGTGGAAAGACCGGTGCCCCCGCGCGCCGACGGACGTCGGGTGCTCCTCCCCACAGACGGGGAGGGCAGTGCCGGACCAGCCGGTCGAAGGAGAAGCAGCAGATGTTCGAACGGTTCACCGACCGAGCCCGCCGCGTGGTCGTCCTGGCCCAGGAAGAGGCCCGGATGCTCAACCACAACTACATCGGCACCGAGCACATCCTCCTGGGCCTGATCCACGAGGGTGAGGGCGTCGCCGCCAAGGCTCTCGAGTCCCTCGGCATCTCGCTGGAGGGTGTCCGCCAGCAGGTGGAGGAGATCATCGGCCAGGGCCAGCAGGCCCCCTCCGGCCACATCCCCTTCACCCCGCGGGCCAAGAAGGTGCTCGAGCTGTCCCTGCGCGAGGCGCTGCAGCTCGGCCACAACTACATCGGCACCGAGCACATCCTGCTCGGCCTGATCCGCGAGGGCGAAGGCGTCGCCGCCCAGGTCCTCGTGAAGCTGGGCGCCGACCTCAACCGCGTCCGCCAGCAGGTCATCCAGCTGCTCTCCGGCTACCAGGGCAAGGAGCCGGCCGCGGCCGGCGGGCCCGCCGAGGGCACGCCGTCGACCTCGCTGGTCCTCGACCAGTTCGGCCGGAACCTCACCCAGGCCGCCCGCGACTCCAAGCTCGACCCGGTCATCGGGCGCGCCAAGGAGATCGAGCGGGTCATGCAGGTGCTGTCGCGCCGCACGAAGAACAACCCCGTCCTCATCGGCGAGCCCGGCGTCGGCAAGACCGCCGTCGTCGAGGGCCTGGCCCAGGCGATCGTCAAGGGCGAGGTCCCCGAGACGCTCAAGGACAAGCAGCTCTACACGCTGGACCTCGGCGCGCTCGTCGCCGGTTCCCGCTACCGCGGTGACTTCGAGGAGCGGCTGAAGAAGGTCCTCAAGGAGATCCGCACCCGCGGCGACATCATCCTGTTCATCGACGAGATCCACACCCTCGTCGGGGCCGGTGCCGCGGAGGGCGCGATCGACGCCGCCAGCATCCTCAAGCCGATGCTGGCCCGTGGTGAGCTGCAGACCATCGGCGCCACCACGCTCGACGAGTACCGCAAGCACCTGGAGAAGGACGCCGCGCTCGAGCGCCGCTTCCAGCCCATCCAGGTGGGCGAGCCGACGCTGCAGCACACCATCGAGATCCTCAAGGGGCTGCGCGACCGCTACGAGGCGCACCACCGGATCAGCATCACCGACGGCGCCCTCGTCGCCGCCGCGACGCTGGCCGACCGGTACATCTCCGACCGCTTCCTGCCCGACAAGGCGATCGACCTGATCGACGAGGCCGGCGCCCGGATGCGGATCAAGCGGATGACCGCCCCGCCGGACCTGCGCGAGTTCGACGACCGGATCGCGGCCATCCGCCGCGAGAAGGAGTCGGCGATCGACGCCCAGGACTTCGAGAAGGCGGCGTCGCTGCGCGACAAGGAGAAGAACCTCCTCGCCGAGAAGGCCGAGCGCGAGAAGCAGTGGAAGGCCGGCGACATGGACGTCGTCGCCGAGGTCGACGACGAGCAGATCGCCGAGGTCCTCGCCAACTGGACCGGCATCCCGGTGTTCAAGCTGACCGAGGAGGAGACCTCCCGGCTGCTGCGCATGGAGGACGAGCTCCACAAGCGGATCATCGGCCAGGAAGAGGCCATCAAGAGCGTCAGCCAGGCGATCCGGCGCACCCGCGCGGGCCTCAAGGACCCGCGTCGCCCCGGTGGCTCGTTCATCTTCGCCGGCCCCTCGGGTGTCGGTAAGACCGAGCTGGCCAAGGCGCTGGCCAACTTCCTGTTCGGTGAGGACGACGCCCTCATCCAGATCGACATGGGCGAGTTCCACGACCGCTTCACGGTCTCCCGCCTCGTCGGTGCCCCTCCCGGCTACGTCGGTTACGACGAGGGCGGCCAGCTGACCGAGAAGGTGCGGCGCAAGCCGTTCTCGGTGGTCCTCTTCGACGAGATCGAGAAGGCGCACGCGGACGTGTTCAACACGCTCCTGCAGGTGCTGGAGGACGGCCGGCTCACCGACGGTCAGGGCCGGATCGTGGACTTCAAGAACACGATCCTGATCCTCACCACCAACCTCGGGACGCGGGACATCTCCAAGGCGGTCGGTCTCGGCTTCCAGGCCGGGAACGACGACCAGAGCAACTACGACCGGATGAAGCTCAAGGTCAACGAGGAGCTCAAGCAGCACTTCCGGCCGGAGTTCCTCAACCGCATCGACGACATCGTCGTGTTCCACCAGCTGACCGAGAACGAGATCATCGAGATCGTCGACCTCATGGTCGCCCGCGTCGAGGGCCAGCTGGCGAACAAGGACATGTCGCTGGAGATCACCCCGGCGGCGAAGAAGCTGCTGGCCGCCCGGGGCTTCGACCCGGTGCTGGGTGCCCGGCCGCTGCGCCGGACCATCCAGCGCGAGATCGAGGACGCGCTGTCGGAGAAGATCCTCTACGGCGAGCTGACCGCGGGTCAGATCATCGTGGTGGACGTCGACGACGCCGAGGGCCCGGCGCAGAAGTTCACCTTCCGCGGCGAGGCCAAGCCGATCGACCTGCCCGACACCCCGCCGGTGGCCCTCTCGGGCGCTGACGGCGAGGAGGAGGGCCCGGCGGCCACCGCGGCCGAGTAGGCGCCTCCAGCACGACGACAGGGCCGTCCCCGCACACGCGGGGGCGGCCCTCCGTCGTCCCCGCCCCTCGTCGCTCAGGTGGGGAGGGTGAAGCGGCCGTCGGGGGTCTGCTCGACCAGCCCGTCGGCGAGCAGCGAGTCCAGGCACCGGCTGCGCTGGACGGCGTCGTCCCAGGCCGCGTCGAGCTCGGGCGCCGGCACCGGGCCGTGGGCGGCGCGCAGCACGTCGAGCAGCCGGCCGCGCACCTGGCGGTCGGTGCCGGCGAAGCGCTGCACCCGCCGCGGCGGTCCCTCGGCCGGCGGGCTGCCGGCGAGCCGCCACGCGCAGGCCAGCCGCACCGGGCACGCCTCGCAGCGCGGGGTGCGCGCCACGCACACCAGCGCCCCGAGCTCCATCGCCGCCACCGAGAACCGGACCGCGCGGGCGGGGTCGGCGGGGGCGAGCGCGGCGACGTCGGCCAGGTCGGAGACCCGCGCGGGCAGGGCCTCGGCCCGGCCGTGCACCAGCCGCGCCACGACCCGCCGCACGTTGGTGTCCACGACCGGCTGCGGTCGCCCGTGCCCGAAGCAGGCCACCGCCCGCGCCGTGTAGGTGCCGACCCCCGGCAGGGCCTCCAGCGCGGCGACGTCGGCCGGCACCGTGCCCCCGTGGCGCTCGGTCAGGGCGACGGCGGTCTCGCGCAGCCGCAGCGCGCGCCGCGGGTAGCCGAGCTTGCCCCAGGCGCGGATGACCTCGGCGGGGGAGGCGGCGGCGAGGTCCGCGGGAGCGGGCCAGCGGGCCATCCACTCGCGCCAGACCGGCTCGACCCGGGCCACCGGGGTCTGCTGCAGCATCACCTCGCTGATCAGGACGGCCCACGGATCGGTGTCCGGCCGGCGCCAGGGCAGGTCGCGCGCGGCGCCGGCGAACCAGTCGACGAGCACCTCGCCGAGAGCCGGGCCCGTGCTCCCGGGGGGCGCGAGCGGCGGCGGTGCGGGGCTGTCCACGGGGGTCCAGTGTGCCGTCCGCCGGACCCGGCGCGCCGGACCCGTCCCGCGGCCGTCGCCGCACTACGGTTCTCGCCGTGCTGCACCCGGTCGGCCCCCTCCCCGCCGCCGTCTACTGGCGGCGCCGGGCCCTGGTGCTCGGCCTGGTGCTCGCCGTCCTCGGCGGCGGCACGTGGCTCGGGATGTCGCTGCTCGGCGGCGGTGGCGACGACGCCGCGGGCGGGGAGACGCAGGCCGCCGGCACCTCGGCGGCCCCGACGACGGCGGCGGGCACGCCGGCCCTCGAGCGGGTGGTCCCCTCCCTGGCGAGCGTGCAGACCCCCACCGTCCCGGCCGGCCCGACCGTCGCCCCGGCACCGCCTGCCGGCCCGGAGCCCGGAAGCCCGTGCACCGACGACATGATCGCCGTCGACGTGCGCGGCCCCGGCAGCGCTCCGGCCGGCAGCGGCCCGACGCTCGAGCTCGTGGTCACCAACGTGTCGCCGGTGCCGTGCGTGCGGGTGCTGGACAAGGAGCTCCAGGAGATCGTCCTGCTCGACACCGCGGGCGCGCGCCTGTGGGGCAGCAACGACTGCCAGCCCGAGGCCAGCGACGACGTCCGGACGCTGGCGCCCGGCGAGCAGGTGGCCTTCCCGCTGGTCTGGAGCGGGCTGTCCAGCGAGCCGAGCTGCACGGTCGGCCGGACGACGGTGCCGCCGGGTCAGTACGTGCTGCGCGGCCGGCTGGAGACGAAGCCGAGCCCCGACACGCCGCTGACGCTCACCTGAGCGCGCCGGGCGGCGCTCAGCTGTAGCGGTCGAGGATCGAGGTCTCGGCCAGCCGGGACAGGCCCTCGCGGATGCCGCGGGCGCGGGCCTCGCCGACGCCCTCGACGGCCAGCAGGTCCTCGATGGTGGCGGCCAGCAGCTTCTGCAGCCCGCCGAAGTGGTCGACCAGCCGGTCGATGATGCCCGCCGGCAGGCGCGGCACCCGGGCCAGCAGGCGGTAGCCGCGCGGGCTGACCGGGGAGTCGAGCGCGTCGGCAGAGGTGGGCAGGCCGTAGCAGCGCGCCACCGCGGAGAGGTCGAGCAGCTCGGTGGCCGACAGGGCCCGCAGGTCGGTGAGCACCTGCTCGGTGCTGCGCGCCCGGCGACCCGTGGCGGGCAGGTAGTCGCGCACCAGCAGCCCGCGGTCCTCCTCGACCCCGGCCAGCATCTCGTCGAGCTGGAGGGCCAGCAGGCGCCCGTCGGTGCCCAGCTCGACGACGAAGCCCTCGATCTCGTCGGCGATGCGGCGGACCATCTCCAGCCGCTGGCTCACGCTCATCGCGTCGCGGATCGTGACCAGGTCCTCGATCTCCAGCGCCGACAGCGTGCTGGCGACCTCGTCGAGGCGCAGCTTGTACCGCTCGAGGGCGGCCAGGGCCTGGTTGGCGCGGGCGAGGATCGTCGTCGGGTGCTCGAGGGTGTACCGGCGGCCGGCCACGTAGACGCTGATGATGTGCATCGACTGGCTGACCGAGATCACCGGGAAGCCGGTCTGGATCGCCACCCGCTCCGCGGTGCGGTGCCGGGTGCCGGACTCCTCCGTGGGCACGGTCGGGTCGGGCATGAGGTGGACGCCGGCCCGGACGATCCGCAGACCGTCGTAGGAGACGATCACCGCGCCGTCCATCTTGGCCAGCTCGCGCAGGCGGGTGGCCGAGAGCGCGACGTCGAGCGCGAACCCGCCGGTGCAGATGGACTCGACCACCCGGTCGTACCCGAGCACGATCAGCGCGCCGGTGCGACCGGCCAGGATCCGCTCCAGGCCGTCGCGCAGCGCCGTCCCGGGAGCGATGCGGCCGAGGAGCTCGCGCAGGGCGACCTCGGAGTCCACAGCGGGGGGCACGAGCGCTCCTGACGGTCGACGTGGGGCGGGGCCTGAGTCTACGTGGGAGGCAACGGTACTGGTGTGGCTCGCAGGGTGATCAGCCCAGCCGGGTGAGCGCCGTCCCGAGGTCGGGCACCTCGATCAGCCGCATGCCCTTGGGTGCCGGCCCCGCGTCCTCGGGCACGAGCGCCACCCGGTAGCCCTGGCGGGCCGCCTCGGCCAGCCGCCGGCCGGTGCCGCCCACGCGGCGGATCTCCCCGGAGAGCCCCACCTCGCCCACCGCCACCAGCCCGGCCGGCAGCGGGGTGTCCGCCGTCGCCGACGCGATCGCCAGCGCGAGGGCCAGGTCGGCGGCGGGCTCGGCGATCTTGACGCCGCCGACCGAGGCGGCGAAGACGTCCGCCTGGGCCAGCCGCACCCCGCCCCGGCGCTCCAGGACGGCGTTCACCATCGCCACCCGCTGGGGGTCCAGACCGCTCACCGCCCGCCGCGGCGACCCACCGGCGCTCGGCGCGACCAGCGCCTGCACCTCGGCCAGCAGCGGCCGGCTGCCCTCCATGGTCACCGTGACGCAACTGCCGGGGACCGGCGCGGCCCGGCGGGAGACGAACAGGTGTGAGGGGTCCGGCACCCCGACCACGCCGGCGTCGCCGATCTCGAAGCAGCCGATCTCGTCGGCGGGGCCGAACCGGTTCTTGGTGGCGCGGACCAGCCGCAGGGTGGAGTGCCGCTCGCCGTCGAAGGAGACGACGACGTCGACCAGGTGCTCGAGCGTGCGCGGCCCGGCGATCGCGCCGTCCTTGGTCACGTGGCCGACGAGGATGGTGGTCATGCCGCGGCTCTTGGCCACCGCGGTCAGCGCGCTGGCGACGGCGCGGACCTGGGTGGAACCGCCGTCGGTGCCGTCGACGGCGGGGGAGCGCACGGTCTGCACGCTGTCGAGGACCAGCAGCGTGGGCTGGACCTGCTCGACGTGCGCCAGCACCGCCGACAGCTCGGTCTCGGCCGCCAGGTAGAGCCGGTCGTGCAGGGCGCCGATCCGCTCGGCGCGCAGCCGCACCTGCCCGGCCGACTCCTCGCCGGAGACGACGAGCGCCGGGCCGTTGGCGGCGGCGACGCGGTGGGCGACCTCCAGCAGGAGCGTGGACTTGCCGACGCCGGGCTCGCCCGCCACCAGCAGCACGGCGCCGGGGACCAGCCCGCCGCCCAGCACGCGGTCGAACTCGGCGATGCCGGTCGGCACCGCGCGGGCGCCGGTCAGCTCGACCTGGGCGATCGGCCGCGCCGGCGCCGTCACCGCCCCCGCGAGGACGGCGCGCAGGCCCCCGGAGGGGACGGCGCCGACCTCCTGCAGCGTCCCCCAGGCCTGGCACTCGGGGCAGCGCCCGACCCACTTCGCCGAGGCGAAGCCGCACTCGGTGCAGCGGTGGGCGGGACGGGCTGTCTTGGCGGCGGGAGGCACGCCCCGACGCTAGCCGCGGGGTACGACGATCCCGGGGAGCGCCGCTACTCGGCCTCGGTGTCCTGCTCGTCGCCGCCGTCGGCGCCCTCTTCCTCGTGGAAGTCGAAGGCCTCGCCACGGGGCAGCTCGCCGCCCGGGCCGGCGACCAGCGCCTGGACCGTCACCTCGCCGGCGTTCTGGAACGTCAGCGTGACGGTGACCGTCTGGCTGGCGGTCAGCGGGGCGTCGACGTCGAGGTCGGCGAGGAAGAGGCGGGTGGTGTCCGCGTCGACCTCGGGCTCGCAGGGCTGCTCGGCGTCGTACTGCCGCAGGCCGATGGTGGTCACCGCGCCGGCCGGCAGCGGGATGTCGACGCTGGTGCTCGCCGAGGGGGCCGCGGAGGTGGTGGGGGCCGCCGAGGTCGGGGCCGCGCCGGTCTCCGGGGCCTCCGAGCCGCTCGGGGTCTCGGTCGTGGTGGGGGTGTCGGTGGTACCCGGCGTCTCCGTCGTGCCCGCCTCCGGCTCGGCGGAGGCGGACGGGGCGGCCGACGTCGTGGGCGCCGCGGTGGGGGTGGGCGAGGTCTCGCCCGGCAGCTCGTCGACGTAGACGCCGTCGAAGACGTCGCCCGAGACGCCGGTGAGGGTGTCCTCCTCGCGGCTGCCGTTGACGATCGACAGCACGAGCTCGGGGTCGTCCCCCGACTCGTAGGCCGTCGCCTCCTCGTCACCGGCCTCGCAGGGGTTCGCGAGCTGGACCTGACGCAGCTCCAGGTCGCCGATCTGGGCGGACGGGCCGACCTTGTCGCGGTCCTGCGAGGCGGTCTGGTTGACCTGTCCGGCGCTGCAGGCGGTCAGTGCGACGGGGGTCAGCAGGAGCACCCCCATGGTGGCGGCGCGCAGTGCGCGGTTCACAGCCGACGACCTCCAGCGAACACGTGCCGGCCACCGCGAGTTCGGTGGCTCGAGTCGCGCCGAGCCTAACGGTCGACCCACGATGACCGCCGGGAGGTGAGGCCGTGGGTCTCCGGGACGACGTGGACCCTGCGCTCGCTGACTTCCCCGTGCGCGCGCCCGCCACACGCCGGTGGTGCTTCGCCGACCAACTGGGCCCGCACTTCCTCGACGCGCCCGACCAGCCGGTGCTGCTGATCGAGTCCCGGGCGGTGTTCGCCCGGCGCCGCTTCCACCGGCAGAAGGCGCACCTGGTGCTGTCGGCGCTGCGGCACCGCGCGGCCGAGCTGGGCGAGCAGGCCGAGCTGCACCGGGTCACCACCTACGCCGAGGCGCTCGACCGGGTCGGCGAGCCGCTGTCGGTGTGCGCGCCCACCACCTGGAGCAGCCGCGACTACGTGCTGCGCCGTCCCGGCCTGCAGGTGCTCGCCGCCCGTGGCTTCGTCGCGACCCAGGCGGAGTTCGCCGCGTGGGCCGGCGGCCGGGGTCGCGGGGGCGGCGGGGCGGGCGGACGGCGCGGCCGGCTGCTGATGGAGGACTTCTACCGGGACTCGCGCCGCCGGCACGACGTCCTGATGAACGGCGCCGAGCCGGTGGGCGGGCGGTGGAACCTCGACGCCGAGAACCGCGAGCCCCCGCCGGCCGACGGCCGGGTCGGCGTCCCGGAGCCGTGGTGGCCGGAGGAGGACGAGATCGACGCCGAGGTCCGGGCCGACCTCGACCGGTGGGAGGCCGAGGGGCTGGTCTCGTTCGTGGGGGACGACGGCCCGCGGCTGTTCCCGGTCACCCGGGCGGAGGCGCTGTACCGGCTCGACGACTTCCTCGAGAACCGGCTGGGCGCCTTCGGCCCGCACGAGGACGCGATGCTGGCCGGTGACCGGTGGCTGGCCCACTCGCTGCTGTCGCCGGCGCTCAACCTCGGCCTGCTCGACCCGCTGGAGGTCGTCACCGCCGCCGAGCGCACCGCCCGCGACCGCGCCGCGGTGGGCGACCCGCTGCCGCTCAACAGCGTCGAGGGCTTCGTCCGGCAGGTCATGGGCTGGCGGGACTACGTCTGGCACCTCTACTGGTACCTGGGCCGCGACTACCGCCACAGCAACGCGCTGGCGGCCACCGAGCGGGTGCCGGACTGGCTCGCCGAGCTCGACGGCGACGCCGTGGAGGCGGCCTGCATGTCCGACGTCCTCACCGACCTGCGCCGGGACGGCTGGGTCCACCACATCCCGCGGCTGATGGTGCTGGGCAACTACGCGCTCCAGCGCGGCATCGACCCGCTGGAGATGACCGACTGGTTCCACCGGTCCTTCGTCGACGGCTACGACTGGGTGATGGTCAGCAACGTCGTCGGGATGAGCCAGCACGCCGACGGCGGGGTGCTCGCGACCAAGCCCTACGCCGCGGGCGGGGCCTACATCGACCGGATGAGCGACTACTGCGGCGGCTGCCGCTACGACCCGCGCAAGCGGCTCGGCGAGGACGCCTGCCCCTACACCGCCGGCTACTGGGCCTTCCTCGAGCGCAACCGCGGGCGGCTGGCCGGCAACCAGCGGATGCGCCGTCCGCTGCAGGGGCTGGACCGGCTGAAGGACCTGCCGCTCGTCGTCGAGCAGGAGCACGACCGGGGCACCCGCCCGCTCTGACGCCGACCGCCCGACCGGGCGACAGCGGTCCAGTCCCGCGCCGCACCTGCCGATGCCATCCCCGCCACGGGGAGGACGGCGGGAGGTGCGATGGCGAGGCAGACCGGCGTGGGCCCGGCCTTCGACGACGTGCTCGCCGCGGCCCGGACGGGCGCGGCGTGGGCCTTCGAGGTGCTCTACCGCGACCTGGCCCCCGCGGTGACCGGCTACCTGCGGCTGCACGGCGCGCTGGAGCCCGACGACCTGGCGAGCGAGACCTTCCTCGCCGTCTTCCGCGGGCTGGACGGCTTCGAGGGCGACGAGCAGGGCCTGCGGTCGTGGGTGTTCACCATCGCCCACCGCCGGCTGGCCGACGACTGGCGGCGGCGCGGCCGCCGGCCGCAGCTGGCCGAGGGCGGGGACGAGCTCGTGCCCGACGCCGCGGGCGGCGACGTGGAGGACGACGCGCTGCTGCGGCTGGGGACCGAGCGGGTGCACGAGCTGTGCGCCGGGCTGCCGGCCGACCAGCGGTCGGTGCTGCTCCTGCGGGTGCTCGCCGACCTCACCGTGGAGCAGGTCGCCGAGGTCATGGGCCGGTCCGTGGGGTCGGTCAAGGCGCTGCAGCGGCGCGGACTGCGCCGGCTGCGGGAGGAGCTGGCGCCGGCCGGCCCCACCCCGACGGGTGACCCGGGGGCCGTCCGCGCACCCCTGCGGGTCCGTCCGGCGATGACGGGAGCGAGATGACCACGCCAGCCGACGCCCGAGCCGCCGAGGAGGCCTTCGAGGCCGCCCTCGCCGGCCGTCCCGGACCCGCGGGTGCCGCCGCCCTGACCGCGTTCACCGACGCGGTGCGGGCCGAGGCCACCGCCCCCGGGCGGCCGAACGCGGCCCTGGCCGAGCTGCTGGCGACCGGTCTGCTCACCGATCCGTCCCGGACGACGGTCGGTCGACCCGCACGCAGCTCACGGAAGAGACCCCGCATGATCCTCAGCACGCTCGCCGTCAAGTTCGCCGCCGCCGGCACCGTCGCGAAGGCGGCCGTCGCGGGCGGCGCCGTCGCCGTGGCCCTGACCGGCGTCGCCACCGCCACCGACGTCCTGCCCGGGACGGGGGAGGACACCGCCGTCGTCACGACCGGCGACAGCGACGCCGTGGCCGGCGACGGCGGCACGGACGGCTCGACCGGCGGCAGCACGGACGGCTCGACCGACGGGACCTCCACCGACGGCAGCTCCACCGACGGCACCTCCACCGACGGCGGCACGGGCACCGGCGACGACGCCGGCGCCGGGGACGCGACCGCGGGGGACGCCACCGACGGGGAGGGCGGTGACGCGCCGGTCGAGCCGAGCGAGTGGGCGACGGGCCCCGAGGCCGGCGAGTGGCACTCCTTCGGCGAGTGGGTGAGCGCCGGCAGCCACGCGGGCCTCGTCCGCGGCGAGGTCGTGAGCTGCTTCGCCCGCGTGGGCAAGCCGAACGGGCCCGTGGAGAGCTACTGCCGGTCGCTCGCCCTCGGTTCGCTGCCGGCCGACGACGACTCGGCCGAGCAGCCCCCCGCCGTGCCGGTCGACGGGCCGGTCGAGGACGGCACCGACGACGCGCCGGCCCCGGCGCCGGCCCCCGCGCCGACCGCCGACAGCGGCACCACGGCCGGCAGCACCGGCAGCGGCGCCAACGCCGGCCACGGGAACGGCAACGGCAACGGCAACGCCGGCGGGAACGGCAACGCCGGCGGCAACGGCGGGAACGGCAACGGCGGGAACGGGAACGGCGGCGGCCGCCGCTGAGCCGGGGCGGGGCCGGGCACCCCGCCCGGCCCCGCGCCGGACCCGCCGGTGCCGAGTGGCTTGACCGCCGGTGTGACGCGCGCCACGGTGGAGCGGCCCGCGCACCGACCCCGGGAGGCCCGTTGTCCAGCACCGTCGTCCCGCCCGGCCCCCCGCCCGGGCTCGAGGCCATCGACCTCTCCGACCGGGAGTTCTGGGCCCGGCCGCCGGAGGAGAAGCACGCGGTCCTGGACCTGCTGCGCGCCGAGGCGCCCTTCGCCTTCTTCGCCGAGCCGGTGATCCCCTACCTGCCGGTCGGGCCGGGCTACCACGCGGTGACCCGCTACGCCGACGTCGAGGCGATCAGCTGCCGCCCCGACCTGTTCTCCTCCGGCGCGGGCGCCGTGTCGATCCAGGACATGCCGCCGGACCTCAACGAGTTCTACGGCTCGCTGATCAGCATGGACGACCCGAGGCACGCCAAGATCCGGCGGATCGTGGCCAAGGCCTTCACCCCGCGGATCCTGGAGGGCCTGGTCGGCTCGGTGCAGGCGGTGGCCGAGGACGTCGTGACCCGGGCCCGCCGCACCGCCGAGGCCGGCGACGGCAGGATCGACGTCGTCGCCGACCTGGCCGCCCCCATCCCGCTGCGGGTCATCTGCGACCTGATGGGCGTGCCGGACGGCGACCGGGCGATGGTGCTCCAGCAGTCGAACGTGATCCTCTCCGGTGGCGACCCCGAGCTCATCGAGAGCGAGGAGCACGCCGTCGCCGCGTTCCTCACCGCAGGGGAGCTGCTGGCCGGGCTGATGACCCGGATGGCCGTCGAGCGCCGCAGCCGGCCGGCCGACGACCTCACGACCGCTCTGGTCAACGCCGAGGTCGACGGCGAGCGGCTGACCGACCAGGAGATCGCCAGCTTCTTCATCCTGCTGCTGGTCGCCGGCAACGAGACCACCCGCAACGCCATCTCCCAGGGCGTGCTGGCGTTGTCCGATCACCCCGCGCAGCGGGACCGGTGGGCCGCCGACCCGGGGCTGGACCGGACCGCGGTCGAGGAGATCGTGCGGTGGACCAGCCCGATCACCTGGATGCGCCGGACCGCCACCCAGGAGGTCGAGCTCTCCGGCGAGCGCTTCCCGGCGGGTACCAAGTTCCTGCTCTTCTACGCCGCGGCCAACCGCGACCCCGCCGTCTTCGCCGAGCCGCACCGCTTCGACCTGTCCCGCGACCCCAACCCGCACGTCGGCTTCGGCTCGAAGGGCCCGCACTTCTGCCTCGGCGCGCACCTGGCCCGCCGGGAGATCCGGGTGGCGTTCCGGGCGATCTTCGACCACCTGCCCGACCTCGAGGTCACCGGCCCGCCGGCCCGGCTGCAGTCGTCCTTCGTCAACGGGCTCAAGCGGCTGCCGGCCACGCTGAGGGGAGCGAGGTGAGACGCGTCCTGGTCGACCGGGACCGGTGCCTGGCCAGCGGGGTGTGCGAGGTGGTCGCACCGGACGTCTTCGAGCTCGACGACGACGGCGTGCTGCAGGTGCGCCGGCCGGCGGAGGACGACCGGGCCGCCGTGGAGGAGGCGGTCCGGGCCTGCCCCAGCGGCGCGCTGGTCCTCGCCGCCGACCGCCCGGTCAGGTGAGCGCGGCGCCGCCCAGCAGCAGCAGGACGACGTCCAGCACCGTCAGCAGCATCACCGCCGGGAAGGCGAGCCGGCGGAAGCGTGCCGTCCCGGACAGCGCCGCCACGGCGACGGCGGGCACGGCGAGGGCCAGCGCGGCCCACCCGGCCGCCGTCGGCGGCCCCTCGGGGGCGAGCACGAGCACCAGCGAGGCGCCGAACAGCAGCACCGCGCCGGTCACCGCCGAGGCGGCCGCGCCGATCCGGTGCGGCAGTCCCCGCACGCCGGTGGCGAGGTCCTCCTCGATGTCGGGGGCGACGTTGGCGAGATGGGCCGCGGCCCCGAGCGCGCCGCCCGCGGCGACCAGCCACCAGGGCGCCGCCGGCGTGCCCGGTGCCGCGGCGACGACGCCGGCCGGCAGCAGCCCGAAGCCGGTCACGTAGGGCACGGCGGAGGCCGCCGTGCGCTTCAGGCCGGCGTTGTAGGCCCACCCGCTCGCCACGAGCGCCAGCAGCAGCAGGCCGGGCGCGACGCCCAGCAGCAGCGACAGGACGACGGCCAGGACGACGCTCGCCAGCGCCGCCGAGCGCAGCAGAGCGGGGTCCACGGCGCCCTGCACGACCGGCTTGTCGGCCCGTGCGACGGCCCGGTCGCGGTCGGCGTCGAGCCAGTCGTTGCTCCACCCGATGGACGCCTGACCTGCGAGGACGGCGAGGCACACCAGCACCACCCGCCCCGCCGGCACCCCCGCGGCGACGGCCAGCAGGGTGGCCACGGTCGTCACCGCGACGGCCGGGCCGGGGTGCGTCGCGAGCACCAGCGCCCGGGCCGACGGGACCCTCCGGGCAGGCCCCGCAGGCACACCGACCATGCCTCTGTCAACCCCTCCCGGGTACTCCATGTGGCTCCTGACCTGCGGCTTTGCCGATCGCGAGCCGTCCCCGGGGGCAGTCTGCCGTGGTAGGCTGTGGACAGCGAAAGGGGTCACATCCACATGGGCTTCACTGTCGGCGAGACCGTCGTCTACCCGCACCACGGTGCCGCTCTGATCGAGGCGATCGAGACTCGCGTCATCAAGGGCGAAGAGAAGGCCTACCTCGTGCTCAAGGTCGCCCAGGGTGACCTGACCGTGCGCGTCCCGGCCGACAACGCAGAGATCGTCGGCGTCCGTGACGTCGTCGGCCAGGACGGGCTGAACCGCGTCTTCGAGGTGCTGCGCGCGCCGCACACCGAGGAGCCGACCAACTGGTCCCGCCGGTACAAGGCCAACCTCGAGAAGCTGGCCTCCGGCGACGTGAACAAGGTCGCCGAGGTCGTGCGCGACCTGTGGCGGCGCGACAAGGACCGCGGCCTGTCCGCGGGCGAGAAGCGCATGCTGTCCAAGGCCCGCCAGATCCTCGTCAGCGAGCTGGCCCTGGCCGAGGGCACCAACGAGGACAAGGCCGAGGTGCTCCTCGACGAGGTCCTCGCCAGCTGAGCGCCAGCCCCGCGCTCAGCCCGTAGTACTCCCGGACCACTCCCGTGCACGCTGTCGGCATCGTCGCAGCGGCCGGGAGTGGTCTGCGTCTGGGGGCCGACCGCCCGAAGGCGCTGGTCCCGCTCGGCGGCCGGCCGCTCGTGGCCTGGGCGGTCGCGACCCTGCTCGACGGCGGCGTGGACGAGGTCGTCGTCGCCGTCCCCGCCGCGGAGCGCGCGGCCTTCGCGGGTGTCCTGCCCGCCGTGACCCGGCTGGTCGACGGCGGCGCCACCCGCACCGCGTCGGTGCGGGCGGCCCTGGGCGCGGCCGACCCGGGTGCCGACGCCGTCCTCGTGCACGACGCGGCCCGCCCCCTGACCCCGCCCGACGTCGTCGCCCGGGTGCTCGCGGCGCTGGCCGCCGGGGCCCCGGCCGTCGTCCCGGTGCTCCCGGTCGTCGACACCACGGTCGTGGTGGACGCCGAGGGCACCGTCACCGCGGCTCCCGACCGCGCCGCGCTGCGCCGGGTGCAGACCCCGCAGGGGTTCGACCGCGCCGCGCTCGCCGCCGCCTACGCGGCGCTGCCCGAGGGCGCCGAGCTCACCGACGACGCCGCCGTGGTCCGGGCGGCCGGCGTCCCCGTGGGCACCGTCGCCGGGGACGAGCGGGCGGCCAAGGTGACCGTGGCCCACGACCTCGCGCTCGCCGAGCTGCAGGTCGGCCGGTGAGCCTCCCCGAGCTGCCGCGGGTGGGCACGGGCGTCGACGTGCACCCGGTCGAGCCGGGACGCGAGTGCTGGCTGGCCGGGCTGCCGTGGCCGGGCGCCGACGGCTGCGCCGGGCACTCCGACGGCGACGTCGTGGCCCACGCGCTGACCGACGCGGTCCTCGCCGCGGCAGGACTCGGCGACATCGGCGGCCTGCTGGGCACCGACGACCCCCGCTGGGCCGGTGCGCGCGGCGCGGCCGTGCTGGAGCACGTGCGCGAGGTGCTGGCGGCGGCCGGCTGGGCGGTGGGCAACGCGTCGGTGCAGCTGATCGCCCCCACCCCGAAGCTCGGCTCGCGCCGGGCCGAGGCGCAGGCCGTGCTGTCGGCGGCGCTGGGCGCCCCGGTGAGCGTCACGGCGACCACGACCGACGGGCTGGGGCTGGTCGGGCGCGGCGAGGGCCGGGCGGCGGTGGCCACGGCGCTGGTGGTGCGGGTGACCGGCGCGCCGGGCTCCGTAGAATCCGCGCGGTGAGCCTGCGCCTGCACGACACCGCCGCCCGCGCGGTCCGAGACTTCGAGCCCCTGCGCGCGGGTGAGGTCTCGATGTACGTCTGCGGGCTCACCGTGCAGGGGCCGCCCCACGTCGGGCACGTCCGCGCCGCGCTGAACTTCGACGTCCTGCGCCGCTGGCTGACCGCCACCGGGCACCGCGTGACGCTGGTCCGGAACGTCACCGACATCGACGACAAGATCCTCGCCAAGGCCGAGGCCCACGGCGTGCCGTGGTGGGCCTGGGCCTACGAGAACGAGCTGGCCTGCACCCGCGCCTACGACGTCCTCGGCGTGCTGCCGCCCACCTACGAGCCGCGGGCGACCGGCCACGTGCCGGAGATGGTCGAGCTCATGGAGCGGCTGATCGAGCGCGGGCACGCCTACGCGGTCGACGGCGACGTCTACTTCGACGTCCGCTCCTTCGCCGACTACGGCGCCCTGACCGGACAGCGCGTCGACGACCTGCAGCCGGCGGCCGACACCGACACCGACGACCGCAAGCGCGACCCGCGCGACTTCGCGCTGTGGAAGGGCTCGAAGCCGGGGGAGCCGGAGACGGCGTCCTGGCCGACCCCCTGGGGCCGCGGCCGGCCCGGCTGGCACCTGGAGTGCTCGGCGATGGCCGGGCGCTACCTCGGCGCCGAGTTCGACATCCACGGCGGCGGGCTGGACCTGCGCTTCCCGCACCACGAGAACGAGCAGGCGCAGTCCCGCGCCGCCGGTGACGGCTTCGCCCGCTACTGGGTGCACAACGGCTGGGTGACCCTCGGCGGCGAGAAGATGAGCAAGTCGATGGGCAACACCGCCCTGGTCGACGAGGTCGTCACGCGGGTGCGGCCGGTCGAGCTGCGCTACTACCTGGTGACCCCGCACTACCGGTCGACCATCGAGTTCACCGACGCCGCCCTGCAGGAGGCCGGCGTCGCCTACCGGCGGGTCGAGTCCTTCGTGCGGCGGGCCGTCGAGCGCGTGGGGGACGTCGGGCCGGCCGGGCGCCCGGCGGCCTTCGACGCCGCCATGGACGACGACCTGCGCACCTCGGCCGCGATGGGGGTCGTGCACGACACCGTCCGCGACGGCAACGGCGCCCTGGACCGGGGGGACGACGAGGCGGCGGCCGGGGCGCTGGCCGCCGTGCGCGGGATGCTCGCCGTCCTCGGGCTGGACCCGCTCGACCCGCACTGGGCGGCGGCCGGCGGCGCCGACGACCGGCTGGCCGAGGTCACCGACGGCCTCGTGCGGCTGGCGCTCGAGCAGCGGCAGGCCGCCCGCGCCCGCAAGGACTTCGCCACCGCCGACGCGGTGCGCGACCAGCTCACCGCCCTCGGTGTGCAGGTCGAGGACACCCCGGCCGGACCCCGATGGGAGCTGAGCCGCTGATGGCCGGCAACAGTCAGCGCCGCGGCCGCAGCAGCGGCGCCGGCAAGAAGACCGCGACCGCCGGCACCGGCGGCAAGAACCGCCGCTCGCTGGCCGGCCGCGGGGCCACCCCGCCGGCCGAGATGCGCAAGGGCCACCCGGCGCAGCGCAAGGCGCAGGCCGACGCCCGCCGCCGGGCCGAGCGCGACCGCAGCCGCCAGCGGGCAGAGGAGACGCCGGAGCTGCTGCTGGGCCGCAACCCGGTCGTGGAGGCCCTGCGCGCGGAGATCCCCGCGACGGCGCTGTACGTGGTCACCGACGCCGGGCGCACCGACGAGCGGATCACCGAGGCGCTGACGCTGGCCGCCGACCGCGGGCTGCCGCTGCTCGAGGTCGGCAAGGCCGAGTTCGACCGGATGTCCGGCGGCGCGCTCCACCAGGGGATCGGCCTGCAGGTGCCGCCCTACGAGTACGCCCACCCCGACGACCTGCTCGACCTCGCCCGCGACTCCGGCCGGCCGCCGCTGGTCGTGGCGATGGACGGCGTCACCGACCCGCGCAACCTCGGCGCCGTCGTCCGGTCGGCCGCGGCGTTCGACGCGCACGGGGTCGTCGTGCCGCAGCGGCGCTCGGTCGGGATGACGGCCTCCGCCTGGCGCACCAGCGCCGGCGCCGCCGCGCGGCTGCCCGTGGCCCGCGCGGTCAACCTCGCCCGGGCGCTGGCCTCCTACCAGGACGCCGGGCTGCAGACCGTGGGCCTGGCCGGCGACGGCGACGTCGACCTGCACGACTTCGACGGCTTCGCCGACCCGGTGGCGCTCGTGGTCGGTGCCGAGGGCACCGGGCTGTCCCGGCTGGTGCGCGAGCGCTGCGACGTCGTCGTCCGCATCCCGATCGCCCGCGACACCGAGTCGCTCAACGTCAGCGTCGCCGCCGGCATCGCGCTGTACGCGGCGGGCGCCGCCCGGCGCTGACGCGGCCCAGCCAGGGCGCGGTCAGTCGCCGTCGGCGTCCCCGGAGCCGCCGTCGGCCCACGGCATCGCGTCGCCGCGCCACTCGGCGGGTGGCGGCACCGGCTCCGACTGCACCTCGACCTGTTCCTCCACCGGCACCCGGGCACCGGCGTGGAACTCGTCCTCGGGGAGGCGGTATCTGGACTCGGTCACGACCACAGCGTGGCAGGTGCCGGCACGTCGGACGAGTCCCCGTGCCGTCGCTGCGCGCCCCGGGGCTCCGGCTCAGCCGATGAGCTGGGCGAGGGTGTAGATGACCAGCCCGGCCAGGCCGCCGACGACGGTGCCGTTGATCCGGATGAACTGCAGGTCCCGGCCCACCTGGAGCTCGATGCGCCGGCTGGTCTCCTCGGTGTCCCAGCGGGCGACCGTGCTGCCCACGACGTCGGCCAGGTCGCCGGAGAAGCGCTCGACCAGGTAGCCGGCCGCCCGCCGGCTCTGCCGCTGCACCAGCTCGCGCGCGGTCGGGTCGGTCTGCAGCAGGCGGGCGGCGTCCCGGATCAGCGCGGTGACCCGGGCCCGCAGCTCGGAGTCCGGGTCGGCCGCGGCCGCGAGGAACGAGTTCTTGGCGTTGGTCCACAGCGACCCCGACCAGGTGCGGATGGCCGGGTGCTCCAGCAGGTCCTTCTTGAACTCCTCGACCCGTGCCTGGGTGGCCGGGTCGGTGCGCAGCGCCTGGACGTAGGCCCGCAGCCGGGCGTCGTAGACCCGGCGCAGCTCGTGGTGCCGGTCGTCGCCGACCTCCTCCAGGAACTGCTGCACCCCGGTGAAGGCCCGGTTGAACACCCGGTCGTCGACCCAGTCGGGCACCCACGCCGGCGAGGCGTCCCCGAGCTGGGCGCGGAAGACGACGCGGTTCTCCTCCAGGAAGCGGGCCATGTACCGCAGCGCCGCCGAGAGCACCTCCTGGTGCCGGTCGCCGTCGACCACCAGCTCCAGCACCCGGGCCAGCACCGGGGAGGCCGGCGTCTCGTGCAGCTTGCGGTCGACCAGCGCCGCGACGGCGGGCTGCACGTCCTCGTCGCGGAGCAGGTCGGTCACGCCGGACAGCGCCGCGGCGGCGTCCCCGGAGAGCCGCTCGGCCCGCCCGGGGGCGGCGAGGAAGGCGCCCAGCCGGCCCGGGACGTCGACGGTGGCCAGCTTCTCCTCGACCACCGCCCGGGTCAGGAAGTTCTCCTGCACGAAGGTGCCCAGGCTCGCGCCGATCTGGTCCTTCTTGCGCGGGATGATCGCCGTGTGCGGGATCGGCAGCCGCAGCGGGTGCCGGAACAGGGCGGTGACGGCGAACCAGTCGGCCAGCGCCCCCACCATCGAGGCCTCGGCGGTGGCCCGCACGTAGCCGACCCAGGCGCCGCCGTCCTCCCCGATGAGCACGCAGGCCAGGAAGACGACGGCGGCGGCCAGGAACAGCCCGGTGGCCAGGCGCTTCATCCGGGCCAGGTCCCGCGCCCGCTGCGGGTCGTCGAGTGAGCCCGCGAGGGGCGCGGACGGGCGGGGTGCCGGCACGGATCGAGCCTATGGCCCCCTCGCCGGGTCCCGCCGCGAGCCCGCGAGCGGCGGGGGGCGAGGGGGTCCGTCCTCAGCCGGTGGCGGTGCCCAGCGTCACGTCGACCGTGGTGGTCTGCCCGTCGCGCTCCACGGTCAGCGTCACCTGCTCGCCGGGCGCGTGGCCGCGGACGGCCGCGGTCAGCTCGGTCGAGGTGGTGATCGGGCGGTCCCCGACGGCGGTGACCACGTCGCCGGCGGCCAGGCCCGCCGCGGCGGCGGGGGAGCCGGGCTGCACCGAGACCACCTGGGCGCCGGTGCCGACCTCCTCGCTGCCGTCGGTCCGTGCGCTGACCCCGAGGTAGGTGGTGTCGGCGGTGCCGTCGGCGATGATCTCCTCCGCGATCCGCTGCGCGGTGTTGCTCGGGATCGCGAACCCGACGCCGATGTTGCCGCTCTGGCCCGACTGCCCCGGCGCCCCGGAGGCCACCGTCGCGATCGCGGTGTTGATGCCGATCACCTGGCCGGCCGCGTCGACCAGCGCGCCGCCGGAGTTGCCGGGGTTGATCGCGGCGTCGGTCTGCAGCGCGTCGATGACGGTGGCGTCGTCCTGCGTGGAGCCGGTGGCCACGGCGCGGTCGGTCGCGCTGACGATCCCGTCGGTCACCGTGTCCGACAGCCCCAGCGGCGCGCCGATGGCGACGGCGAGGTCGCCGACCTGCACCTCGTCGGAGTCGGCGAACTCGGCCGGGGTCAGGTCGCTCGCGCCGTCCAGCCTCAGCACGGCCAGGTCCGAGGTCGGGTCGGTGCCGACGACGGTGGCGTCGTACAGCGTGCCGTCGGACGTGCGGACCTGGACGGTCGCGGTGTCGGTGCTGCTGTCGAGGGTCACCACGTGGTTGTTGGTGACGACGTAGCCGTCCGAGGTCAGGACGACGCCCGACCCGCTGCCGCTGGACGACCCGCTGCTCACGTACACGGTGACGACGCTCGGTGTGGCCTTGGCCGCGGCCGCCGTGACGGCGGTGGCGTTCTCCGGGTCGGTGATCGTGACCGCCTGCGCGGCGACGGGCGTGCTCCCGCCGCCGTTCCCGTCCTCGGCCAGCGCGACCACGCCGGCCCCGGCACCGCCGCCGACGAGGGCCCCGGCGGCGAGCATCGCCACGCCCAGCCGCAGCCGGCCGGCCCGGCGCGCGGGCGCCGCCCGGAGCGGGGCGGGCGGGGGCGCGGTGGGGTGCACCGGCTGGGCCGGGACCGGCCCGCCCGGGTGGGCCGCGCCGTACCAGGTCGGCGTCGGCGGGGGCGGGGGAGCCGGAGGGCTCCACGCCGGGGGGACCTGCCCCTGCGGCGCCCGGCCGCCGAGGGGGTGCTGCCCGCCGTGCCCGGTCGCGTCCCGGGGGTCCTGCTCGTCCATCTGGATCTCCTCCTCCGGCGCAGCCGTCCGCTGCTCCGGGGACCACGGTCGGCGCGCTGCCTCGGGCCGCGCTGGACGGGGGCTGTGAGGTCCCTGGGACGACACACCGCGGGACGACACGCCGTCCGCGCGGTGTGCGACCCGGCGACACGTGGGTAGTGGGCCGCCGCGTGCGGACCCCGGTGGTACCGCTGCACCCACCTGTTCGTCCGTCCCGGAGGCCGTTCCCGTGTCGTCTCGCGGTCTGCTCGTCCGCTGCCTCGCCTGCGTGGGGCTCGTCGTCGTCGGCGGGCTCGCCCTGGTCGGCGGCCTCTCCCTGCGCCCGGCCGGCCTGCTGGCCGTCGGGCTGGGCGCCGTCGTGGCCGGGGCGCTGGCCGCCGGCATCGCCCGCGAGGCCTCGGACGACGACCTGCGCACCACCCTGGACGCCACCTGGCAGACCGCGGGCTGGACCGTGCTGGGGCTGCTCGTGCTCTCGGGGGTCGCGGCGATCGCCGGCGCCCTGGTCACCACGCTGGTCGGCGCGGTGGGCGGCGTGGTCGGCCTCGCGGTCTGGATGGCGCGCACCCGCCCGGGCAGGCAGGTCCCGGCCGCGCCGCCGGTGACCCGGCCGGCGGTCCCCCCGGCGGCCGCCCGCCCGGCTCCGCCCACGGCCACCACGCCGATCGCCCGGCCGGCCGTCGTCACCGGCAACGTGGCCGGTGGTCCCGCGACCGCCGCCCCGCTGAGCGAGCTGCCGCTCGATGCTCTCGGGCGCGAGTGGACGATGACGTCGGCGGCGCTGTCGTCGCGGCTGGACCCGCGCGCCCGCCAGGCGATCGTCCGCCGGCGCGAGGCGGTCCTCGACGAGCTGGAGCGGCGCGACCCGGCCGGCTTCGCCCGCTGGCTGGCCGCGGGGCCGCTGTCGGCCACCGACCCCGCGCGCTACCTGCGCGCGGGCACCGCGGGCACCGACGCCGCCTGACCGCCGACCCCGCGCCCGCCGGCGGCGCGGGCGCCGTCCCTATCCTCGTGCCCGGGGACCCGTCCCCGCGTTCCGCCGGCGTGGCGCAACTGGTAGCGCACCCGACTTGTAATCGGGCGGTTAGGGGTTCGAGTCCCCTCGTCGGCTCCACCCCCGCGCGCCGCTGCCCCGTGGCACCGCCTGTCGCGTCTTGCCTGCTCACACCCCCTGCTTCGGGGATTCCCGCGATCACGCGGGCTCACCGACGATGCTGGTGATCCGCACGAGTGCCTGGAGCCGGATCGACGACCGGGGCCGATCGGCCGCGGCAGCGACGTTCCGGGAGGGACACCGTGACCGCGCAACGGAGCGCAGGGCCGGATCAGCCGTCGGCGGGAGGGTCGACGGCCTGGACCCGCCTCGTCGGGCCGGGGACGGACTCGCCGCGGAGGTCCCTGCCCACCGTCCGGCGCGTGCTCACCCGGTTCGCCGTGGCGAACGTCGTCGCCTGCGTCCTCCTGCTCGCCGGCAGCGTGTGGGCCAGCCACGTGGCCGCCCGCAACCAGGCGCTGGCCGACGCCCGCACCACCACCGACCTCATCGCGACGCTGCTGGTGCAGCCCGCTCTGGACGACGCCTTCCTCGCCGGGGACCAGCGGGCCATCGACCGGCTGGACGCGGTGGTCGAGGGCGAGCTGCGCGACGCCGCCGTCGTCCGCGTGAAGATCTGGAACGCCGACGAGGAGATCGTCTACTCCGACGAGGAGCGGCTGGTGGGCCGCTCCTTCCCGGCCGGGGAGTACCAGGTCGAGACGATGCGCGACGGGCACATGAGCGCCGAGTTCACCGACCTCGGTGACGACGAGAACGAGTTCGAGCGCGCCGACGGGCAGCTGCTGGAGGTCTACCGGACCGTCGCCGCGCAGTCGGGTGAGCGGCTGCTCCTCGAGGCGTACTTCCGCTACGACGAGGTCACCGAGCGCCAGCGCGACATCCTGCTGCACTTCGCCCCGATCACGGCGGCGGCGCTGCTGGTCCTGCTCGCGCTCCAGGTGCCGCTGGCGCACCGGATGATCCGGGCGGTGCGGGCCGGGGACACCGAGCGGCTGCGGTCCTCGGCCCGGGCGGTGGAGGCCTCGGCGCGCGAACGCCGGCGGATCGCCGGCGACCTGCACGACGGCGTGGTGCAGGACCTCTCCGCCGCGCCGCTGATCATGTCGCGGGCACTGGACCGGATCGCCGCGGGGACCGACCGCCGGCCCGACGACGAGGAGCTCCTCGCCGACCTCGGCGCCGCCACGGGCGCCGTCCGGTCGTCGGTCACGTCGCTGCGGACCCTCATGATCGAGATCTACCCGCCCCACCTGGCCGACGCCGGCCTGGCGGCCGCGCTCCAGGACCTCGCCGCCCGCGTCGAGTCGCGCGGCGTGCGGACACGGGTGGAGCTGCCGCCGGGTCTGGACCCGCCGCCCGAGACGGCCGGACTGCTGTTCCGCGTGGCGCAGGAGTCGCTGCAGAACGTCGTGAAGCACGCCGGCGCGGGGAACGCGGTCGTGGCGGTGAGCCAGCGGGACGGGCACATCACGATGGAGATCAGCGACGACGGGGACGGCTTCGACCTGGGGACGGCGTCGGCCGACGGCAACGGCTCCTTCGGCCTGCGCGTGCTCGGCGACGTGGCCGAGGCGGCCGGGGCCACGCTCGAGCTCTCCACGGCCCCCGGTCAAGGGACGACGGTCCGGCTGCGGGTGCCGCGCTGAGCCCGCCGGACGGGCAGCCCGCCGGACGGGCGAGGGGCGTACGACTGTCGTCCGATTGCGCGACCCGCGGGCCATCCCGTCTATTGGGGAGGGCGGATCCCCCCGTCCCCGGGCCGCCGTGCGCCGCCGCAGCGGTCATCGTGGACAGGGCAGCGGGTGCGGGGCCGGCACGGCCGACCGGGAGGAGGGAGCACCGATGGCGATCAGGGTCCTCATCGCCGACGACCACAAGCTGATCCGCATGGCGCTCGTGGACCTGTTCTCGATGTCGTCCGACATCGAGGTCGTCGCGGAGTGCACCGACGGGTGCGAGGTGCTGGAGGCCGCCGAGCGCACCGAGCCGGACGTCGTCCTGATGGACGTGAAGATGCCGGTCATGGACGGTCTCGAGGCGACGAACGTCCTGCTGGCCGCCCGCCCGCAGACGCGGGTCGTCATCCTCACCGGCGCCCTCACGCCGGCGACGGTCCGCGAGGCGCGGGCCCTGGGTGCCGCCGGGTACCTCCTCAAGGAGGAGAACCCCGAGGAACTGCCCGACCGGGTCCGGGCCGTCGCCGCCGGCGGCACCGCCTGGAGCGCCGCGGCGGCGGCCGAGCTGGGGCAGAACGGGCACCCGGCACCGGCCGCGGGACCCGGCGGCCCCCCGTCACCGCACGTCGACGAGAGCCCGGTCCGCTACCGGTGACCGCCCCTCCTGCGGCGTCGCCGTGCGTCGGCCTCTTGCGCGCGGGGCGGCCAGGTGGCACAACCACCTGACCCACCCCCCGGCCGCGAGGACCGGGACGGGGTGGCGACGGGGACGCGGGGCGCAGGTGGAGGCGGCATGGGATCGGCTCCGGGGGCCCGGCTGGTGCGGCCGCCGTCGGACGCTGCCGACCCGGGCTGGACGAGCCTCGTCGAGGGGCGGACGACTGCCCGCGGAGGGTCCGGGGACCCCACGGCGCGGCACGTGGTCGGCCGGTTCGTGCTCGCGAACCTGCTCGCCGTGGCCCTCCTCGTCGCGGGCGCGGTGTGGGCGGGCCGGCAGGCGGCCACCGCCGAGGCCATCGCCGACGCCCGTCGCGCGACGGACCTGCTGGCGACGCTGCTGGTGGTGCCGAACCTCCAGGAGGGGCTGCTCGACGACGACCCGGCGGCCGTCGCCGCGCTCGACGAGGCGATCGACGTCGACCGGCTGGCCTCGGCCGACGTCCGGCACGTCAAGATCTGGGCGCCGGACGACCGGATCGTGTACTCCGACGACCCGGGCCTGATCGGCGGGGAGTTCGAGCTGAGCTCGGACCACCGCCGGACGCTGCAGGACGGCGTCACCCGCGCCGAGCGCACCGACTTCAGCCGCCCCGAGAACCGGTTCGACCGGTCGGCCGGCGAGACCCTGGAGATCTACCGGCGCATCCACACCCCCGGCGGGCAGGCGCTGCTCCTGGAGACGCACGCCACCTACTCGGCCGCGACGGCCCGGCAGTCCGACATCTGGCTGCGGTTCGCCCCCATCACGCTGACGGTGCTGCTGGCCCTGCTGGCCGTCCAGGTCCCGCTCGTCCGGCGGATGGTGGCCCGGCTGCGCGCCGAGCAGCGCGAGCGGGAGGCGCTGCAGGCGCGGGCGCTGGACGCGTCCGGCGAGGAGCGGCGGCGCATCGCCGGCAGCCTGCACGACGGGATCGTGCAGGACGTCTCGGCGGCCGCGCTGCTGGTGGCCGGCGCGGCCGACCAGGTGCGCGCGACCTCGGGCCGGTGCTCGCCGGCCGACGTCGCCGGCGTCCTGGCGGAGGCGGCGGCCGCGCTGCGCGGCTCCGCGCGGTCGCTGCGGTCGCTGCTGGTGGAGATCCACCCGCCGAACCTGGAGCGGGCCGGACTGGCCTCGGCGCTGGAGGACCTGGCCGCCCGGCTGCGCCTGCGCGGGACCGACGTCCGCGTCCTCGTGCCCGACGACCTCCGTCTCCCGCTCGAGGCGGCGACGGTGCTCTTCCGCACCGCCCAGGAGGCGCTGCAGAACGTGGCCCGGCACGCCGGGGCCTCCGTCGTCGAGATCACCCTGACGAGGTCGGCCGGCTCCGCCGTCCTGGAGGTCCGCGACGACGGCGTCGGCTTCGACCTCGCGGCCACGCTGGCCGGACCCCGCGGCGCGCACCTGGGGCTGAGCACGCTCACCGACCTGGCCGGGGCGGCCGGTGCACGCCTCGATGTGCGGACCGCGCCCGGTGCGGGCACACACTTGCGCATGGAGGTCCCGCTGCCGTGATCGACGTCCTCCTGGTCGACGACCACGCGCTGGTCCGGGCCGGCCTGCGCGGGGTGATCGGCTCCGCCGACGACATGCGCGTGGTCGGCGAGGTGTCCGACGGGGCGCAGGCGCTCGAGGCGCTGGCGACGGCGTCGCCGCAGGTGGTCCTCATGGACCTCTCGATGCCCGTCCTGGACGGCGTGGCCGCGACCCGCAGCATCACCGAGGAGCACCCCGACGTCGCCGTCCTGGTCCTGAGCTCGTTCTCCGACGCGCCCCGCGTGACCGAGGCGCTGGATGCCGGCGCCATCGGCTACGTCCTCAAGGACACCGAGCCGTCGGTGATCCTCGAGGCCATCCGCTCGGCGGCGCGGGGGCACTCACCGCTGGACCCCCGGGTCGCCCGCACCCTCCTCCACGCGCGCCGCGAGCCCGGCCCCGCCGCCGGCCCCGGGGCCGAGCTGACCGACCGGGAGCAGCAGGTGCTGCGGCTGGTCGGCCAGGGCATGGCGAACAAGCAGATCGCGCGGGCCCTCGGGATCCGCGAGGGCACCGTGAAGGCCCACCTGAGCAGCGTGTTCCAGCGGATCGGCGTCCGCGACCGCACGTCGGCCGCCCTCTGGGCGCGCACGCACCTGCCGCCGTCGGAGGAGGACCCCGCCCGGTCGGGATGAGGCCGCGGGGCGTCAGTCGAAGCTGCCGGCCCCGTCGACCCGGTACGGCGCCCGCCGCTCGACGCGGGCCCGCTCGACCCGCTCCTCCCGCAGCGCGGCGGCGGTGCCGGCGGGGTAGCCGGCCTTGGCGACCCGGTGCTCGGTCGTCTCGACCATGAACGCCAGCGAGAACGACAGGCCGATCAGCAGGCCGCCCAGGGCCGCCGACAGCCGGTAGACGACCGGCACCGGGACGGCGAGGCACAGCGCGACGAGCGGGAGCATCTGGACCACCGCGCGGGCGAGGTGGCGGCGGACCCAGCCCGGCTCGGTCGTGTCGGCCAGGACCCAGGGCGCGAACCGCTCGGGCAGCCCGCCGCCGAGGGCGTAGCGGAGCCACCGGAGGGGCCCGGGACGGGGCGGGGCCGGTGGCGCGGGGTGCCGTGTACGCACGCCTCCGACGGTAGGCCTCCCGGCGTGCGCGGGGGAGTGCCGTTGCGGGCCGAGTGTGACGTCCAGCACACTCGCGGCGTCGTCGCGACCCCAGGAGGCTCCCGTGCAGATCGCGCAGCTGCTCCGTCGCAAGGGCCAGGAGGTGGCGACCGTCCCGCGCGACGTCACCGTCTCCGCGGCCCTGGGCCTGCTCGCCGAGCGGGGGATCGGCGCGCTCGTCGTGTCACCGGACGGGCGGGCCATCGAGGGGATCGTCACCGAGCGCGACGTCGTCCGGGCGCTGCCCGAGCGGGGTGCGGCGCTGCTGGAGGAGCCGGTCTCGGCCGTCATGACCGCCGAGGTGCGCACCTGCGTCCCGACCGCCTCGGTGCACGACCTCGCGCGCACGATGACCGACCACCGCATCCGGCACGTCCCGGTGGTCGAGGGGGACCGCATGGTCGGCATCGTCTCGATCGGCGACGTGGTCAAGGCCCGCCTCGACGAGCTGGAGCAGGAGCGGGCGCAGCTCGTCGACTACATCCAGACGGTCTGACCGGAGTGGTCGTGAGCCCGGCTCACGACCTCCGCCGTCCGGCGGCGTAGCGTGCGGCCGTGCAGGAGGGCCGGATCGGGGTGCTGTCCGGGTTGGCGGCCTACCTGCTGTGGGGCGTCTTCCCGCTCTACTTCCGGCTGCTGGAGCCCGCCGGGGGCGTGGAGATCGTGGCCCACCGGGTCGTCTGGTCCCTGCTGTTCGTCGGGCTGCTGCTCACCGTCGTCCGGCGCTGGTCCCACGTGCGCGCGGCGGCCACCGACCGCCGCTCGCTGCTGATCCTCGCGGGGGCCGCGCTGCTCATCGCGGTCAACTGGCTGGTCTTCGTCGTCGCGGTCAACTCCGGGCACGTCGTGGAGACCTCGCTCGGCTACTTCATCAACCCGCTGGTCAGCGTGCTGCTCGGCGTCGTGTTCTTCGCCGAGCGGCTGCGGCCGCTCCAGTGGGTCGCGGTCGGCATCGCCACGGTCGCGGTCGTGGTCCTCACCGTCGACTACGGCCGGCCACCGTGGATCGCCCTCGCCCTGGCCGCCAGCTTCGGTCTGTACGGCCTGATGAAGAAGCTCGTCCGGGTCGAGGCCGCGCCGGGCCTGTTCGTGGAGACGGCGATCGTGCTCGTCCCTGCGGCGGCCTTCCTCGTCGTCCTGCACGCGCGCGGCGAGGGGACGGCCGGCAGCGAGGGCGTGGGGCACGCGCTGCTGCTGCTCAGCTCCGGGATCGCGACCGCGATCCCGCTGCTGCTGTTCGCCGCAGCCACCC
Organism: Blastococcus sp. SYSU D00813; assembly: GCF_054050735.1. Lineage (NCBI taxonomy): Bacteria > Bacillati > Actinomycetota > Actinomycetes > Geodermatophilales > Geodermatophilaceae > Blastococcus > Blastococcus sp. SYSU D00813. The sequence continues at coordinate 114,161 of NZ_JBJGZX010000004.1, forward strand.
GCCGGGTGCCGCTGTCGACCGTCGGCCTGCTGCAGTACGTGACGCCGCTGATGCAGCTGGCCCTCGGGGTGTTCGTGTTCCACGAGCCGATGCCGCCCGCGCGGCTGGCCGGCTTCGTGATCGTGTGGGTGGCCCTGGCCGTGTTCAGCCTCGACAGCCTCCGGCACGCCCGCGCTGGGGCCCGCCGCCGGCTGGCGGACACGGTGCCCGCACCGGTCTGAACGACGTCGAGAACGTCGGTACCCCGGACTACCGTCGCCTCAGCGCCCCTTCCCCGCGCGCACCGACCGAAGGACGTCCGATGCACCCCGAACCAGCCTCCGCGGTCTCCCCGCCGGGGGGCGAGGTCACCCCGCCCGAGTCCGAGGCGGCCCTCCCCGCTCCCGAGACGGCCGCCTCTCCCGGCGCCGCGCTGACGCGGCGCGAGCACGAGATGCTCGCCTTCGAGCGGCAGTGGTGGCGCCACGCCGGCGCGAAGGAGACGGCCATCCGCGAGCGCTTCGGCCAGGCCCCCACGCGCTACTACCAGGCGCTGAACGCGCTGGTCGAGAAGCCGGCGGCACTGGCGGCCGACCCCCTCCTCGTCCGCCGTCTGCGGCGGCTGCGCGCCGCGCGCGGACAGCGTCGTTCGTCGCACCTGCTGGGAAATGACAACCGTGTTGTCTAGCCTCGACCACTGTGGGGAGGCATGCCGCGCCAGGCGGTGACGGAACGGACCGGGGGAGACCCGCGGTCCCGATGAACCGTCGGCGGACCGACGCCCCGGCGCCGTCGGCTGCGGAACTCCCGGAGGACCTGGGCGACCACCCCACGACGCCGGGCCGCAGCCGCGCCGACCGCCGCCGCGACGGGCTGCTCGCGGCCGGGGTCGACCCGGGCCGCCGCCCCCCGCGGACCGCCCGTCCCGGGGCGCCCGAGGCCGGCCGCGCCGCCGAGCCCGCCCCGGCCCGCCCGCCGGCGGCCGCTCGTCCGGCCGCGGCGTCGTCGGCGCGGCAGCGTCCGTTCGAGCCGCCCGCGCCGACCCGCTCCCGGCCACCCGTCGCGGTCCCTGCCGTCCCCGCGGCCGCGGCCGCCTCCGCTCCGCCGGCGGTCGCGGCCGCCCCGGCCCCCGCCGGGCCGCGGACCACGGTGGCGCCGTTCCAGGCGGTGCCGTCCCCGGCCCCCACCGAACACCCCTCGGCGCCGCTGCCCGACGTCTCGGCCCCCGGCTGGGATCGCGGCTGGCTCGACGGGTCCCCGGCCGCGCCCGAGGTGCCGCCGACCGTCGTCCCGACCGGCGAGCCCGCCGCCGAGCCGCGCCGTTCCCCGGCCGGCCCCGTCTCGCCGCAGGGCAACCCGGCGTACCGGGACTGGACCCGCCCCTCGGGGGAGGGGGCGGCGCCGGCGACCACCGCCATCCCGGACCGGGAGGTCGGCCGCGGCCGCCGCGCCGAGGCCGCCGCCCCCGGGACCGTCGTCCCCGAGACCGTCGTCCCCGAGGGGCCGCCGGCGGAGGCGCCGGAGACGGTGGCGCCGCGGGAGCAGGCCCCCCGTGAGCGGACACCGCGGGACCGGGAGCCCGCGAGCGGCGCGCAGACGGGCGTCGTCGGGGGCCGGGCGGCGCTGCGCGAGGAGCGCCGGGCCGCCGAGGAGGAGCGCCGGCGCGAGGCGAGGAAGAACGGCGTGGCGCACGTCCGCCCACGCGTCCCCGGCACCGAGGAGGACGAGCCCCGCCCGGCCCGCCGCCGGGGCGTGGTCGCGCTCGTCGCCGTGGTCCTCGTCGCCCTCGTGGTCCTGGGCGTCTACTCCTTCGCCTCCCCGGAGACCCAGCCGGCCTCGGACAGCGAGCAGGAGGCCGCGCCCACCGCCTCCGCGCCGGTGGTCACCAGCGGTGCCCTGCCCCCGCTGGACGTCACCCCGCTGACGGTGGACGAGGCGCCGGCCACGCCCGTCCGGACCCGCCTGACCGTCCTCAACGCGACGAACGTCAACGGGCTGGCCGGCGACATCGCCGACGTCCTGACCGCCGACGGCTGGGAGCTGGTCACCGCCGGCGCGTACGACGGCGGCGACGTCGCGACCACGACCGTCTTCTACAGCCCGGACAGCGACGAGCAGCGCTGGTCGGCCGAGCAGATGCACGAGCTGCACCCCGAGGTGGTCAACGTCGCGGTCCGCTTCTTCGAGGTGCCCGGCGTGGCCGACCCGGGTCTCGTCGTGGTGGCCGCCGGCGACTGGCAGCCCTGACGCATCCACCCGCGGGGCACCTGCGGAACACCATCGTGTCGCCGTCCGTTGGCCGCTGCGTGCGCCCACCCCGCGGGCACGTACGTCATCGCCCGCGCCCCGGCGCCCGGCCGGCGTCCGCCGCCCTGCTCACGCTCCTGCTCTCCCTGACCCTCCTCGTCCTGCTCCCCGCGGCGCCGGCCGCGGCTGCCGAGGACGTCACCACGGAGGAGGCGACGGTCCCCTCGGGCGCCGGCGCGGACGCCGTCGAGCTCGACACCACGCTGCACCTGCCCGGCTCCGCCACAACCGACGACCCGGCGCCCGCGGTGGTGCTCGCCCACGGCTTCGGCGGCAGCAAGGACTCGGTCGCCGACGACGCGCGCGACCTGGCCGGCCGCGGCTTCGTCGTCCTCACCTTCTCCGCGCGGGGCTTCGGCGCCAGCACCGGGCAGATCGGCCTGGACGACCCGCGCTACGAGGTGGCGGACCTCTCCACGCTGCTCGACCTGCTCGCCGAGCGGGACGACGTGCTGCTCGACGCGCCGGGCGACCCGCGGGTGGGCGTCGCCGGCGCCTCCTACGGCGGGGCGCTGTCGCTGCTGGGCGCGGCCTACGACGACCGCGTCGACGCCATCGCCCCGCAGATCACCTGGAACTCCCTCACCGCCGCGCTCTTCCCGGACTCCAGCGGCGCCCCCGGCGACGCCGCCACGGTCGCGGCCACGCCGCAGGGTGACGGCGGGGTCTACAAGCGGCTGTGGTCGGGGCTGTTCTTCGGCGTCGGCTCGGTGCCGACCGCCGGCGGCCTGCTCGAGGCCCTCGGCGGCGGGGGAGCCGACGACGCCGGCGCGGCCGAGCAGCCCCCGGTCGACCCGGCCACGCTCGACCCCGCCGCGGTCGAGCAGGCGCTGACCTGCGGCCGGTTCCGCGCCGAGGTCTGCGCGGCCTACCAGGACGCCGCGGCCACCGGCACCCTCACCCCCGAGATCGCCGCGATCCTGGACCGGAGCAGCCCGGCCGGTGTGCTGGACCGCATCACGGCGCCGACCCTGCTGGTGCAGGGCACGCAGGACTCGCTGTTCGGCCTCGGCCAGGCCGACGCCAACGCCCGCGGCATCGCCGCGAACGGCACCCCCGTCCGCGTCGTCTGGTTCGACGGCGGCCACGACAACCAGCCCGCCGCGCGGGTCGCGGCCGGGCTCCGCGACGAGGTGGCCGGCTGGTTCTCCTGGCACCTGCGCGACGAGGACGACCCCGCCCGTGGCAGCGACCCGGGCACCGGGTTCGAGTTCCCCGCACCCACCGGCATCGCCACCACCGGCCTGACGGTGCAGGGCGGGGGCGCCGCCCGGACCGTCGTCGCCGACGCCTACCCGGGACTGGACGGCGGGGAGCCGGCCGAGCGGACCGCGGTCCCGGTGTCCGGACCGGGGCAGCCGGTGGTCACCCCCGCCGGCGGCACCCCGGCCGCGTTGACCACCGTCCCGGGGCTCGGCGCGGTGACCGCGGCGCTCGGCGGGGCGACCGTGGAGATCCCCGGCCAGTTCGCCGCGTTCGACAGCCGGCCCCTGGACGAGGCGGTCGAGGTGGTCGGCGCGCCGACCGTGGACCTCGCCGTCTCCTCGCCCACCGGCACGGCGGTGCTGTTCGCCAAGCTCTACGACGTCGCCCCCGAGGGCGGGCTCACCCTGCCGGCCGGCCTGGTGGCGCCGGTGCAGCTGACCGGGCTGTCGACCGACCCCGCGGCGCCGACCGAGGTCACCGTCACGCTGCCGGGCATCGTGCACCGCTTCGAGGCCGGGCACACCATGCGCGTCCTGGTCTCGTCCACCGACCAGGCCTTCGCGCTGCCGGCCGAGCCGGCCGTCTACACCGTCGCGCTGGCCGACGGCGACGGCGCGGTGCTCGCCGTGCCCGAGGTCGAGGGCACCCCGGTCGGCGACTCCGGCGCGACCCGCTGGTGGGTCCTGCTGGGGGTCCTCGCCGGGCTGGCGCTGCTCGGCTGGCTGGCCGCCCGCCTGTGGGGCCGCCGCCAGCGGCGCCGCGTGTCGGAGGTCGAGCCCGACGGCGAGGACGTGCCGCTGCGGTTCGAGGGCGTCACCAAGGCCTACAAGGACGGCTTCGTCGCCGTCCGCGACCTGTCCTTCGAGGTCCGGCGGGGCCAGGTGCTGGGCCTGCTGGGCCCCAACGGCGCCGGGAAGACGACGTCGCTGCGGATGCTCATGGGCCTGATCCGGCCCACCGAGGGGCGGATCAGCGTCTTCGGCCACGCCGCCGGCCCCGGCAAGCCGGTGCTGTCGCGGCTGGGGTCCTTCGTCGAGGGCACCGGGCTGATGCCGCACCTGTCCGGCCGGGACAACCTCCGGCTGTACTGGGCGGCCACCGGGCGGCCCGACGCCGACGCGCACATGGAGGAGGCCATCGAGGTCGCCGGCCTGGACGCGGCCATCGACCGGCCGGTGCGCCGCTACAGCCAGGGCATGCGACAGCGGGTGGCGATCGCGCAGGCGATGCTCGGCCTGCCCGACCTGCTGGTGCTCGACGAGCCGACCAACGGGCTGGACCCGCCGCAGATCCACGCGATGCGCGAGGTGCTGCGCTCCTACGCGGCCACCGGGCGGACCGTCATCGTGTCCAGCCACCTGCTCAGCGAGATCGAGCAGACCTGCAGCCACGTCGTCGTCATGGCCAAGGGGCAGAAGATCGCTCAGGGCACCGTCGAGGAGATCGTGGGCACCGGCGGCTCGGTGCTCGTGGGGCTGGCCGACGAGGCCGACGCCGACCGGGCCGTCGCCGTCCTGGCGGCGCTGCCCGGCGTCACGGTCGAGCGCGCCGACGACGGCCTGGTCGCCGACCTCGGCACCGGCACCAGCCGGGCCGACGCGCTGCAGGCGCTGGTCGCCGCCGACGTGGCGGTCGACCAGTTCACGCCGCGGCGACGGCTCGAGGACGCGTTCCTGGCGCTGGTGGGGGAGGGCTCGTGACCGACGTGACCACATCGGCCGACCACGTGCAGCCGACCGGCGCGGTGGCCGGCTACCGGCCCGAGCGCACCCTGCGCCTGTCGGTGGAGCTGCGCCGGCAGTTCAAGCGGCGCCGCACCCTCGGCGTGCTCGCGCTCATGCTGGCGCTGCCGCTGATCCTCATCGCCGCCCTCCAGTTCGGGGCCGGGGAGGACGCGCAGGAGAACAGCCGGCTCAACCTCGTCGACGTCGCGACCGCGAGCGGGCTGAACTTCACGCTGTTCGTCCTGTTCGCGACGACGGGCTTCTTCCTGGTCGTCGTCTACGCGCTGTTCTTCGGCGACACGGTCGCCAGCGAGGCCTCGTGGGGGTCGCTGCGCTACACGCTGGCCACGCCGGTGCCCCGGATGCGGCTGCTGCGGCAGAAGTTCGCCGCGGCGCTGCTGCTCTCGGTGGGCGCGCTCGTCGTCCTCACCGCCGTGGCGGTGGTGGCCGGGGGGATCGCCTTCGGCTTCGACGCGATCGAGACGCCGCTCGGGGTCACGCTCTCCCAGGCCGACGGGATGCTGCGGCTGTCGGGGATGGTCGGCTACCTCGCCGTCCACCTGCTCGTCGTCGGGACGCTGGCCTTCTGGCTGTCGACCGTCACCGACGCGCCCCTGGCGGCGGTCGGCGGGGCGGTGTTCACGATGTTCGTGTTCGCGATCCTCGACCAGGTGGAGCAGCTCGGGTCGATCCGGGACTGGTTCCCCACGGCGGAGGAGTTCGCCTGGACCGACCTGCTGCAGACGCCGGTCGACTCCGGGGACCTGTTCCGCGGCGTGGTGCAGTCGCTGGTCTACGCGGCGGTGTTCACGGCGCTCGCCTTCCGGCACTTCTCGAGACGAGACGTGACGTCGTAGCCGCTCAGCCCTCGGCCCCGTCCAGAGGCTCGCGCCGAGCTCGCGAGGCGTGAGGGGGACGGGGTCCTTCGACCGCTACAGGGACGCGCGGACGGCCTGGGCCCAGCCCTCGCCCATGGGGGCGTCGGTCACCGCGGCGTTGGGGACGGCGGCCAGGCGGTCGGCCATCCCGTCGACGGCGGCCCCGTTCGCGGTGATCCACAGCCGGCCCACCGCCGGCGCCATCTCCAGGTCGCTCACGCTGTCGCCGATCGCCACCGCCTCGGCCGGGTCGACGCCGCGCCGCTGCAGGTCCCAGGCGATCGCCAGGCCCTTGGAGATGCCGCGCGGCATGAGGTGGTAGACCCGCGGCGGCGCGGCGTCGGGCTCCAGCGTCATCCGGGACGTCGGGTGGATCGCCCCGTTGTCGTTGAGCGTGAGCCAGCCGAAGCCGCGCCCGGCGAGGTCGGCGTCCACCGCGAGCGGGTCGACCCGGCCCCGCAGCAGCGCGTCGGTCTCGTGCGTCGCGTGCCAGGGGGCGTGCCACTCGAGCCGGCCGGGGTGCCGGGCGATCAGGTCCTCGACCACGCCGGTCTCGGCCATCACGTCCATCGGCGTCCGGCCGTCGTACTCCGCCGGCAGCTCGCCGGTCAGCCGGTGGGTGGCCCGGCCGCCGTCCCAGCTCACCACCGAGCCGAGCTCGGCGATGGCGCCGTCGGCGGCGAAGATCCGCGCGGCCTCGACGACCTGCTCGAACGTCCGCCCGCTGACCAGCACGAGGGCCACCCCGGCACGGTGCAGGTCCAGCAGAGCGGCCGCCGGGTCGGCGGTGAGGTCCCGGCCGGCCGTGTGCCAGAAGGAGCCGCGCGGGCCCACCATCGTGCCGTCGAGGTCGGTGTAGACGATGCGCGTGGCCACCCGGGCAGTCTGGCCGTGCGCCGGGAGCGCACCCCCGCCGGGTAGAGTGACGCGCGTTCCACTCATCCAGAGGGGCAGAGGGACACGGCCCGACGAAGCCCCGGCAACCGCCGTCCGCGCGTCCGCGCAGCGGCAGGTGCCAATTCCGTCCCGCGCGGCTCGACGGCCCGACGCGGGGAAGATGAGGAGGTAGTCGTCGCATGACCCTGACCGCTCCCGGATCTCTCCAGGCCGACTCGTCCGCCGGTGGCCCGGTCCCCCCGTGTCCCGCGCGGGGCCTGGTCTGCCGCAACTGCGGCGCCACCTTCGGGCTCATCGCCGAGCACGCCTGCGCCGAGTGCTTCGGCCCGCTGGAGGTCGACTACGACCCCGAGCTGATGAGGGCGGTGACCCGGGAGCAGATCGAGGCCGGGCCGCAGAACATCTGGCGCTACGCCGCGCTGCTGCCCGTGGGCCAGGACCCGGCCGACCGGGTCTCGCTCGACCCGGGGATGACCCCGCTCGTGCGGGCCGACCGGCTGGCCGCGGAGTTGGGCATCACCGGCGGGCTGTGGGTCAAGGACGACTCGGCCAACCCCACGCACTCGTTCAAGGACCGGGTGGTGAGCCTCGCGGCGACCGCCGCCAAGGGCCTGGGCTACACGAAGATCGCGGCGGCCTCGACCGGCAACCTGGCCAACTCCGTCGCCGCGCACGCCGCCCGCGTCGGGCTGCCGTCCTACGTCTTCATCCCGGCCGACCTCGAGCCGGGCAAGGTCGTGCAGTCGGCGGTCTACGGCCAGACGCTGGTCGCCGTCGACGGCTCCTACGACGACGTCAACCGGCTGACCAGCGAGCTCGCGGAGACCGACGAGTTCGAGGACACCGCGTTCGTCAACCAGAACGTTCGGCCCTACTACGCCGAGGGCTCCAAGACGATGGGCTACGAGATCGCCGAGCAGCTCGGCTGGCGGATCCCGGCCCAGGTCGTCATCCCGATGGCGTCGGGCTCGCTGCTCACCAAGGTGGACAAGGCCTTCCGCGAGCTGACCGCGGCCGGGATCGTCGAGGCCACCGGGTGGACGATCTTCGGCGCCCAGTCGGCCGGCTGCGACCCGATCGCGACGGCGTTCGAGAACGGCTGGGACGTCGTCAAGCCGGTCAAGCCCACGGGCATCGCGAAGTCGCTGAACATCGGCAACCCGGCCGACGGCCCGTACGCGCTCGACGCCATCCGGCGGACCGGCGGCTCGGTGGGCCGGGTGGGCGACGAGGAGATCGTGCAGGGGATCCGCGACCTGGCCCGCACCACCGGGGTGTTCGCCGAGACCGCGGGCGGGGTGACCGTCGCCGTGCTCAAGCAGCTGGTCGCCGACGGGCGTCTGGACCCGGCGAGGGAGACCGTCGTCCTCAACACCGGCGAGGGGCTCAAGACCCTCGACCCGCTGGAGCCGGTCGTCGGCCCCACCCACCGGGTCGAGCCCTCGCTGCGGTCGGTCCGCGCGGCGGGGCTCATCAGCTAGGGGATAGGCTGGTCGCCTGACCGGGTGGCGGAACCACGGCGTCCGCCGGCCCCGGCCCGCGTCGCGCGCTGGACTGGTGTGTTCGACGTCTCTTTGTTGTACCTTCTCGCGCGGTTCGAGTTCCACGCACGTGTCCGACGGGCGGAAGAGCGAGTAACCCGGCTCCCGGAATCCGGGGGACCGTCCGCACGCACGAACGTGGGAGCACACGTGGCACAGGGCACCGTGAAGTGGTTCAACGCCGAGAAGGGCTTCGGCTTCATCGCCGTCGACGGCGGCCAGGACGTCTTCGTCCACTACTCGGCCATCCAGATGGACGGCTACAAGAGCCTCGACGAGGGCCAGCGGGTCACCTTCGAGGTCGTCCAGGGCGAGAAGGGCCCGCAGGCCGACGGCGTCCGCGTCGCCTGATCCCGCAGTCCTCGCAGAGGCCCGCATCCCGGCTCGGGGTGCGGGCCTCTGTGTGTCCGGGAGTGTGTGCGCTCCCGCCGTGTCCTGCGCCGGATCCCGCCGCGCGGGCGCGCACGCTGCGGGGAACAGCGGCCCGCCGACCCCCGTTCTTGCACTCGGCAGGGGCGAGTGCCAGACTTCCGGTTGGCACTCGACAGTGCCGAGTGCCAATCAGGTCGGAACGGTGAGGCACCGGTCCGCGGGCCGACGGAGCGCCCGCAGGTCCCGGTGTCGTCCGTCGCGGGCGCCGAACCCGGCCGTGCAGCGATCCATGCATGGAGGACATCACCACATGGCCAAGATGATCGCCTTCGAGGAAGAGGCGCGCCGCGGCCTCGAGCGGGGCATGAACACCCTCGCCGACGCCGTCAAGGTGACGCTCGGCCCCAAGGGCCGCAACGTCGTCCTCGAGAAGAAGTGGGGCGCCCCCACGATCACCAACGACGGTGTCAGCATCGCCAAGGAGATCGAGCTCGAGGACCCCTGGGAGAAGATCGGCGCCGAGCTGGTCAAGGAGGTCGCGAAGAAGACCGACGACGTCGCGGGTGACGGCACCACCACCGCCACCGTGCTCGCCCAGGCCCTCGTCCGCGAGGGTCTGCGCAACGTCGCCGCCGGCGCCAACCCGATGGCCCTGAAGAAGGGCATCGAGAAGGCCGTCGCCTCGGTCACCGAGTACCTCCTCTCGACCGCCAAGGACGTCGAGACCAAGGAGCAGATCGCCGCCACCGCGTCGATCTCCGCTGCCGACCCGGCCATCGGCGAGCTCATCGCCGAGGCGATGGACAAGGTCGGCAAGGAAGGTGTCATCACCGTCGAGGAGAGCAACACCTTCGGCCTCGAGCTCGAGCTCACCGAGGGCATGCGCTTCGACAAGGGCTACATCTCGCCCTACTTCGTGACCGACACCGAGCGCATGGAGGCCGTCCTCGACGACCCGTACGTGCTCGTCGTCAACAGCAAGATCAGCTCGGTCAAGGACCTGCTCCCGCTGCTGGAGAAGGTCATGCAGTCGGGCAAGCCGCTGGCCATCATCGCCGAGGACGTCGAGGGCGAGGCCCTGGCGACCCTGGTGGTCAACAAGATCCGCGGGACCTTCAAGTCCATCGCGGTGAAGGCCCCCGGCTTCGGTGACCGCCGCAAGGCCATGCTGACCGACATCGCCATCCTCACCGGTGGCCAGGTCATCAGCGAGGAGGTCGGCCTCAAGCTCGAGAACGCCGGTCTCGACCTCCTGGGCCGCGCCCGCAAGGTCGTCGTCACCAAGGACGAGACGACGATCGTCGAGGGCGCCGGTGACACCGACCAGATCGCCGGCCGGGTGAACCAGATCCGCGCCGAGATCGAGAAGTCGGACTCGGACTACGACCGCGAGAAGCTGCAGGAGCGCCTGGCCAAGCTGGCCGGTGGCGTCGCCGTCATCAAGGCCGGCGCCGCGACCGAGGTCGAGCTCAAGGAGCGCAAGCACCGCATCGAGGACGCGGTGCGCAACGCCAAGGCCGCCGTCGAGGAGGGCATCGTCGCCGGTGGTGGCGTCGCCCTGGCGCAGGCCACCGCCGTCGCGTTCGAGAAGCTCGAGCTCGAGGGTGACGAGGCGACCGGTGCCAACATCGTGCGCGTCGCGCTCGAGGCCCCGCTGAAGCAGATCGCCGTCAACGCCGGCCTCGAGGGCGGCGTCGTGGCGGAGAAGGTCCGCAACTCCGAGACCGGGTTCGGCCTCAACGCCGCCACCGGCGAGTACGTGGACCTGGTCGGCGCGGGCATCATCGACCCGGCCAAGGTCACCCGCTCGGCGCTGCAGAACGCCGCCTCCATCGCGGCGCTCTTCCTCACCACCGAGGCCGTCATCGCCGACAAGCCGGAGAAGGCCGCCCCGGCCATGCCCGGTGGCGACGGCGGCATGGGCGGCATGGACTTCTGACGAAGGACCACGTCGCCCCCCACGACGCGCTCCGCGCGCCGCGGGTCCCTGCGACGTAGCCGTTCCAGCAGGTCCCGGCAGGGGCGGTCCCGCATCGCGCGGGGCCGCCCCTGTCGGCGTTCCCGCCCCCTGGGGTGGCGACGAGATCTGCACACTCGGGGCTTTGCGGCCCCGGAAAGCCCCGAGTGTGCAGATCTCGCGCGTCAGTCCTCGGGGGAGAAGACGCAGAACTCGTTGCCCTCGGGGTCGGCGAGCACGTCCCACTCGATCCCGTCGGGGGTGGGGACGGCGTCCCGCTGCCGGACCAGGGTGGCGCCGGCGGCCAGCAGCGCCCCGGTGTCGCCGACGACGTCGAAGTGCACCCGGTTCTTCAGCAACTTCGTCTCGGGCACCGGCACGATCCACATCAGCGGGCCGGCGCCGTCCGGGTCGACGATGGGCACCGGCCAGTCCGCCGGGCGCGGGTCGCCGCCCTCCAGCTCGTCGCGGCGGACGTAGCCGAGGGCCGAGCACCACCAGTCGGCCTGGGCCTGGTGGTCGTTCGCGTCGAGGCAGAGGTCCTTGAAGCGGGCGGGGGCTGAACCCATGCCGTGCACCTCACCACACGCGAACGGGCCGAGGGCCCGTCACCGGTGTCGGTGACGGGCCCTCGGAGTGTCCAGTCGTGGTGTGTCCCGGCCGGGCTCACCCCTGGCGGAGGTGCGGGCCCGGCCGGGAGCCGGTCACCTGGCCTCGACCGTGATCGGACCGATCACGTCCCCGTTGCTGGACTTGAACCACAGGGTCCCCGGGTTCGTCGCCGGCGCGGGGTCCACCACGATCTCCCAGGGGCCGGTGGGCAGCCCCGCGTCGAGCGCTCCGACGGTCGCGGTCGGGTACCCGGCGGCGGCGGTCGCCACCGGCCCGGTGCCTGCGGCGTTCGTCCGGTGCACCGTGATCGTCGACCCCGGCACGGTGCCGGTGCCGCGGATCCGCAGCTCGTCACCGGCCCGGTAGATCGCGACCTCGACGGCGATGTCGTCACCGGTGACGATCGCGTTGGCCAGGTTGCCGGTGGAGATGGGACCCCAGTTGGCACTGGCCGGCGTCTTGGCCTGGACGCGGACGACGTACCGGTGGTTCGGCAGGCTCTTCGGCAGGCCGACGACGGTGCCGTTGGTGGCGCCGGTGACGACCGTGTCGAACTGGGAGACCAGCACCGGCGCGGTGGTCGAACCGATCGTCTGGTCGAAGACCCGGATCCGGTAGTCGGTGGCGTCGGTCACCGGGTTCCAGCCCACGGTGATCGTGCCGGCGTTGTTGTTCGGCCCGGCGCCGGTGCTGCCCAGGACCGCCACCCCGGTCGGCGCCGTGGCGGCCACCGCGGGCCTCGGCGAGACGACACCCGAGGCGTGGGTGGCGGCGCCGGCGGCGTTGATGGCCACGACGTTGACCTGCGTGTTGTCGGCCGTGATCGGGATCGGCGCGGTGTACAGCGTCGCGTTCGGCGCCGGGACCCGGCCGTTCGGCTCCGTGGTGACCGGCGAGCCGTCGAGCGTGTAGTACGCCGTGCTGCCCGCCTCCGGGGTCAGCGTGAGCGTGCGGTTCTGGGCGACGACCGCGGTGGTCCCGTTGAACGCCGGGTCCGTGGTGAGTGTCGGGCCGGTCGTGCCGGTCGTGTCACCGGGCACGGCGCTGGTGCCGAGGAGCGCGAACGGTGCGCCGAGCTCGCGGCCGACCATCGAGCGGACCTCGATGTCGTACAGCGCGGCGGGGTCCAGGCCGCTCAGGACCGCCTGGGTCGCGTCCGCGCCGACGCGGACACCCTGGAACTCCTGCGTGCCGGCGGTCGCCGGCTCGAGGGCCTCGACGCTGTAGCCGGTGACGGCTGCGCCGCCGGCGACCGGCGCGGCCGTCTTCCAGGTGACCGTCGCCTGGGTGTCGCTGTTCCACACGACGGAGTACTCGCTCGCCGGGGGCTCGGCTCCGGCCGGACCGGCCGGGCAGCCGGGGGCGCCGCCGCTGGCCAGCCCGTACTCCGCCAGGGTGAGTCCCAGCTGCTGCTCGACGCCGCTGGTGGGCTCGGCCATCCAGCCCAGCGCCGTCCACGAGCCGTCGAAGACCATCTGCTGGTCCTCCTGCGACATGTTCGAGAAGGTGACCTCGAAGTTGCCGCCGGAAGCGGTCCCGGTGACGGTGTAACCCGTGGCGGCCGGGTCGGGCGCCTCGTTGGGGCTCCAGCCGATGGCCCGCTCGCCGATGGCGCCCGCGTCGCGCATCGCCGGGTTGACCACCTCGATCTGGAGCCGGTCGAGGCTCACGTCGCTGCCGTACGTGCCCCTGACGGTGACCGAGTTGGTGTTGCCGGCGGTCGGGGTGCTGGCGGTCAGCTCGGTGACCTTGGCGGAGCTGACCGTCATGTCGTCGACCAGCGTCGAGCCGCTGAAGCTGACCGCCACCTTGTCGCCGGCCTGGATGTCGGGAGTCAGGTCGGTGAAGCAGGACGCCGAGTCGTGGTTCCACTCGATGAAGCCGTCCGCGGGCACGACGCCCGTGGCGGTGCCCATCACCTGGCCGCCCCGGGTGACCGTCAGGGTCGCGGTCTGGCCGGCCTGCGCGGTGTAGCCCTCGATGGCCACCATGTCGCGGTCGGGGAAGACCTCGATGTTGCCCGGCCCACGGGGCGTGGCGGCCGAGGCGCTCCCGGCGATGCCGATGAGCCCGCTGGTGGCCGTGGCGGCCACGAGCCCGGCGGCGGCCAGACGGGCGCGCTTGCTGTGCAGGAGCGATCGCGATGCGGAGGGAGCCGTGACTCCGGTCCCGCCCCCGCGACCGCGGTGCCTGATTGGTCGTGTCTCGGTCATGACATCTCCGCAGTCGAACCGGTGGTACGCCCCGCTCGGGTGAGGAGGCACACGGACAAGGTCGTTCGCCGCGAGGACGACGGGCAGCCGTCCCGGGGGGGCCCGCACACCCCCCAACCAGGGGGCGACATCGGTCGTACGACCGTCCCCCCCGACGCCGGCCCCCGGTTCGACCTGCGGGTACGACGACGGACGCGAGTTGCGCGGTCGGCCGATGGGTAGGCGACCGGCGTGGCGGTGGTCGTCGGGACGTCGGGGTGGCAGTACCGCGACTGGCGCGGGCGCCTCTACCCGCCGAAGCTGCCCCAGCGCCTGTGGCTGGAGCACCACGCCGCCGTGTTCGCCACGGTGGAGAGCAACGCCGCGTTCTACCGGCTGCCCGAGCACCACACCTTCGAGGCGTGGCGGCAGCGCACCCCACCCGACTACCGCTGGGCGGTCAAGGCCAGCCGGTTCCTCACCCACGTCAAGCGGCTGCGCGACCCGGCCGAGCCGGTGGCCCGCCTGCTCGAGCGGGCGGCCGGGCTGGGCGAGCGGCTGGACGCCGTCCTGCTCCAGCTGCCGCCGACGCTCAAGGCCGACGCCGGCCTGCTGCAGGAGTGCCTGGCGTGCTTCCCGCCGTCGGTCCGGGTGGCGGTCGAGCCGCGGCACGACAGCTGGTGGACCGACGAGGTGCGCGCCCTGCTCGAGCGCTACGGCGCGGCGCTGTGCTGGGCCGACCGGGCCGAGCAGCCGGTCGCGCCGCTGTGGCGCACCACGGACTGGGGCTACCTGCGGCTGCACACGGGTGCCGCGGGCTGGGGCTACCCGCCGGCGGCGCTGCAGATCTGGGCCGACCGGCTCGCCGCCACCTACGGCGAGGACCAGGACGTGCTCGTCTACTTCAACAACGACCCCGGCGGGAACGCGGTGACCGACGCGGTCGTGTTCGCCGAGGCCGTCCGCCGGGCCGGTCGGACGCCGACCCGGGTGCCCTCACCCGCCCAGGCGAGCGGCGCCGCGTGGACGGGCGAGGAGCGGCTGCCGGTTCAGTCGTCGGAGGAGTCGTCCCCGTCGCCGTGACCCGAGCGGTCGGCCTCCTCGGCCTGCTCGGCGGCCTCCTCCGCCTGCTCGGCAGCCTCCTCCGCGGCCTCTTCCGCGGCCTCGGCGGCCTCCTCGGCGGCTTCCTCCGCCTGCTCGGCGGCCTCCTCGGCGGCCTCCTCCGCGGCCTCGCGGGCCTCTTCCTCGGCCTCGGCCGCCTGGCGCGCCGGGTCCCCCGAGTGCGACGAGCCGGAGCCCGAGCCGGAGCCCGAGCCGGAGCCGTCCTCGTCGGAGTCGTCGAGGTCGCCCGGGCTGTCTGCACCCGAGTCGTCCGTCTCGCCGCTGTCCTCGTCGGAGTCGTCGAGGTCGCCGGGACTGTCTGCACCCGAGTCGTCCGTCTCGCCGCTGTCCTCGTCGGAGTCGTCGAGGTCGCCGGGGCTGTCGGCCCCGGAGTCGTCGCTCTCGTCGTCGTCCGCCGAGGTGTGGCGCACGGCGTCGTCGTCGGAGTCGGGGACGTCGAAGGGGGTGACCACCTCGAGCGCGCCTGCGACGCCGTCCTGGACGGTCCCGGGGAGCACCCCGGTGAAGCCGGCGCCGGTCACCCCGGCGACGGCGATCCCCACCCCGCAGGTGACCTGCGCGACGGTGGAGGCGGAGGCGACCTTGGCCGCCAGAGCGGTGAGACCGGTGATCAGAGGCATGCCGCTGTGATCGGCAGCACCCCGGGGAACTTGAACCGTGAAGGACCTTGGTCCCTGCTCAGAGCGCGGCAGGGTCCTCCGAGTGGGCGACACCGAGCGCCCGGGCGGCGCGGCCGAGCACGTCCATGACCGCCTGGGTGTCGGCCAGCGGCATCACCGCGCTCTCGGTCCGGCCGGCGCGCAGGCACTCGGTCACCTCGATCAGCTCGTGCGCGTAGCCGCGGCCGGTCTGCGGCCGGGTGATCGTCTCGGGAGCGCTGCCGGTCCGGTTCAGCACGATGGTGTCCGGGTGGTGGAAGCGGGGGAGGACGTCGATCCACCCCTGCGTGCCCAGGACCCGGGCGGAACCGGGGGTCGGGTACCGCAGCGACGTCGTCAGCGTCGCCGACCGGCCGTCCGCGTGGCCGAGCAGAAGGACCGCCTCGGCGTCGACCCCGGTCGGGAACGTGGAGCCGGTGACGGTCACGGTGTCGGGCGAGCCGAGCAGCATCTGCGCGAAGGACACCACGTAGACGCCGAGGTCGAGCAGCGCGCCCCCGCCGAGCTCCAGGGCGAACAACCGGTCGGCGGGGTCGTACACCCGGGCGACGCCGAGGTCGGCCTGCACCGAGCGGACCTCGCCGATCGCCCCGTCGGCGACCAGCTCGCGCAGCGCGACCACCGCCGGCTGGAAGCGCGTCCACATCGCCTCCATGACGAAGACGCCGGCCGACCGGGCCGCCGCGACCACGTCGGCGGTGCCCTCCGGCGTCGCGGTGAAGGACTTCTCGACCAGCAGCGCCTTGCCCGCCGCGATCGCCGCGACGGCGACCGCGGCGTGCTGGGCGTGCGGGGTGGCCAGGTAGAGGACGTCGACCTCGGGGTCGGCCAGGATCTCCGCGTAGGAGCCGTGCGACCGGGGGATGCCGTGCCGCCGCGCGAAGTCGGCGCCGCGCTCGGCGGAGCGGGAGGCGACCGCGGTCACCCGGGCGCCCTCCACGTGCGCGAAGTCGGGCAGCACGCTCTCGGCGATGCGGCCCGGGCCCACGATGCCCCAGCGGATCTCGTCGTCGCTCACCCCGACGACGCTATCGGCCGCCGGGCAGACTCGTGCCGTGGCCGTGCTGATCGACAGTCCCGTGTGGCCGTGGCGCGGCCGTCGCTGGTCGCACCTGGTCAGCGACGTCTCCTACGACGAGCTGCACGCCTTCGTCGCCGCCGAGCTGGGCATCCCGCGACGGGCCTTCCAGGGCGACCACTACGACGTCCCCGAGGAGCTGCACGAGCACGCGGTGGCCGCCGGAGCCCAGCCGGTCGGGTCGCGGGAGCTGCTCAGCCGCCTGTCGGCGGCGGGCCTGCGGCGGAAGAAGCGCGGGCCCGCAGCAGGCTGAGCTCCGCGGCCAGGTTGGCCCGCGCCCGCGGTGTCCAGTCGGCCGCCACGGCCGGCAGCCGGTACAGGGTCCCCAGTCCGAGCAGGTGCTCGAGGACGGCGATCCGGCCGGCGGTGAACTCCTCGTCGGACAGGTGGCCGTACTCCTCGCGCACCGCCGAGGCGTACGCGGCGTAGGCCGCCGGGGGACTGGCCAGCACCGCGAGGTCGGCGTCGCACAGCACCGCGCCGTTCGCGTCGTCCGGGTCGGGGTCGTGCCCGGCGGTGAGCAGCACCAGCCGGGACACCTCCTCGACCCGCTCCTCCGGCACCAGGCCGCGCAGCCCCGCCCGCGCGCGCTCGGCACTGACCGCCTCGTTGTCGCCACGGGTGGGGTCGTAGACGACGTCGTGGTACCAGGCGGCCAGCCGCACGGCGGCCGGGTCGGCCGCCGCTCCCTCGAGCTCCCCGACGATCCCGAGGACGGCGGCCAGGTGGGCCCGGTCGTGGTAGCGGCGGTGCGGCTGCCCCCAGGCGTCGAGCACGGCGGCCCACTCGGTGCGCGCGGTGTCGGAGTCGCCGGCCAGGGACGCCCAGGCCGCGAACCCCAGCAGCTCCATCAGGCCACCCCGCAGCGCCGGAGGGTGAGCAGCGCGAAGGCCCGGGCGGCGGTGACGACCTCGTCCAGGGGCACCCGCTCGGCCGGCGCGTGCGCCAGGTGCAGGTCGCCCGGGCCGTGGTGGAGCGTCGGGATGCCCGCCGCGGCGTAGAGGCGCAGGTCGGTGCCGGCCGCCACGGCCCGCTCGGGCACCGGACCGGCGCCCGCGTCGGCCAGTGCGGCGCGCACCTCGTCGAGCAGCGGCGACCCGGGGGTGAGCTCGCCGCTGGCGAAGGAGCCGCCGGTCCACTCGACCGACACGGGGTGGGCGGCCAGCCACGGGTGACCGGCGCAGAACCCGGCCACCCGCTCCTCGAACGCGCGGCGGGCGTCGTCCACCGGCTCGCCGAGGCGCACGCCGTAGCGCCCCTCGGCGACGAGCAGGTCCGGCACGGTGCTGGCCCAGTCGCCGGCGCGCACGGTGCCGACCGACAGCCCGAACGGGTACCGGGCCTCGCCGAACCGCGGGTCCGCGCCGAGCTGCCGCTCGGCCTCGAACGCGAGCAGGTCGGCGTGCACCGCGGTGAACAGCTCCACCGCGCTGACCCCGCGGTCGCGCATCGCGGCGTGCGCGGCCGCGCCGGTCACCCGCAGCCGGAACGTCAGCGCGCCGGCGGCCGCGGTCACGACCGCGCCGGCCGTGGGCTCGGGGATGACGCAGGCGTCGCCGCGGTGCCCGCGGGCGAGGGTCGCCCAGGCGCCGAGCCCGCCGTCCTCCTCGCCGACGACGGCGTGCAGGGCGACCGGCCGGGCCAGCCGGACGCCGGCGGAGCGGATCGCCGCCAGGGCGGCCAGCGCCGAGACCAGCCCGCCCTTCATGTCGCAGGCGCCGCGGCCGTGCAGCTGGCCCCCCTCGATGCGGGGCGTGAAGGGGTCGCCGGCCCACCGGTCGCGGTCGCCGGGCGGGACGACGTCGGTGTGCCCGCAGAAGACCAGCGCCGGGTCGCCGTCCTCGGCGCCGGGCAGGGTGCCCACGACGCCCCAGGCCTCCTCGCGCGCCACCTCCTGGCCCGGGGCGTCCGGCGCCGCCGCGGCGTCGGCCAGGTCGATGGGCCAGCGGTCGACGTCGCAGCCGAGCGCGTCCAGCCAGTCGCCGACCAGGTGCTGCACCTCGACCTCGGCGGCCGTGCCGCCGATGGACGGGACCGCGACCAGGCGGGCGAGCCGGTCGGTCGCCCAGGCGGCGTCGACGGCGGACAGGACGCGGGCCTCGGCGGCGGTCGGGTCGGCCACCCGCGGAGTCTGGCACGGGCGGCACCGGCGAGCCGGAGGGTGCCTCGGCAGGTGCGGGGCGTTAGCTTGCCCGGCGTGACGCAACCCCCTCCGCCTCCGGGCTGGTACCCCGACCCCGGCGGCAGCAGCAGCATGCGCTGGTGGGACGGGCAGGGCTGGACCGAGCACCTGCAGCAGCAGGCCCCGCCGCCGCCCCCGCCCCCCGCGCCGGTCCCGCCGCCGGTCCCGCAGGCCCCGGTGCAGCACGCGCCGGGCCAGCACGGGCCCGCGCAGCACGTGCCGGCCGGCCGCGGGCCGTCGCTGTACGACCAGCCGGTCCTGGTGGTGAACCAGAAGACCAAGCTCATCGAGCTGACCAACGAGTACGCCGTCCTCGACGCTCAGGGCCAGCAGATCGGCGCCGTCGTGCAGGTGGGGCAGAGCGGGCTCAAGAAGGCGGCGCGGTTCGTCTCGAGCCTCGACCAGTTCATGACCCACCGGCTCGAGGTCCGGGACGCCGGCGGCGTGGTCCTCGTGCTGACCCGTCCGGCCAAGATCGTGAAGTCCCGGGTCCTCGTCGAGCGGCCCGACGGCTCCCCGGTCGGCGAGATCGTGCAGGGCAACGTCTTCGGCAAGATCCGGTTCGACATGGTCGCGGGCGGTCAGGTCGTCGGCGCGATCCAGGGCGAGAACTGGCGGGCGTGGGACTTCGCCGTCCTCGACGCGGCGGGCAC
Organism: Blastococcus sp. SYSU D00813; assembly: GCF_054050735.1. Classification (NCBI taxonomy): domain Bacteria; kingdom Bacillati; phylum Actinomycetota; class Actinomycetes; order Geodermatophilales; family Geodermatophilaceae; genus Blastococcus; species Blastococcus sp. SYSU D00813. Next base: position 133,520 of record NZ_JBJGZX010000004.1, read on the forward strand.
CGAGATCGCCCGGATCACCAAGAACTGGGAGGGCCTGGCCCGCACCCTGTTCACGACGGCGGACAAGTACGTCGTCCAGGTGCACTACAAGCTGCCCGAGCCGCTGGCCAGCATGGTCATCGCCTCGGCGCTGACGGTCGACACCGCGCTGAAGCAGGACGCCCGCGGATTCGGCTGATCCCGTGTCGCAGGGCGCCGGGAGGGGTAGCCTCGGAGGTGTCCGGACCGGGCGATCTGTGTCCCCGGGTGCCAATTGGATACCGCCTTCGCGGACTACCGCCCCGACCTCGGTCGGGGGCCTGGAGCCGCGTCGTGCTTCTCGCCGCGAGGCGACCAGCGCCCGGTCCGGACCCCGACCGCGCACCCGGCTGAGGCCCCTCAGGAGCTCACCTGAGGGGCCTCAGCCGCGTCCGGGCCCGCGAGGACTGCCCGACCTGCCGATGCCGCGGCCGCCTCCTCAGCACGAGCGTCGTCCTCGTCAACGACAGGGACGACCCGAGGAGCCGGCCGTGTACAGCGCCTACCCCAACCCCGGTCTCGAGGCCGAGCTGGCCTACCGCCGCGAGCTGCTCAGCGAGCTGGGCCGCGGCACCCGCACCCGGCGCAACCCGTGGCGGTCGCGGCGCCGGCGGGCCGGCTGACCGCCGTCGCGCCCGGCCCGTCGGTGGCCCGTGCCACCATGCCGGGCGTGCCGCAGTGGGAGGACCGTCCGCTCGTCGGCCGGGACGCCGAGCTGGCCCGGCTGCTGGCGTCGGTCGACCGCGCGGTCGGCGGCGCCGGGAGCGCCGTCCTGCTGGCCGGGGACGCCGGCGTGGGCAAGACCCGGCTGCTCGACGAGCTGTGCGCCCGCGCCGGCGCCCGGGGCCTACGGGTGCTGACCGGGCACTGCGTCGACCTCGGCGAGGTGGGGCTGCCGTACCTCCCCTTCGTCGACCTGCTGCGCCCGGTGGCGGCCGACCCGGCGGCGGAGGGCTCGCCCGCGCTGGCGGGGCTGCTGGCCGGCCGGGCGGGCGGCCCGGTCCCCGGCCCCGTCGCGGCCGACGCCGCCGACCTCGACCGGCGGCTGCCCTACCGTGCCGCACCGCTGCCGGCCGACGACGGGCGGCTGCAGCTGTTCGAGTCGGTCGCCGCGCTGCTGGCCGAGCTGGCCGCCGCGACGCCGCTGCTGCTGGTCGTCGAGGACCTGCACTGGGCCGACCGCTCCAGCCGCGACCTGCTCCGCTACCTGCTCGCGCGCCTGGGCGAGGAGCCGGTGGCTCTCGTGGCCTCCTACCGCGCCGACGACCTGCACCGGCGCCACCCGCTGCGGCCGCTGCTGGCCGAGCTGGTCCGGCTGCCCGGGGTCGAGCGGCTGGAGCTCGCCCCGCTGCCCGACCCCGCCGTCGGCCAGCTGGTGCGGGACCTCGCCGCCGGGGTGCCGGAGGCCACGGTGGACGACGTGGTGGCCCGCGCGGAGGGCAACGCCTTCTACGCGCAGGAGCTGCTGGCGGCGGGGCTGGCAGGGGAGAGCCTGCCGCTCGCGCTGACCGACGTGCTGCTGGCCCGGGTGGAGCGGCTGGCACCGGCGGCCCAGCGGGTGCTGCGGGTGGCCGCCGTCGCGGGCCGGCAGGTGCGCCACGAGCTCGTCGCCGCCGTCTCCGGGCTCTCGCCGGCCGAGCTCGAGCCGGCCCTGACCGAGGCGGTGCACTCCCACCTGCTGGTCGTCTCCGCCGACGGCCGGTACCGCTTCCGGCACGCCCTGCTGCGCGAGGCCGTGCTGGCCGACCTGCTCCCGGGGGAGCGGGTGCGGCTGCACGCCGCCGTGGCCGCGCACCTGGCCGCCGACCCCGGCGCCGGCACCGCCGCCGAGCGCGCCCACCACGCGCGGGAGAGCAACGACCTGCCCACCGCGCTGACCGCGTCGCTGGACGCCGCCGCCGACGCCGCCCGCGTGGGCGCCCCGGCGGAGCGGCTGCAGCACCTGGAGGCGGCGCTGGGCCTCTGGCCGGCCGTCGCGGACCCGGCGGGCCTGACCGGCCGGGAGCACGCCGACCTCCTGCTCGAGGCCGCCGCCGCGGCCCGGGCGGGGGGCGAGCTGCACCGGGCCGTGGCGTTCCTGCACTCCGCCCGCGACCTGCTCGGGCCCGACGGCGACCGCGTGACGCTCGCGCGCGTGCACTACACGCTGGCGCAGGCGCTGGGCCGGATCGAGGACCAGGCCGCCGCCCACCGCGAGAGCTCGCGGGCGATGGCGCTGGTCCCGCCGTCCCCGCCGTCGGCGGCGCGCACGTGGGCCGCGGCGACCCACGCCCGCACCTGCTACGACCTCGACCTGTGGGCCGAGGGAGACGCCGCCGCCGAGGAGGCGCTCGCCGCGGCCGACGCCCTCGGGCTGGACAGCGCCTGGGCCGACACCGCGGTGACGCTGGTGCGCAGCCGCGGCGGCGGGTCGGGCGGCGTGCGCCTGGAGGACGCGCTCGACCGCGCCCGCCGCTCCGGCGACCGCGACGTCGAGATGCGCGTGCTGTTCAACCTGGCCACCGTCCCCTACGAGGAGGGGGACGTCGCCACGGCGCTGCGCTGGGTCGACGCGGCGCTGGCCCGGGCGGAGGGCCTCGGCATGCCGTGGATGTTCTACGCGGCCGAGATCCGCCACCTCGGCGTGGTGGCCCGCTACGTGACCGGGGACTGGGACGGCAGCCTGGCGCTGGCCGAACGGCTGGCCCGGGTGCCGGAGATGGCGGCGCACGTGCGGGCGGCGGGCCTGCTGGTCCTGGTGGGCCGGGGCGACCCCGCGGCACCGGAGCGGATCGCCTGGGCCCGCGGCCTGGCCGCCCGCCTGGACGCGCACGTGCTGCTCATGCTGGCCACCGCCGGCCCGGCCATCGACGTCGCCGCCCGGGCCGGCGACGCCGAGACGGCGGCCGCCGAGGCCGAGCGCGTGGCGGCGCGGCTGCGCGCCCTGTGGGGGAGCAACCGGCTGGCCGTCGTCCGGCTGGTGGCCCTGGCCCTGGCCGCGGTCGCCGACGCGGCCGCCGCCGCGCGGGCGGCCGGGGACGCCGCGGCCGAGGGGGCGTGGGTCGCACGCGGCGACGCGCTGGTCGGGCTCGCGCGCTCGGCCGTGGAGGACCACGTGCGGGAGGTCGGCCCGTACGGGGCCGAGGGGACGGCGTGGCTGCTGCGGGTGCAGGCCGAGCAGGAGCGGCTGCACGGGCGGCCGGCGCCGCAGGCCTGGCGGGCGGCCGTCGACGGGTTCGGCTACGGCGACGTCCACGAGCAGGCCCGCTCCCGGTGGCGGCTGGCCGAGGCGCTGCTCGCCACCGGCGACCGCGACGGGGCGCGGGAGGCGCTGCAGCTCGCCGCCGACGTGGCGGTGCGCCTGGGCGCGCGACCCCTGCAGGAGGCGGTGACCGCGCTGGCCCGGCGGGCGCGGCTCGCCGTCGACGTGCCGGGCCTCGGCCGGCTGCCGGACGCCGCGGCGGTGTTCACCCCCCGCGAGGTGGAGGTGCTCGGCCTGCTGGCCCGCGGCCGGACCAACCGGCAGATCGGCACGGAGCTCTACATCAGCGAGAAGACGGCGAGCGTGCACGTCAGCAACATCCTGGCCAAGCTCGGCGCGGGCAGCCGCACCGAGGCCGTGGCCCTGGCCGCCGCCCGCGGCCTCCTGCCCGCCGCGGAGCCCTCCGCCGGCTGAGGCCGTCGCGGACCCCGCACGCGACGGCGCCGGGTCCGCGGGTGCCGGGGACGGCGCGGAGCCGGGGTGGCCCCGTCGTGGGGGCCCGGAGGGCCTCCCGACCGGGACATCGGCAGCGGCTCAGCGCAGGCCGGGGCGGCACCTGGCCGCGGTGCGGTCCGGAGGACCGCGACGTCACAGCATCGTGCGGAGGCGTTCCCGGCGGGCGCGGAGGACGTCGACCGAGGCCGAGGCCGACGGCGGCCCGGGGACCTGCTGGCGCAGCTGCGTGTGCACCACCGCGTGGGGTGTCGACGTCTTCGCCGACACGCGGCTGACCAGGCGGTTGATCTCGCGGCGCAGCTCGGCGGCGTCGCGCCAGGAGCGGCCGGCGTCGTCCTCGTCGGGGTGGTCCTCGACGATCATGAAGTCGCCGTCCTCCGCGCGGGAGCTCTGCGCGACGCGCAGCCGCAGCTCGTCGTCCCGCTTGGCCAGCAGCTCCGCCGTCTGCGCGGGGGTGAGCAGGCCCGGGATGCCGAGGAAGTCGTCGTCCTCCGGGGCGAGCGCCACGGCGCCCGAGCCCTCACCGGTGTGCGCCGTCCCGCTGTGCAGCACGTGGGCGAAGCGGGCGTCGGCCTCCAGGGCCTCCCACTGCTTCATCTCGCCCTCGCGCGGCTCGCGCGGGGGGAGGTCGAGCGCCTCCAGCTCCTCGTCGGGCTGGCTCTTGGGCGGCGGCATGACGTGGTTGCGCTGCTCCTCCATGGTGGCGGCCAGCGACAGCAGCGGCCGCACCGCGGGGAGGAACACCGTCGCCGACTCGTGGGCGGCGCGGGCGCGGACCACGCGGCCGACGGCCTGGGCGAAGAACAGCGGCGTCCGGTAGGAGGTCATCCACGCCAGGACGGCGGCGCGGGGCACGTCGACGCCCTCGGAGATCATCCGGACGCAGACGGCGATGCGGGCCGACCCGGTGGCGAAGCGCTCGATCTTCTTCGAGGCCTTGGGGTCGTCGGAGAGGATCAGCTCCGGCGCCTTGCCGGTGACCCGCCTGACGATGCGCGCGTAGGCGCGGGCGTCGTCCTGGTCGCTGGCGAGGATGAGCCCGGCGGCGTCGGGCATGCCACCCTCCTCGCGCAGGTGCGTGATCCGGTCGTCCATCGCGGCGATGACGTGCGGCACCCACTGGCCCTTGGGGTCCAGGGCGGTGCGCCAGGCCTGCATCTCCACCGACTTGGTGCCGGCCTCGGTGAGCGAGGCGGCGACGACCTCGCCGGCGGAGTTCCGCCAGCGGGCGGTGCCGGTGTAGGCGGCGAAGACGACGGGGCGGACGACGCTGTCGGCCAGCGCCTCCTTGTAGCCGTAGGTGTAGTCGGCGCGGCTGACCAGACCGCCGGCCTCGCCCTCGAAGGTGTCCTCCTCGTAGCGGACGAAGGGGATGCGCTCGTCGGGCTTGGTGCGGAACGGCGTCCCGGTCAGGCACAGCCGGCGCGCGGCCATGCCGTAGGCCTCCTCGATCGCCTCGCCCCAGGAGAGGCCGTCGCCGGCGTGGTGCACCTCGTCCAGGATGACCAGGGACTTCACGGCGGTGGCCCGGGCGGCGTGCAGCATCGGCTTGCCGGCGACCTGCGCGTACGTGGTCACGTAGCCCTGCGTGCCGGCGCGGACCGGACCGACGGCGTTGGTCAGGTTCGGGTCGAGGACGATGCCCATCCGGTCGGCGGCCTCGGCCCACTGCAGGCGCAGGTGGTCGGTCGGCGCGACGACGACGACGCGGGCGACCTCACGCCGGGACAGCAGCCGGGCGGCCAGCGTGAGGGCGAACGTCGTCTTGCCGGCGCCCGGGGTCGCGGTGACGAGGAAGTCCTTGGGGGACTGCTCCTCGTACTGCTCGAGGGCGGCCTGCTGCCACGCCCGGAGCGGTCGGCCGGTCCTCTGCGGGGCGACCGCCTCCGCACGTGCTGCACTCCCCATGTCGGGGTCCATCCTGCCGTCCGGCGCGGGGACACGCCCAACCACCCGGCGCTTGCGCGCCGCCCCGCCGACGACGTATGGGATGCCTCCCGCATCGCTCTGACCTGCGGTTCCGTCCGGTGGGACGACACGCGTGTGGCGAGCGTCATGCCGCGTGCGGACCGGTCCGTCCCGCCCCGCGGGTCCCGCCGTCCCCAGCCGCCCCGGCGGCCGGGTCAGGAGTCCTGGCCGACCACCCGGAGGTCGGGCCGGGTGTCGATGCCGGCCCGCGGGTCGGGGATGGCGGGGAGCCCGGCCGTGCGCCGCAGCCGCGTCTCCGTCACGTCGAGGGCACGGGCCAGCGGGGCCGCGAGACCCTCGGAGATGAAGCTCCGCCCGCGGCGGCTCAGCAGTTCCACGACCTGGGGCGGGATCACCCAGCGGGACCGCCGGGACGCCTCCTCGGGGCTGCGGTCCAGCTCCCAGAGGCGGCGCCGGACCAGGTCCGACAGATCAGCCATCGCGCCAGAGTACGACCGTCCGGCCCCGCGGGCATCCCGGACGCGGTCCCCCGGAGCGGGGAGCCGATGGCCCCGCGAGCGCCCGCGGCGCTAGTCTCGGGGCGAGCTCCTCGACCAGGCAGCCCGATCGGCGCGTCGACGCGGCAGGGACACCACCCGCCGGCCTCCGCGCCGCACACCCACCCCGTCGAGGCACCCGCAGGAGCTCCCCGTGTCGACCGTCGTCCCGTCCCGTCCCACCCCGGCGCTCGCCGCGCGGCTGCGCGGGGTGGCCAGCTCGCCGGTGCGCGAGCTGCTGGCCCTGCTCGACCGGCCCGAGGTGATCTCGTTCGCCGGTGGCCTGCCGGCCCCGGAGCTCTTCGACGTCGAGGGGCTGCGCGCGGCGTTCGACACCGCGCTCGCCGACGGGCACGCCCGGCGCAGCCTGCAGTACGCGCCGACGGAGGGGGACCCCCGGCTGCGGGCGCTGGTCGCCGGGCGGATGACCGCCCGCGGGCTGCCCACGACCGCCGGCGACCTGCTCGTGACCACCGGCTCCCAGCAGGCGCTGACGCTCGTCGCCGCCGCGCTGCTCGACCCGGGCGCCGTGGTCGCCGTCGAGGAGCCGACGTACCTGGCCGCGCTGCAGTGCTTCTCCCTCGCCGGGGCGCGGGTGGTCCCGGTGCGCAGCGACGCCGACGGCATCGACCCCGAGGCGCTGGCCGACGTCGTCGCCCGCGAGCGGCCGGCCCTGCTCTACCTCGTGCCCACCTTCGCCAACCCGACCGGCCGGACGCTGCTCGCGGCCCGGCGGGCCGCCGTCGCCGAGATCGCCGCCGCGGCAGGCCTGTGGGTCGTCGAGGACGACCCGTACGGCGAGCTGCGCTACCGCGGGACGCCGGTGCGCCCGCTGGCGGCCGAGCCGGCGGGGGAGGACCGGGTGCTGTACCTCGGCAGCTTCTCCAAGATCGCCGCGCCCGGGCTGCGGATCGGCTGGCTGCGCGCGCCTGCAGGGCTGCTGCCTGCACTGACGGTGGCCAAGCAGGCCGCCGACCTGCACACCTCGACCGTCGACCAGGCCGCCGCCGCCGCGTGGCTGGCCGCCACGGACGTCGAGGCGCACGTGGCCCGGCTGTGCGCGGCCTACGTCGAGCGGCGGGACGCGATGGTGGCCGCGCTGCCCTCGACGCTGCCGGAGGGCAGCACGTGGAGCGACCCGGACGGCGGCATGTTCACCTGGGTGCGGCTGCCCGGCCACGTCGACACCGCGGCGCTGCTGCCCGACGCCGTGCGCGCCGACGTCGCGTTCGTGCCCGGGGCGCCGTTCTTCGCCGGGACGCCCGACCGGGCCACGCTGCGGATGTCGTTCACCACGAACACGCCCGCGCAGATCGCCGAGGGGATGGCGCGGCTGGCCGGGGTGCTCAGGGCAGCGGCCGCACGAAGCTGACCCGGTCCAGGCCCGGCCCGTCGTAGTCGGAGTGGACGGGGACGCCGTCGTGCTCCCGGTCGCCGGGCTCCAGCGCGAAGCCCATCCGGGTGTGGAAGGCGACCGAGGCCCGGTTGTCCGGCCCGGTGATGCAGCGGACCTCGCGCGCGCCGCTGGCGGTCATGGCGGCGAAGAAGGCCTCGTACAGCCGTCGGCCCAGGCCGCCGCCGTGCCGAGCGGGGTCGACGCCGACGAAGTGCACGTAGGCGACCGGCGCGTCCGGCGACAGGAAGCCGACGAGGAAGGCCGCCACGCGCCCGTCGGCGTCCTCCACGAGGGTGCTGGTGCCGGTGAAGTGCTGGAGGAACAGCCGGGGGAGCAGCAGCGCCCGCTGCAGGTCCCCGGAGTCGCCGCCGAGGTGGCCCCACCACGCGCCCAGCACCGCCTGGAGGCGGACGTGGTCGGCCTCCACCGGTCGCCGGGCGCTCAGCCCCGCGGGCAGCTCCAGGAGGTCGACGGGGTCGCGCGTCGTCGTCATGCCGGCGACCCCACCACCCGTGGCCGTCGCGGTCCACCGACTCGAGTCGTGCGGCCCCCTCGCCGGGGCCCGGCCCGAGCGGAGCGAGGGTCGGGGGGCGAGGGGGCCTCCTTCAGTCCGCGGGCTCGTCCACCCAGTCGGGGCCGTTGACCTCGCCGGGGCCGGCCAGGTCGTCGGCGTCGACGATCGTGTATGCGTAGCCCTGCTCGGCGAGGAACCGCTGCCGGTGGGCGGCGTACTCGCTGTCGAGGGTGTCGCGGCTGACGACCGTGTAGAAGTGCGCCTGCCGGCCGTCGGCCTTGGGCCGCAGCACCCGGCCGAGCCGCTGGGCCTCCTCCTGCCGGGACCCGAAGGTGCCCGACACCTGGACGGCGACGGCGGCCTCGGGCAGGTCGATCGAGAAGTTGGCGACCTTGGAGACCACCAGGGTCTTGATCTCACCGGCGCGGAAGGCGTCGAAGAGCTTCTCCCGCTCCCGGTTGGTGGTCGAGCCCTGGATGACCGGGGCGTCCAGCGCCCGGCCGAGCTCCTCGAGCTGGTCGAGGTAGGCGCCGATGACCAGCTTCTGCTCGTCGGGGTGCCGGTCGAGCACCCGGCGGATCACCGGGAGCTTCGACGACGCGGTCGCCGCGATCCGGTAGCGCTCCTCCGGCTCGGCGACGGCGTAGGTCATCCGCTCCTCGTCGTCGAGGGAGACCCGCACCTCGATGCACTCGGCCGGGGCGATGTAGCCCTGCGCCTCGATGTCGCGCCAGGGGGCGTCGTAGCGCTTCGGGCCGATCAGGGAGAAGACGTCGTCCTCCCGGCCGTCCTCGCGCACGAGCGTGGCCGTCAGGCCCAGCCGGCGGCGGGACTGCAGGTCGGCGGTCAGCCGGAAGATCGGCGCCGGGAGCAGGTGCACCTCGTCGTAGACGATCAGGCCCCAGTCCTGCGCGTCGAACAGGTCCAGGTGCCGGTACTCGCCCTTCCGGCGGGTGGTGATCACCTGGTAGGTCGCGATGGTGACGGGGCGGATCTCCTTGCGCTCACCCGAGTACTCGCCGATCTCGTCCTCGGTGAGCGACGTGCGCGCGATGAGCTCGCGCTTCCACTGCCGCCCGGCGACGGTGTTGGTCACCAGGATCAGCGTGGTCGCCTTGGCCTCGGCCATCGCCGCGGCGCCGACCAGCGTCTTGCCCGCGCCGCAGGGGAGGACGACGACGCCGGAGCCGCCGGCCCAGAAGCCCTCGACGGCCTCCTGCTGGTAGTCGCGCAGGTGCCAGCCGGACTGGTCGAGCTCGATCGGGTGCGCCTGGCCGTCGACGTAGCCGGCGAGGTCCTCGGCCGGCCACCCGACCTTGAGCAGCGCCTGCTTGAGCCGGCCGCGCTCGGAGGGGTGGACGACGATCGTGTCGGGGTCGATGCGGGCACCGAGCATGGGCGCCACCCGCTTGGACCGGACGACCTCCTCGAGCACCGCGCGGTCCGACGAGGTGAGCACCAGCCCGTGCACCGGGTTGTTCACCAGCGTCAGCCGGCCGAAGCGGTCCATCGTGTCGGCGACGTCGACCAGCAGCGCGTGCGGCACGGGGTAGCGCGAGTACCGGACCAGCGCGTCGACGACCTGCTCGGCGTCGTGGCCGGCCGCGCGGGCGTTCCACAGCGCGAGCGGGGTGACCCGGTAGGTGTGCACGTGCTCGGGGGAGCGCTCCAGCTCCGCGAACGGCGCGATCGCCGCCCGGCACTCCTTGGCCAGCGGGTGGTCGACCTCCAGGAGCAGGGTCTTGTCCGACTGGACGATCAGGGGGCCGTCACTCACGCAGGCAGTCCTTCGATCGGGGACGACGGCGCGGAGGGTGCGCCGGACTACCCAAGGTAACGCCGCCGGGCGACAGCTCCTTCCGTCGCGGCCGGTGTCCCCTCCCGGCGGGGCGTGCCGCAGCACGCTCGTCCCCACCTTCGACGACGACGACGACGGGAGCCGACCGGCTCCCCCCGCAGCGGTGCCCCCGGCCCGGCGCCCGCGCTCCGCACCCGGGAGCTCGGCTCCGGGCTCCGCGGCGACACGCGACCGGTGAGGACCCCTCCGCCTGCCTCAGACGCGGGGGCGCCAGCGCTTCCAGTGGGCGACGGCGGTGGCGCGGGGCTTGCCGTCCCACCGCAGTTCCACGTCCACGGTCATCTCCGCCTCGCCGGCCTCGCTCACCACCGCGTGCATCGTCACCGGCTCGGTCAGCGGCGCCGGGCGCAGGTAGCGGACGTCGAGCCCTGCGGTGACGTAGGCCAGCGCGGCGCCGGGCAGCGGGCCCCAGCCGCGGGCGTCGGCCTCGTGCATCACGGCCGCGGCGCTGTGGCAGTCCAGGACCGTCGAGATGATCCCGCCGTTGAGGTACCCGAGCCCGTTGTCGTGCTGCGGCCACGGCGTGAACGTCGCCGTCACGCCGTCCTCGCCCGGGTAGCTGCGCAGCTGCAGCCCCCGGGGGTTGGCGTGCCCGCAGCCGAAGCAGGTCAGCTCCGGGAAGAGTCGCTCCTGGATGCTCGGCCCGTCGCTCATCCCGGCAGCATGCCCGAGGCGGGGACGGCGGAGCCGCGGGGGATCGGGGTGAACATCGGCGGTTCCCGGTCGGGGGTGAGCGCGGTGGGCCCGTAGAGCCAGTCGACGAACGCGTAGTCGTGCACGTCACGGGCGCGCAGCACCGCGTTGCGCCACTCGCGGTCGGCGCCGGTGAGGTGCCACAGCTCCCCCCATGCGCGGGCGGTCGTCTGCACCCGCCGGCAGTGCACGCTCCGGACGGCCTCGTAGGCGGCGAGGGCGGCGTCCCAGTCCGGCGTCCCGGCGGCGGACCGCGCGCCCACGTGCTCGGCGAGCACCCAGGCGTCCTCCATCGCCATGACCGCGCCCTGCGCCAGGTACTGCAGCGGCGGGTGCGCGGCGTCCCCGGTCAGCGCGAGCCGGCCCTGCACCCAGGAGTCGAGGGGCTCGCGGTCGAACATCCGCCACCAGCGGTCGCGCCACATCAGCGGCAGGCCGGCCCGCACCTGCTCGCAGGTGCCGGCGAAGGCGGCGTCGAGCTCGTCCGGCGTCCCCCAGTCCTCACGGCCGGCCAGCGCCTTCGGCGACCGGAACACCGCGACCTGGTTGAACATCTCGCCCTGCCGCAGCGGGTACTGCACGAAGTGGCAGTGCGGCCCGACGTAGACGACGACCTCGGACATCGACACGTCCATCGCCGCGACCTGCTCGGCGGGGATCGCCCCCCGGTAGGCCACGTAGGCGGAGCTGACCGGCTCGTCGTCGCTGAACAGCCGGCGGGCGACCGAGTTCAGCCCGTCGGCGGCGAGCACCACCGGAGCGGTCTCCCGCCCGCCCTCCTGCAGCACCGTGGCCCCGTCGTCCCGGTGCTCGTAGCCGGTGACCCGCACGCCGGTGACCAGGTCGACCCCTGCGTCCCGGCAGGCGCGCAGCAGCGTGCCGTGCAGGTCGCTGCGGTGGATGACGACGTACGGCGACCCGTAGCGGGCGTGGGCGTCGGCGAGATCGAGCCGGGTCAGCACGGACCCGTCGAGGGCGTCGCGCATGACCAGCGCCTCCGGCCGGACGCCGAGCGACAGGACCTCGTCCAGCAGGCCCCAGGAGTCGAGGATGCGGGTGCAGTTCGGCGCGATCTGCAGGCCGGCGCCGACCTCGCCGAACTCGGCGGCGCGCTCCAGCAGCCGCACCCGCAGGCCCTCGCGGGTCAGCGCCAGCGCGTTGGCCAGCCCGCCGATGCCCCCGCCGACGACGAGGACGTCGGGACCGGGTCCCATCAGCCGGCGTCCACCGACACCCGGTCGAGGCCGAGGGCGGCGAGGATCGGGGTGTCGCTGAACCGGAACAGGTCCAGGGCACCGGAGTCGGAGTCCGACGCCGAGGCCTCCGACCGGATCGACAGCGGCTGCCACGAGGGGACGACGAACATGTCGCCGCGCTCCACCCGCCAGGAGGTGTCGCCGACGGTGACCGTGCCGGTGCCGTCGAAGACCTGGAACACCGAGGAGCCGGCCTCGCGCCGCGGCGCCGTCTCGGTCCCGCTGCGCACCCGGTGCATCTCGGCGCGGATGGTCGGCAGCACGTCGCCGCCGGTGGTCGGGTTCGTGTACCGGACGGCGGCGTGGCCCGGCCCGAGCGTGCCGGGGGAGCCCTCGTCCTCCAGCTCGAGCTGGTCGGCCAGCGCCGCGTCGGTGTCGACCCACCGGTAGTTCAGCAGCGGGCTGGACTGCTGCGGCCCGGGCACCGAGACCGGTCGCAGGCCGGGGTGGCCCCACAGGCGCTGGGCGCGCGACCGCTCCGGGGAGATCCGCTCGGCGTCGCTGATCTCGTCGCGGCCGAACTCGAAGAACTGCGTCTCGGTGGCGTACTGGAACGGGATGTCGAGGCCGTCGATCCAGGCCATGGGGTGCCGGGCGGCGTTGTGGTGGGCGTGCCAGATCCACCCGCCCTGGGGCAGGAAGTCGCCGCGCGTCATCGGCACCGGGTCGCGGTCGACGACGGTCCACACGCCGTCGCCCTCGACGACGAAGCGGAACGCGTGCTGGGTGTGCCGGTGCTCGGGGGCGTCCTCGCCCGGCATCAGGTACTGGATCGCGGCCCACAGCGTCGGGGTGGCGTAGGGCCGCCCGCCGAGCGCGGGGTTGGCCAGGGCGATCGCGCGCCGCTCCCCGCCGCGGCCGACCGGGACCAGGTGCCCGGCCCGGTCGGCCAGCTCCAGCAGGTTGCGCCACCGCCACAGGTGCGGGACGGCCCGCGATCTCGGGTGCACCGGCATGAGGCCGCTGATCTCGGTCCACAGCGGCACCAGCAGCTCCCGCTCGAAGCCGCGGTACAGCTGCTCGAGCTCGGGGCTCGGGGTCGGCTGCCCCGGCGCGTCGACGGCGGTCAGGGAGACGGGGGAGGCGACGCGGGTCACGCCCCCAGCGTGCGCCTGTGTTCTGGACAGTGCCCATACGATTCTGCGGTGAAGAACCGCCCGCCGTACGCGGTGACCAGCGTGGACCACGCGCTGCAGCTCGCGGTGGCGCTGCAGGTCGAGGGGTCGCTCAGCGTGAGCGAGGCGGCCGAGCGGCTGGGCGTCGCACGGTCCACGGCGCACCGGCTGCTGGCGATGCTGGTCTACCGCGACTTCGCCGCCCAGGACGGCGACCGGCGGTACGTCGCCGGCCCGGTGCTCTCCCTGGGGGCGCACGCCTCCTCGCGTGCGGCGCTCCTGCGCGCGGTGGCGATGCCGCACCTCGCGGCCCTGGTCGACCGGGTCGGGGAGACGGCCAACGTGCAGGTGCTCGCCGGTGACGTCGTCCGCTTCGTCGGCTCGGTGGAGTGCTCCCAGGCGCTGCGCGTCGGCGACCGCGAGGGCATGGTCTTCCCCGCCCACCTCACCTCCGGCGGGCGGGTGCTGCTGGCCGACCTGCCCGACGACGACATCGAGGCGCGGTACGGCGAGCAGCGGTGGGCCGACCGCCCCGGCCGGCCGGACCCGGCTGCGCTGAAGGCCGAGCTGCGCTCGGTCCGCGAGAACGGGTTCGCCCTCAACGCCGGGCGGACCGAGGCGGGGCTCACCGCGGTCGGCCGCGCGATCCGGCCGGACGGCGTCCGGGCCGAGGCCGCCGTCTCGGTGTCGATGCCCAGCCTGCGCTTCTCCGAGGAACGCCTGCCGCAGCTCGTGGCCGCCCTGGCGGTCACCGCCCGCGACATCGAGACCGACCTCGCCCGCGCGGCCGCTCCTGGCGGCTGAGCCGGGTCAGCCGGCGGGGGCGTCCTCGTCGACCAGCGCGACCGAGGTGATCCGGTGGACGGCGAAGGTGCGGGTCTCGCCCCGGCCCTCGTCGAACGCCTGCAGGAAGCCGCCGCCCAGGGACACCGGCTGCACGACCCGCTGGCTGCCGCTGCCCTGCGCGTCGACGTACCCCAGCCACACCGGCAGGCCCGCCCGCATCGCCCGGGACAGCAGCTCCAGCGTGCCGGCGGTGGTCACCCCGGGCACCTGGCGCACCGCCTCGCCGCGGCGGGCCGACAGCGCGGCGTCGCCGGCCCGGATCTCCCGCACCGTCGCGGCCAGCTCCGCCTCGGTGAGCGGACGCGGGGCGGCCGTCGTCGCCGTCGTCGTCTTCCGGCCCAGGGCCCGCGGGCGCGCCGGGGGACGGGTGAGGACGGCACCGCCGGCCGACTCGCCCGCCGGGGCGTAGCCGGCCTCGCGCAGCACGGTGAGCACCTCGTCGGCGCCCAGACCGCTGACCAGCACGCCGGGCGCCAGGCGGCGCAGCTCGGCGGAGGCGGTCCGCCGGTCGTTGAGCACCTGGGAGAGCAGCCCGTGGTCGTCGGAGCGCACGTAGCTCTCGATCGAGCCGACCCGCAGCCGGCCGTGCTGGCGGGCGACGTCGTCGACCAGGTAGTCCAGGGCCTGCGGGACCGGCGTGCGGGAGGCCCGGCCGAAGAACTCGTGCAGGTCGGTGGCCGACCACCCCGAGTCCAGCGCGCGGCGCACGCTCGCCTCCGAGACGCGGTAGACCGTCGCCCCGCCCGAGGACTCGACGTCGGCGACGACGGCGAGGGTGTCGGCCAGCTCGGCGACCAGGGGTCCGGGCGCGATCAGCGACAGGTCCGGCTGGGCCAGCACGTGGTCGACCGGCTCCGGCAGCAGCCCGCGCATGCCGTCGGCGGCGCCGTCCTCCCCGGCGGTGAGCAGCCCGCGGCCGCCGGTCGACAGCACGCCGCCGACCAGGACGCCGAGCCGCGTGGCCTCCTCGAGCATGCCGGGCACCGGCGCCAGCCGGTCGGCCCGGCGGGGCGTGCGCCAGCGCAGCAGCTCGACCAGCTCCGTGGCCTCGAGCCCCGACCCGGGCGGGTACTCCGCCAGCGCGGCGAGCGCGCCCCGGCGGATGCCGGCCGCCGTGTGCCGGACCAGGTCGGGCGACAGCGCGTTGGCCGCCTTGCCGGCGACGTCGCGCTGCCCGACCAGCGAGGGCAGCCGGGAGCTGTCGAGCCACCCGGCGGCCAGCACGGCCCAGCGGTCGGCCAGGTCCTGCTCGCGCCAGACGTCGTAGGCCCGGGTGGGCAGCCACTCGTCCCGGTGCGGCCCGCCCACGTCGAGCAGCCCCGCCGCGTGCGCCAGCTCCAGCAGCCAGCCGGCGTCGGCCTCGTCGACGTGCAGCGTGCGGGCGATGCGCTTCTGGTCCCGGACGGCGACGCCCCCGCTGCGCAGCAGCCCCGCCGGCTCCTCCTCCAGGACCGTCAGCAGCTCGCCGATCCGCCCCACGGCCTCGAGCGCCGCGCCGGCGGCCCGCCGGTCCAGCGTGCCCGGCTCGCGCGACACCGCGTGCGGCTCGGGCCGCAGCCGCGGCGGGCCGTAGGGGCGGTCGCCGCGCAGGGCCAGGCCCACCTCGCGGGGCAGCTCCACGTTGAGGGCGTCGATGCGGGCGAGCAGGCCGCGCTGCAGCAGCCGCCGCGCCGGGGTCGCCGGGCCGCCGGCGTTGTCGGGCAGGTGCCCCACGGGGCGGTTGCCGGCCAGCCGCTCGAGCACCTCCCGCTCGTCGGGGTCCAGCTCGCCCAGCGCCGCGGGCAGGTCGGCGGGGAGGACCAGGCGCAGCTCGGCCGCCCGCCGGCCGAGGCCGGCCGGGTGCCGGACCGCCCGCCGCACCGGGTCCGGGGCGTGCAGGACCTCGTCGCCCCACAGCAGCGCCCGCGTGGTCAGCGCCTCGACCGCGCCGGCGAGCACCTCGTCGGGCACCTCCGGCAGCGCCGCGGGCAGCTCGGCGGCCTCCACCCCGTCGGTGGGCGCGAGCAGGACCACGTCGAGCACCTGCAGGGTCGCCGCGTCCAGCTCGTCGAGGGCGCGGTCCACCGAGACGGGCACGGCGAGCCGGCTGGCCAGCGCGACCACGTCCGACGGCGCGGGCCGGGCGACGTCGGGCCGGGCCGCCAGCAGGGCGGCCACCTGGGCGTCGCTGCGGGTGCGCAACCAGGCCGACAGGGTCGCGGGGCGTTCGGCGGGCATCCGGTCCACGGTACGGCGCCTGCGACGATGGCCGCGTGCAGCCGGCCGCCGACGACCCCGTCACCGTCGCGGCGCTCGCCGCGTACCGGGGTGGTGCGCTGCGCTGGATCGGCGGCGGGGTGGTGGCCGCGGTGGTCGCCGTGCTCGTCGGCGTCGCCGTCTCGGCGGTCGCGGACGACACCGGCCGGCGGGTGCCGTTCGTCGGCCTGGCCGTCGTCGCGCTGCTGCTCGCCGCGCCGGCGGCGGTCGTCATCGGGGCCGGCTCGCTGCTGCGCGCCCGGCGCTGGGCCGCGGCGCTGGCCCGCGAGCCGTGGCGGCCCGGGGTGCTCCGGGCCGGGGGGCCGGCGGTGCTGGCCTTCGAGCCCTACGGCGCCGACCGGGACGAGAACGTGCACTGGCTGCTGGAGAGCACGACGCTGTGGCGCGCGCGGGCGGTGCAGCGGCTCGACGGCGCCGACGTCCGGGCCGTCCCCGTCGGCGGTGGCGAGTGGGTGTTCACCGCCGACGGGCTGGGCACCCTCTACGGCGCACGGGAGCCGCGCCGGCGCCGCTGACCACCCCGGGTGGTGTCGCGTGCACCGGCGCCGGGCGGTCGGCGAGAATGACGGCAACCGGCGCACCGGCGCGTGCGCACGCAGACCTCGGAGGCGGAATGAGCAAGCGCAACCCCAAGCAGGCGCACCTGGTGGAGCCCACCTGGGGCCAGTCGGAGGACGCCGGCCCGCCGGTGACCGAGCTCGTCAGCGAGATGGCCGGTGCCCTGTCGCCGTTCGGCGAGGACCACAGCTTCCCGCTGCCGCCCGAGCGGCTGCGCTACGCCCACCCCACCGACAAGCCCAACCGCGCCGGCCTGCAGGCCGGGGAGAACCCCCGCAAGAAGCGCCGCTGAGGCCGACCGTGCGGCTGGTCAGCCGGCCTTCGCCCTGGGGGCCGGCGCCAGCCGCACGACGAGCTTGGACAGCATCGTCCCGACCACGACCCACACCAGCGCGGCCAGCGCCGAGTTGATCGTCTCGCCGGTCTTCGGGTCGTCGGGCCTGAACAGGTCCTGGGTGAACCAGCCGAAGTCCTCGCGCACGCCGCGGGCGAACTCCACGAGTCCGTTGGCCGGGTTCGCCTCGAAGAAGACGAACACGGCGTACAGCAGGATGACCGCCCCGATGAGCGAGCAGACGACCCGCACCACGGTGGCGACGACGTTGAGTGCTCGGCCGGCCATGCCCCGATGATCGCGCAGGTCACACCGTCGCGCGACCCGTCGGCCCTCAGGCCAGCCGGCAGTCCACCGCCAGCGCGCGGTGGTCCGACAGCGGCAGCCGCACCGCCTCCGCCGGCCCGGCGGCGCTGATCGGGCCCCGGGCGAGCAGGTGGTCCAGCTGCCGGTCGGGGTGCTCGACGGGGAACGTGGCCGCCGACGCCAGCGGCCGCAGCCGGCTGACCCGCGCGGCCTGCCGCGGCTCCATGTTGAGGTCACCCATCAGCACCAGCGGCTCCCGGGTGCCGGACAGCGACCGCATCAGCCGGCGCAGCTGGTACTCGTTCCACCCCGGCACGAACGAGAGGTGCGTGTTGGCCACGGTGAGGTGCCCGTGCGGTCCCTCCAGGACGGCGGCCACGGCCACCCGCGGCTCGTCGCCGACGACGCGCGGGCGCCGGTCGCCGCGGAACCACACCGGCACCCGGGTGGTCAGGGCCGGCAGCCGCACCACCCGCCAGGAGACCACCGGCAGCCGCGACAGCAGCGCGATGCCGTAGCTGGCCGACCCCGGCTGCTCGTCGCCGGTGGCCGCCATCCAGGTGCCGCCCGGGGTGCCGGCCAGTGCGGCCACGAACTGCGAGTCGACGGCGCCCATGGCCTCCGCGGCCACCGCGGTCAGGTCGGCGTTCAGCGAGCGGGGCTGGTCCCGGTCCACCTCCTGCAGCCCCAGCACGTCGGCGTCCAGGGCCTTGACGGCGGCGGCCAGCCGGTCGCAGTCCACCCGGTCGTCGGCCGGCGAGCGCCCGTGCAGGATGTTGAAGGTCGCGATGCGCACGTCCGGGGCATGCCCCGGGGCGGCCCGTCCCTACCGTGCGTGCCGCGGGCACGAGCGGGTAGCAGCCTGCCGTGCAGCCCGACGACCGCGACGAGATCCGCGACCTGCTCAAGCGCACCGCCGTGGCCCTGAAGGAGGGCGGGGTGCCCTTCGCCCTGTGCGGCGGCTACGCCGCGTGGGTCCGGGGCGCGCCCGAGCCCGACCACGACGCCGACTTCCTGGTCCCGGCCGCGGAGTCCGAGCGGGCCGCCAAGGTGCTGGCCGAGGCCGGGCTCGAGGTGGCCGACCCGGCGGAGGACTGGCTGACCAAGGTCGTCCAGGGCAACTCGTTCGTCGACGTCCTGTGGCGGGTGTGCGGCGCCCCGGTGGAGACCGACCTGATCGACCGCGCCGAGGAGAAGCCGGTCCTGTCGGTGCACATGCCGGTCCTGGCCGCGACCGACATCGTCGTCACCAAGCTCATGGCCCTCGACGAGCACTACTGCGACTTCGCGCGGATGCTGCCGGTCGCCCGGGCGCTGCGCGAGCAGGTCGACTGGGCCCGGGTCCGCCGCGACACCGCCGGCAACGACTTCGCCGTCGTCTTCCTCGTCCTGCTGGGCCGGCTGGGCATCGTCGAGGTCCCCGAGGAGGACTGACGGCCGGCACCGGACCGAGGACGCGATCGGCCCTGACGCGCTGCCCGGTCCGCCGGAGGGCCGACTAACCTGGGCGGGGAGCGGCCAGCCGTGCCGCGCCGACCCCCGGCGACCTGCCGGACCGACCGCGAGTGACTGAGGGATCGACGTGCCCACCGGCAGAGTGAAGTGGTTCAACCCGGAGAAGGGCTTCGGCTTCCTCTCCCGCGAGGACGGCCCCGACGTCTTCGTGCACCGGGACGCCCTGCCCGCGGGCACCGAGGAGCTCAAGCCGGGCCAGCGCGTCGAGTTCGGCATCGTCGCCGGCCGCCGTGGCGACCAGGCGCTGCAGGTCCGCGTCCTGGACCCGCTGCCGTCGGTCACCGCCGCGCACGCGGCCGCCACCCGCAAGAAGCCCGACGAGCTCGTGCCGATCATCGAGGACCTGATCAAGCTCCTCGACGACGTCTCCGAGGGCCTGCGCCACGGCCGGCACCCCGACCGGGCCCACGCCCGCAAGGTCGGCACCGTGCTCCGCGCGGTCGCCACGGACCTGGAGCACTGAGGGAAGCCCCCTCGCCCCCCGCCACTCGCGAGCTCGCGGCGGGGCCCTGCGAGGGAGCCACGGCTGGTGGCGTCGCGTACGGACCTGGGGTGCCTAGCCGGCGCGGATGAAGCCGATCGGCCACGCGCCGGAGAAGCCGTCGCAGTCGGTGTCGCCGTCCTCGACGACGACCAGGTAGAAGGCCACGGGGACGACGTCGGAGCTGTTGACCTCGAAGGTGGCCTCGTCCGCGTCGACGGCGACCTCGCCGAGCTGCTCCTCGAGCCGGTCGTCGAAGACCTGCACGCTCCAGCCGCGCTCGGCCACCGCGTCGGGCACGGTGAGCGCGATCGGTGAGTCGGGGGAGACCTCGATGACCGGCGGCTGCACCGAGGTGTAGCGCTGGCCCTCGCCGTCCACGCAGTACTGCGTGGGGTCGACGTCGACGTCCTGCGGGCCCACGGTGACCTGCACCTGCGGCGGCGCGTCCGGCTCGTCCTCCCCGCAGCCGGCGAGCACCGCCAGCAGCGCGGCGGCCCCGGCCGCCGCCGGCCTCACTGCGCCCACTGCTCGGTCGGCGCCGCGCGCCGCTGGCGCTGCAGCCCCCAGAGGACCACGCCCACGGCGAGCACCAGCAGGGCCGCCGCCACGGTGAAGCCCAGCCAGCCGATCGGCGGGAGGGCGATGCCCAGCGCGCCGCCCACGACCCACGCCAGCTGCAGCATCGTCTCGGACCGGGCGAAGGCCGAGGCGCGCTGCGCGTCGGGCACCTCCCGCTGGATGATCGCGTCCAGCGACACCTTGCCCAGCGCGTTCGTCACCGCCGAGACGCCGGCGACGACCGCGGCCATCGCGAACCCGTAGAAGACGGCGGCGAGCACGGTGATCCCGGCCGCGACGCCGGCGGAGACCAGCACCATCTGGTCGGGGCTGGCCGTGTGCAGCCGCGACCCGACGGCGGTGCCCAGCACGCTGCCCAGCCCCGCGGCGGCCGCGATGCCGCCGAGCGCCAGGGTGGCCTCCCAGCCGTCGGCCGTGGCCTGCACCAGGAACGCCGAGAAGATCGTGAGGAACCCGCCCAGCCCGCGCAGCGCCGAGTTGGCCCGCAGCGCGACCACGACGTGCGGGCTGACCTGGCGGCGCCGCCTGCCCGCCGTCTCCTGCGGGGTGGTGGTGAGGACGTCGGCGGGCTGCTCGCCGGCCGGGACGTCGACGTGCGCGGGCAGCCGGACGGCCAGCACGCCGGCGGCGGTGAAGACGACGGCGGTGAGCCACAGCTCCGGCGGGAACCCGAACACCGCGGCGACGCCGGCCGCCAGGCCGCCGAAGACCCCGGCGGTGACCAGCCCGAACACCGACGTCCGCGAGTTGGCGCTGGTGAGCGACATGGCACCGGGCAGGACCCGGGGCAGCACCGCGGCGCGCAGCACGTTGTGCGCCTTGGACAGCACCAGCACGCCGAGGGCGGCGGGGTAGAGGACGAAGTCGTCGAAGTGGGCGGCCATGACCAGCGCGAGCACCGCCCGGCCGAGGGAGCAGGCGGCCATCGCCAGCCGCCGGCCGCGCTGCAGGCGGTCCAGCAGCGGGCCGATCACCGGGGCGACGACGGCGAACGGCGCCATCGTCACCAGCAGGTACAGCGCCACGTTGCTGCGCTGGGCGTCGGTGGTCGCGGCGAAGAACAGCGTGCCGGCCAGCGAGACGGCGATCATCGCGTCGCCGGCCGCGTGCAGGGCGTTGGTCCACAGCAGCTTCGTCAGGCCGCTCTCGGCGGCGCCGTCGGCGGCGCTGGCGGCCCGCACCCGGCGCACGGCGGCGCCGGTCAGCTCGCGCGACCGGGCGACCGCCACCCGGGTCACCGTCGCCCGCGGCGGCACCGCGGACGCCGGCCCGGCCGGCGGACCCGGCTCCTCCGGCAGCACCGTCGTCTCCGCAGCGGCGTCCGGCGTCCCGGCCGGCCAGCCCGGCGGTTGCTGACCCGGGTACCACGGCGCCGGCGGGCCGGGCGGGTACGCGGCCCCGGGGTACGCCCCGCCCGGGTAGCCGCCGCCCGGGTACGCGGCGCCCGGGTAGCCGCCGCCCGGGTACCCGGCGCCGGGTGGATGGGCGGCGGGCGGGTAGGCCGCCGGTGGGTACGCGGCCGCGGGGTAGGCCCCCGGCGGGTAGGCCGCCGGTGGGTAGGCGCCCGGGGGGTAGGCCGCCGGCGGGTGGGCGGCAGGCGCCGGGACGTGGCCTCCCGGCGGGTACGCGGGCGCCCCGGCCGGCGGCGTGCCGGGGTGCACCGGAGCGCCGGGGACGGCGGGCGGGAGGTTCCCCGCGGGTGCCGGCTGCTGGTCGTACGCCGGGGCGGGGAGGGGCACCCGGGACGTCGGGGTGTCGTCGGCCGGGACGGGGTCGGCGGCGGGCATGGGCCTGGTCACCGAGCGGGGACGCTCGACGGGGGCGGTGTCCATGGTCCCCGTCACCGGCGGCGCCGACCGGCGGCGCAGCAGGCCGCGGCGCGGACCGGGGGGCGGGGAGTCGGACACCGCTCCATGGTGCCGCACCTCCCTGATCAGGCGGGGAAGGTGGAAGCCGCCGCGTGCCCGGGGGCGCGGGACGGAGGCGGACCGGTGCGCGACAATGGCGCCGTGCCCGACACCCCGCCGTCCGCCCTGGCCGCCGCCGTCGACCTCGCCCGCGCCGCGGCGGAGGAGACCGCCGGTGACCCCGCCGTCGTCGGCGAGCACCTCGCGGCCACCCCGGAGACCGGGGCCGACCCGGCCCTCGGCGAGGTGCTGACCCACTCCTTCGCGAGCACGCTGCCCGGCTACGTGGGCTGGTACTGGGCGGTCACGATCGCTCGCGCCACCGGCGAGGACACCGTCACCGTCGACGAGGTCGTGCTCCTGCCGGGGGAGCAGGCGCTGCTCGCCCCGGCGTGGGTGCCGTGGCACGAGCGGCTGCGGCCCGGCGACCTCTCCGTGGGCGACGTGCTGCCGGCCACGGAGGACGACCCCCGGCTGGTCCCGGCCTACACGGTCGACGACGACGCCGCCGACGACCCGGAGGCCCGGGTGGTCGCGCAGGAGATCGGTCTCGGTCGCGAGCGGGTGATGTCGCAGCAGGGCCGCGCCGAGGCCCTGGCGCGGTGGAACGGCGGCGACTTCGGGCCGCGGTCGTCGATGGCCCGGCACGCCCCCGGCCCGTGCGGCACCTGCGGGTTCTTCCTGCCGCTCGCCGGGTCGCTGCGGCACGCCGCGGGCGCCTGCGGCAACGCCTACGCGCCCGCGGAGGGCCGGGTCGTGACGGTCGACTACGGCTGCGGGGCGCACAGCCAGGCGACGCTCGTGGTGCAGGAGGCCACCGAGGTGGTCACCACGGCCCGCTACGACACCTCGGAGTACGACGTCCTCACGGACTGATCAGTCGCGGCGGCCGAGCTGGCCCTGCCAGCGCATGATCCCCAGCCCCAGGACGGCCAGTGCGATGCCGGCCAGGCAGGTCCAGGTCCACACCCGGTCGACCCGGTCGCCGAGCAGCAGCACCACGACGAGGGCCACCACCCACAGCGCGATGCCCGCCAGCACCACGCGGGCGGTGTCGACCCGCAGCGGCGGCGGCGCCTGCTTCGTCGGTCCGGGCACGCCCCGACCCTAGGCGTCGCCGGACCGTGATCTCCGCGTGGCCGGCGTGTGGCACAGTGTCGCCGCCCGTCCGGCGCACATACGGGGAGATCCGCCATGCCCGAGAAGTCCCGCTCCGCCTCCGGGGACACCCCCGCCGAGGTCTCCGCGGCCGAGCCGCGAACCACCCCGCGGCGCAGCGAGGGCCCGCGGGTCAAGCCGCGCAACGGCCTCGACCGCTACTTCGAGATCAGCGCCCGGCGCTCGACCGTGACCCGCGAGGTCCGGGGCGGGCTCACGACGTTCTTCACGATGGCCTACATCGTGATCCTGAACCCGATCATCCTGTCGGGCGCCGACATCGACGGCACGACGCTGCCGTTCGGCTCGGTCGCGGCGGTCACCGCGCTGATCGCCGGCGTCATGACGATCCTCATGGGCGTCGTCGGCCGCTACCCCTTCGCGCTGGCCACCGGGCTGGGCATCAACGCGATCGTCGGCGTCTACGCGGCCACCCAGCTCAGCTGGCCCGAGATCATGGGCCTGGTCGTGCTGGAGGGCCTGCTCATCACGGTGCTCGTGCTCACCGGCTTCCGGAAGGCCGTCTTCGAGGCCATCCCCGCGCAGCTCAAGACCGCCATCGCCGTCGGCATCGGCTTCTTCCTCACGATCATCGGGCTGGCCGACGCCGGCGTGATCCGCCCGGGCAACCCGCTGATCAGCTTCGGCGTCGACGGCGGGCTCGCCGGCTGGCCGCTGCTGGTGTTCGTCGTCGGGCTGCTGCTCATGGCCGTGCTCGTCGTCCGCAAGGTGAAGGGCGCGCTGCTCATCGGCATCGTGGCGACCACGGCGCTGGCGATCGTGGTCGAGGCGGTCGCCGACATCGGTCCGCGGTTCGGCGACGCCGGGGAGAACGCCCGCGGCTGGGCGCTGCAGGTGCCCGAGCTGCCCGACGACGTCGTGAGCAGCCCCGACCTGTCGCTGATCGGCAACTTCTCGCTCTTCGGCGGCTTCGAGCGGATCGGCGTCATCGCCGCGCTGCTCATCGTGTTCTCGATCATGATCGCCGACTTCTTCGACACGGTCGGCACCGTCACCGCCGTCGGCGCCGAGGGCGACCTGCTGGACGAGAAGCGGAACCTGCCGAAGTCGCAGCCGGTCCTGCTGGTCGACTCGCTGGCCGCCGCGGCCGGTGGTGCGGGCAGCGTCTCGTCGAACACGACCTACATCGAGAGCACCGCCGGCGTCGCCGACGGCGCCCGCACCGGCCTGGCCAGCGTGGTCACCGGCGTGCTCTTCCTCGTGGCGATGCTGTTCACCCCGCTGGTCGAGATGGTGCCGTCGGAGGCGGCCGCGCCGGCGCTGGTGATCGTCGGCGCGCTGATGATCACCCAGATCCGGCACCTCGCCTGGGACGACATGTCCCTGGTCATCCCGGCCTTCCTGACGATCGCGCTGATGCCGTTCACCTACTCGATCACCAACGGGATCGGCGCGGGCGTGGTCAGCTTCGTGCTGCTGCGCCTGGCGGTCGGCCGCCGCCGGGACGTCCACCCGCTGATGTGGGTGATCGCGGTGGTCTTCGTCGTGTACTTCGCCCTCGAGCCGATCCAGCAGCTCGTCTGACGAAGGACCCCGCTGCCCCCCACCACTCGCGAGCTCGCGGCGGGTCCCTGCAGCGGGGCCACGGAGGGGTCGTTAGGTAGGCTACGGACCGTGCCCCGGACGACCCTGGACACCGCGGCGCTCGCCCACGACCTGCGGCTCGCCGTCATGCGGTTCTCCCGCCGCCTGCGGCACCAACGGGTCGACACGTCGGTGACGCTCACGCAGCTGGCCGCCCTGTCGACGCTCAAGCGGCACGGCCCGATGAGCCCCGGCGAACTGGCCGCGCACGAGCGGGTGCAGCCGCCGTCGATGACCCGGATCGTGGTCGCCCTCGAGGGCCAGGGGCTGGTCACCCGCAGCCCGCACCCGACCGACGGGCGGCAGGTCGTCATCGACCTGACCGCGGCGGCCGAGGACCTGCTGACCGCCGAGGCCCAGGCCCGCGAGGCCTGGCTGACCGGGCAGCTCGGCGAGCTCACCGACGAGGAGCGCACCGTCCTGCGGGAGGCGGCGACGATCATGGAGAAGCTGGCCGCTCGGTGACGGCACCGACGGAGGACGCCACGTCGTCCCGGAGCGCCTTCCGGTCCCTGCGGGTCCGCAACTACCGGCTGTACGCCTCGGCGAACCTCCTCAGCAACACCGGCACGTGGATGCAGCGCATCGGGCAGGACTGGCTGGTCCTGCAGCTGTCGGGCGACAGCGGTGTGGCCCTCGGGGTGATCACGGCGCTGCAGTTCGGGCCGGTGCTCCTGTTCGGCATGTACGGCGGCGTGCTGGCCGACCGCTACCCGAAGCGCCGTCTGCTCGTGCTCACCCAGGCGGTCATGGGGGTGCTGGCCCTCGTCCTCGGCCTGCTGGTCGCCGCCGGCGGGGTCGCCCTGTGGCACGTGTTCGTGCTGGCGGGGGCCCTGGGGTCGGTGTCGGCGATCGACGCCCCGGTCCGGCAGTCGTTCGTCTCCGAGATGGTCGGCCCGGACCTGCTGGTCAACGCCGTCAGCCTCAACTCCTCCACCTTCAACGGCGCCCGGTTGTTCGGCCCCGCGCTGGCCGGGCTGATCATCGGCGCCACGTCCGGCGACACCGCGCTGGTCTTCTTCGTCAACGCGGCCAGCTTCGGGTTCACGATCGCCGCGCTGGCCGCGATGCGTGCCGACGAGCTGTTCCCGAGCCCGCCGGCGGCGCGGGGGCGCGGGCAGCTGCGGGCCGGACTGGCCTACGCCTGGTCGCGCCCGGACCTCCGGCTGGCCATGGTCCTGATCCTCCTGGTGGGCGGCTTCGGCCTGAACAGCCAGCTGACCTTCGCGCTCATGGCCCGGCAGGAGTTCGGCCTCGGCGCCGAGGCCTACGGGCTGCTCGGCACCTTCTTCGCCGTCGGCTCCGTGTCCGGCGCGCTGGTCTCCGCCCGGCGCAGCGCGCGGCCGCGGGAGCGGTTCCTCGTCGTCGCGGTCGTGGTGTTCGGCGTGATGGGCATCGTCTCCGGCGTCATGCCCAGCTACGCCACGTTCGCCGCGATGCTGGTGCCCTACGGCGCGGCGGCGATGGTCCTCCTGGTGGCGAACAACAGCTTCGTCCAGTTGGGGGCCGACCCGCAGATGCGCGGGCGCGTCATGGCGCTCTACTTCACCTGCCTCACCGGGGGCATGCCCGTCGGGGGCCTGGCGATCGGGTGGGTGGCCGAGCACCTGGGCGCGCCCTGGGCGATCGTCCTCACCGGGATCGCCATGGTCGTCACCGGCCTGGGCGCCGCGGTGTGGCTGGCCCGCAGCCGCCGGCAGGCGTCCCCGCAGGTCCGGGAGCAGGTCCAGGGCTCCCCGGTCGCCGGGGGCTGAGTCGGCGTACCGTTTCGGACCACGCCCGCACCTCGCCGACCCGGAGGCCGCCATGGCCGGCGCCCTGCTGCAGATCGCGTTGCTCACCGCCGCTCTCGTCGGCGCCTTCGGCCTGCTGGGCCTGCTGACCGGCCTGTTCTGCGGCACCGTGCGCGTGCCGACGCGGCGCCGCCGCGCGGAGGAGCCGGTGCACCGGCCGCTGCAGCAGGTGGCCGCCGACCTGCGCCGGCTGGCCCGCCAGCTCGCGCTCGTCCCGGCCGGCGCCCCGGTCGCCCGCCGGCGGGGGCTCCAGGCGGCCTACGACGACGTCCTCGTCGAGGCGGCCGCCCTCCTCGAGGTCCCGCACACGATGACGCTCACGCCGGCCGGGCCGGCGCGGGACATCGAGCGGGCGCGGCTGCAGGCGGGGCTGGCCGACGCCGGCCTGGACCCCCGCTGAGCGCGCCGGCCCCGCTGCGGCTGTTCGTCGCCGTCACCCCACCGGAGACCGCGCTCGCCTCCCTCGCGGCGGCGGTCGGCCCGCTGCGGGACGCCCCCGGCGCCCCGGCGTGGACGGCGCCCGAGCGCTGGCACCTGACCCTGCTGTTCCTGGGCGCGGTGCCGCCGGGCTCGCTGGAGCCGCTCACCGGCCGGGTCGGGGAGGCCGTCGCGGCGTGCCCGCCTCTCACGCTGCGGCTGGCGGGCGGGGGCCGCTTCGGCTCGGCCCGCCGCCCGCAGGTGCTGTGGGCCGGCCTGACCGGCGACGTCACGGAGCTCGGGGCGCTGGCGGCCTCGCTCGGGCGGGTCGCCCGGTCGCTGCGGCTGGAGGTGGAGGACCGGCCGTTCCGGCCGCACCTCACCCTCGGGCGCTGGCGCCCGGGCCGGCCGGCCGACGGCACGCTGGCCGACCGGCTGGCCGGCTACCGCGGGCCGTCGTGGCCGGTGGATGAGGTCACCCTCGTCCGCAGCACGCTGGGCCCGCGCCCGCGGCACGACCGGCTGGCCGGCTGGCCGCCCGGCGGCTGAGTCACCAGGCGTACTCCTCCGGCGCCGGCCGGTAGCCCGGGAAGATCTCGTCCAGGCGGCTCATGGTCGCCTCGTCCAGCGTGATGTCCAGCGCCCGCAGCCCGCCTTCGAACTGCTCCATGGTCCGCGGCCCGACGATCGGCGCGGTCACGCCCGGGCGGTGCAGCAGCCAGGCGACACCGACGTCGGCCGGGGCGTGCCCGAGGTCGCGGCACAGCGCCTCCCAGGCCTCGAGCGCGGGCCGGTGCCGCTCGATCCGGGCGCGGACGCGCTCGTCCCGGCGGCGGTCGCCGGCCGACTCGTCGAGGACGCCGGCCAGCAGCCCGCCGGCCAGCGGGCTCCACGGGATGACGCCGATGCCGTGGTGCTCGGCGGCCGGCAGCACCTCCAGCTCCACGTGCCGGGTGAGCAGGTTGTAGTGCGACTGCTCGCTGACCAGCCCCTGCGACCCGCGCCGGGCGGCGACGGCGTTGGCCGTGGCCAGCTGCCAGCCCGCGTGGTTCGAGGCCCCGACGTAGAGGACCTTGCCCTGGGCGACGAGCGTCTCGCAGGCCTGCCAGACCTCGTCCCACGGCGTCTCCCGGTCCACGTGGTGGAACTGGTAGAGGTCGATCCAGTCGGTCTGCAGCCGGCGCAGCGAGGCCTCGCAGGACCGCACGACGTTGCGGGCCGACAGGCGGGAGTCGTTCGGCCAGTCGGACATCGTGCCGTAGACCTTGGTGGCCAGGACCGTCTTCTCCCGGCGGTCGCCGCTCTGGGCGAACCAGGTGCCGATGACCTCCTCGGTGCGGCCGCGGCCGGCGCTGCGGCCGTACACGTTGGCGGTGTCGAAGAAGTTCACGCCCTCGGCCAGGGCGCGGTCCATGATCGCGTGCGCGTCGGCCTCGGGGGTCTTCCAGCCGAAGTTCATGGTGCCCAGGCAGAGGCGGGAGACCGACAGGCCGCTGCGCCCGAGGTGCGTGTACTCCATGGGGAAGCACCCTGGCACCCTGACCGACGTGCCGCAGAACGACCTCCCTCGTGCCACCGACAGCGCCTTCGACCGCGCCACCGCCGTCACCGCCGCCGAGGGGGGAGGCGCCGTCGCCGAGCTCGACCCCGGGTGGGAGGTCGGCGGCGGCATCCTCAACGGCGGCTACCTGATGGCGGTCGCGGTGCGGGCGGCGCTGCTGGGCAGTCCGCACCCCCACCCGGTGGCGGTCTCGGCGACGTTCCTGCGGTCCAGCGCGGGGGGCCGGGCAGACGTCCAGCTGACGTCCGGGCCGGCCGGGCGCACGCTGGCCAACAGCGTCGCCGTCCTGTCGACGGAGACCGGGCCGACCCTCACCGCGCAGGTCACCACCGCGACGCTGGGCGACGAGCCGGTGGACTGGTCGGCGAACCCGGTGCCGTCGGTCCCGGGGCCGGAGGAGTGCTCGGCGGTGCTCCGCCCGCCGGGGGTGCCCGTGCCGGGGCTGGTGGAGCGGCTGGACATCCGCTTCGACCCGGCGACGTCCGGCTTCGTCGAGGGCCGCCCGGCCGCCGAGCCGCGGCTGCGGGCCTGGATGCGGCTGGCCGACGGCCGCGAGCCCGACCCGCTGGCGCTGCTGGTCTTCGCCGACGCGCTGCCGCCGGCGGGCTTCGCGATCGGCCGGATGGGCTGGGCGCCGACCGTGCAGCTGCAGGTGCTCGTCCGCGCGCTGCCGGCGCCGGGGTGGTGCCTGGTGGAGAACGTGAACACCGAGGTCGCCGGCGGCTGGACCGACGAGGACTGCCGGATCTGGGACTCCACCGGCCGGCTCGTCGCGCAGAGCCGCCAGCTGGCCCGCCTGCCCCGCTGACCCGCTCCCTCGCCGAGCGGTCAGCCGGGCAGGTCGACGTCGCCGGTGAGGTAGCGCTGCACGGTGGGGCCGACGGCGGCCACCACCTGCTCGGCCGGCGCCGAGGCCAGCGGCTCCACCCGCAGCACGTAGCGGGTCATGACGACCCCGATCAGCTGCGAGGCGACGAGCGCGCCGCGCGGTGCGACCTCGTCCTCGGGCAGGTCCAGGGTGCCCACCACCCGGCGCAGCACCTGGGAGACGAGGAACTCCCGCAGCATCCGCGCGCCCCACTCGTTGCCGACCGCCGAGCGCACCAGGGCCAGTCCGGCCGGGCGGGTGGGGCCGTCCCAGACCCGCAGCAGCATCCGGACGACGTTGGCGCCCAGCTCCTCCCGGCCCCCGGCGAGCACCTCGGGCAGGAACTGCTCCGGGTCGGCCGGCGCCTCGACCGCGGCGAGGAACAGCTTGTCCTTGGTGCCGAAGTAGTGGTGCACCAGCGCCGGGTCGACCTCGGCCGCGGCGGCGATGGCGCGGATGGAGGCGCCGTCGTAGCCGCGCTCGGCGAACGCCGCCCGGGCCGCGGCCAGCACCGCCTCGCGGGTGCCGGGGTTGCCGGGGCGGCGTCCGCCGGGGCGCCGTCGGGTACCGCTCAGCTGGTCCTCCTCCGCAGGGTCCCCGCCGCCAGCGCCAGGGCCAGCAGCGCGACGCCGGCCACGATCGCGACGTCCCGCCACATCGTGCCCGTCGCGCTCGCCGAGCCGCCGACCTCCTGCAGGGCCTCCACCGCGTAGGTCAGCGGCAGCACGTCGCTGACCGCCTGCAGCCACCCGGCCATCTGCTCGCGCGGGACCAGCAGGCCGCACAGGAAGAACTGGGGGAGGACGACGACCGGCATGAACTGCACCGCCTGGAACTCGCTGCGGGCGAAGGCGCTGGCCAGCAACCCCAGGGCCACCCCGAGCGCGGCGTCGACCACGGCGATGAGCACGACCAGCCCGAGCGACCCGGCCACGTCGAGGTCGTACAGCGTCGTGGCCACGGTGACGGTGACCAGGGCCTGCAGGGCCGCGGCGGCGCCGAACGCGAGGCCGTAGCCCAGCAGCAGGTCCAGCCGGGAGAGCGGGGTGGTGAGCAGCCGCTCCAGGGTCCCGGAGGTGCGCTCGCGGAGCATGGCGATGCTGGTGACCAGGAACATGACCACGAAGGGGAAGATCCCCAGCATCGTCAGCCCGACCCGGTCGAACACCGGCGCCTGGCCGGGGAGCACGGGCACGTCCCGCCACAGCAGGTACAGCAGCCCGAGCAGGAGGCTGGGCAGCACGGTCAGCATCGCGACGGTGCGGTGGTCGTGGCCCAGCTGGCGCAGCACCCGCCCCGTCGTCGCCCCGGTCAGCCGGGGGCTGAGGGTCGCGGTCATGCCGCCACCTCCTGCTGCCGCGCCCGGACGAGGCGCAGGAACGCCTCCTCGAGGTCGTCGGTCCCGGTCTCGGCGCGCAGCCGCGCGGGGGTGGAGTCGGCCAGCAGCTCGCCCTCGCGGAGCAGCAGCAGCCGGTCGCAGCGGCCGGCCTCGTCCATGACGTGGCTGGACACCACGAGCGTCGTCCCCGCGGCGGCCAGGGCGGCGAAGCGCTCCCACAGCTCCACCCGCAGCACCGGGTCCAGGCCCACGGTCGGCTCGTCGAGCACCAGCAGTTCGGGTTCGCCCACCAGGGCGCAGGCCAGCGAGACCCGGCCGCGCTGGCCGCCGGAGAGGTCGGCCACCAGCTGACCGGCGGCGTCCCGCAGGCCGACGTCGGCGAGCGCGGCGTCCGCGGCCGCCGCGCCGCGCCCGTACAGGGCGGCGAAGTAGCGCGCGTTCTCCCGCACGGTCAGGTCGGCGTAGACGCTGGGCGCCTGGGTGACGTAGCCGACGCGGGAGCGCAGGGCGGGGGAGCCGGCGGGCTCCCCGAGCACGGTGACCTGCCCCGAGCGGATGCGCTGCACGCCGACGAGGGCGCGCATCAGCGTGGACTTCCCGCTGCCGCTGGGTCCCAGCAGACCGGTGACCCGGCCGGCGGGGACGGCGCAGCTGAGGCTGGGGAGCACGCGGCGTGCCCCGCGGTCCACGACGAGATCGGTGACGGTGACGGCGTCGGTCATGGGGACCTCCCGGACGAGAACTCAACGCCTGATGAACTCAACGGTAGATGAGTTGCCGGGCGCGGGTCAACGGCCGAAGGTCCCTCGCGCGAGATCTGCACACTCGGGCCCTCCGGACCCCGCAGAGCCCCGAGTGTGCAGATCTCGCGCAGGGGTCAGGCGGGCTCGCGGCGGCGGGACACCGCGTCGAGGACGGCGATCACCGCGAAGGGCACCACCGACCACAGCGCCAGGACGACGACGCCGGAGCCCACCCCGTGGCCGGACAGGTAGGCCGCGCCGCGCAGCGCACCGACCGCCACCCCGGGCGGCAGCACGTGCGCCAGCGGCTCCAGCCACCCCGGCAGGTACTCGGCGGGGTAGCTGCCGGTGCTGGTGGCCGCCCCGATCGTGAGCAGCACCGCGGTGGCCACGAAGGTGCCGGCCGCGCCCAGCAACCGGAGAGCGAGCGCCGAGGCGGCGCCGGAGGCCAGGGCGAGCAGCGCGACCAGCCCGGCGACGGTCCACCAGCCCGCCGGCAGGGCGTCGGAGGCGGTGACCGCCAGGGTCGCGCCGACCACGCCCGCGGCGGCGGCGAAGAGGAGGGCGCTGAGCAGCCGCAGCCGCAGCCGCTGCTTCGGGGCCGCCTGGTAGCTGGTGATGCCGAACAGGAAGCCGCCGAGCACCACCCCGAAGGCGGTGTGGTCGATGGCGCGGCCCCGCTCGTCCCCGGCCGCCAGCGGGGCGACGTCGGTGACGGTCAGCGGGCCCGCCTGCTGGACCACCGGCCCGAGGGTGTCGGAGAGGTCCTGGGTCACCGGCTGGCCGTGCGCCCCGGCCACCAGCAGCTGCGGCGCCGGGCCGCCCAGGACGAGCGCGCCGTAGACGTCCCCGGAGGCCACCGCCCGCTCGGCGGCCGCGGCGTCGTCCAGCCGCTCCAGCGCCAGTGCGCCGGGCCGGTCCCGGTCCAGCGCGCGCTGCACCTCGGCCACCTGCGGGTCGGCGCCGACCACGCCCACGGGCAGGCCGTGCGGCTCGGCGGCGGGGAACGCGGCCAGGTAGACGGCGATCAGCAGCGCGCCGACGGCGACGGCGACCAGCGCGGGCAGGCCGATGCCGCGCAGCCCGGCCTTGAGCGGGGAGCCGTCGGAACGCTCCTCCTCCGCGGCCTGGTCGGCCGGGCCCGGTGGCGGCTCGAGTCCCGCCGGCATCAGCCGAGGGTGCCGAGCGCGCGGCCCAGCGCGTCGCCGGAGGTCCAGGCGGCCTCGACCCGGGAGGGGGCGGCCCAGCCGTCGCCGCAGACGCCGATGGCGTCGAGCAGCCCGTACGGCTCCTCGCGGGGCTCGGCGGGGCGGGCGAAGGTCCAGCGGTGCACCGTCGTCCACGCCGGCTCGACGTCGAGCCCCAGCACCCGGGCGACCGCCGCGGCGACCGCCGGAGCGGCGGCCTCGGGGTCGGCGAGGTGGTCACGGGCCAGGCCCGGGGGCGTGTGCGCGACCAGCACGGGCGCGCCGTCGCCGCGCCGGTCCCCGTCGTCGGCGATCCAGGAGACCGCGGCGTCGTCGTGGACGAAGGCGCCGTGGAGGTCGGCCGGCCAGCGGCGCCGGTCGTAGCCGAGGACGACGGCGAGCGCCGGCTCCCACGGCCGGTCGCCGAGCAGCCGGCCGGCCGTGGCCGGGTCGAGCAGCCGCGCCGCCTGGGGGTCGGGCATGGCGAGGACGGCGGCCGGCACCGGCTCGCCGTCCACCGTGGGACCGGGGCGCACCTGCTCGACGGTGTGCTCGGCCGTGACGTCGAGACCCGCGGCGAGGTCGGCCACCAGCGAGCGCAGCCCGCCCGGTGCCGCGTAGCGCACCGGGCCGGTGGTGGTCCGCTCGACGCCGTCGGGGCCCGCGACGGCGAAGGTGTCGGTCCACGGCCGGGCCAGGCCCCGGTCCACCCAGCCGGCGACGACCCCGGCGAAGGCCGACCCCTCCGAGGTGGTCAGGTAGGAGGCGCCGATGTCGACGACCCGCCCGCCGCGCATGCCGCGGCTGGCCATGCGGCCGCCGGGGAGGTGTGCCCGGTCGAGCAGGCGGACGGCGCCACCGGTGGCGGCCACCGCCCGGGCGCAGGCGACGCCGGCGATGCCGCCGCCGACGACGGTCACGGGGGAGGGCACCGCCTGATCCTGCGGGCAGTCCGCCGTCCCCGCCCCCCGAGGCGCGGGAAGCGATGCCCACGTCGGGGGGCCGGACACGGGGGCGTCGGATCCGATGCCCGAGGATCGGCCGTGTGCGCCCCCAGCAGATCACCGACCCCGCCGACGAGCGGGTGGCCGACTTCCGCGACCTCGTGGCCGGCGACCGGCGGCCGGGCACGCCGCGCGGCACCGGCCCGGTGATCGTCGAGGGGGTGCCGGCGGTGCAGCGGCTGCTCGCCTCGCCCTACCGGGTGCGCGCGGTGCTCGGCGTCCCCGGCCGGCTGGCCGACCTCGACCTGCCCGAGGACGTCGCGGCGTACGAGGCCGACAAGTGGGTGCTGTCCGACGTCATCGGGTTCCGGCTCACCCGGGGGGTCCTGGCGTCGGCCGAGCGCCGTCCACCGGCCGACGTCGACGCCCTGCTCGCCGGCCCCGACCCCGCCGCGCCCCGGCGGCTGGCGGTGCTCGAGGCGCTCAACGACGCGGAGAACCTGGGCTCGATCGCGCGCTCGGCGGTCGCCCTGGGCGTCGACGGGCTGCTGCTGGACCCGCGGTGCGCCGACCCGCTCTACCGCCGGGCGGTGCGGGTCTCGATGGGGCACGTGCTGTCGCTGCCCTTCGCCGTCCTGGCCGACTGGCCCGGCGACCTGGACCGGCTGCACGCGGCCGGCTACCTGACGGTGGCCCTGACCCCCGCTGCCGACGCCGTCGACCTGACCGACGTCGACCCGCGTGCCCACCCGCGCACCGCCGTGCTGCTCGGCGCGGAGGGGCCCGGGCTCACCCCGGAGGCGCAGGCCGCGGCCCGGGTGCGGGCGCGGATCCCGATGCGGGCCGGCGTGGACTCACTCGGCGTCGCCGCGGCCGCGGCGGTCGCCTTCGCCACGCTGCGCTGAACGGCGGGGGAGCGCGGCTGCGGCCGCGACCGACAGCGCTCCGCCGACGGCGGCCAGCGCGAACACGCCCTGCCCCGTGCCGCCGGAGACCAGCAGGGCGAGCAGGCTCGCGCCGGTGATGCTGCCCAGGTAGCGGCAGGTCGACCACACCCCGGAGGCCAGCCCGGCGCGTTCGGGTGGCAGCGCCTCCAGCCCGGCGGCCTGGACGGCGGCCCCGGCGACGCCCTGCCCGATCCCGCAGACCGCGAGCAGCACCGCCGCGGCCGGGCGGTGCGCCACCGGGTCGACCGCGACGAGGGCCGCGGCGGGCGCGGTGACCAGGGCGCCGCCGAGCACCGCCGGGGCCCGGCGACCCCACCGGTCGCTGAGCCGGCCCCCGGTGAGGGCACCGGCGCTCGCGCCGAGCAGCAGGGGCAGCAGCAGGACGACGGCCGCACCGGAGCCCACCAGCAGGGGCACGGCGAGGACGACGGTGTAGAGGGCGAGGTTGCCGGTGGCGACCGCCGCGCCGGCCGCGACCACGCCGCGCAGCCGCAGCACCCGGACGTCGAGCACCGGGACGGGACAGCGCAGCTCCCACCGGGCGAACGCCGCGGCGACGGCGAGCAGCGCCGCGACCGCCGCTGCCACCACCGCCGCGGGCAGCCCGCCGCCGAGGCTCAGCAGCGTCGCCGTCCCACCGAGCAGCACGGTCAGCAGCACCGTGCCGGACACGTCGAAGCGGCCCGTCCGGGGATGCCGCGGCGGGTCGGCCGGCAGGGCGCGGACGGCGGCGAGGAGCGCGGCCACCGCCACCGGCACCCCCACCAGGAAGGCGCCCCGCCAGCCGATCAGGTGCACCGCGGCGCCGCCCAGCGCGGGGCCGGCCGCGGCGGCCAGGGTGGCCGCCGCGCCGACCGCTCCCAGGGCGCGCCCTCGGCGCCGGTCGGGGACGGCCGTGCGGACCAGCGCGGCCGCGTTCACCAAGGCGAGGGCGCCGCACGCGGCCTGCACGCAGCGCAGCGCGACCACCCAGACCAGCAGGGGGACCGCGGTGGCGAGCAGCGCGGCGGCGCCGGAGCCGGCCACCCCCAGGACGACGCTGCGCCGCCGGCCCCACCGGTCGCCGAGCGCGCCCGCGACGGGCTGGCAGGACGCGGTGACCACGAGGTAGGCCGTCACCAGCGTCACCACCCCGGCGACGCCGGCGTCCAGCGCCGCGCCGATGCGCGGCAGGGCGACCGCGACGGAGGTGGAGCCGAGCGGGACCAGGGTCGTCACCAGGCAGGCGGCCCGGACGACGGCCGTCTCCTCGGCCGGGCGCGCGGGCGGGGTGCGGGTGCTGGTCACCGCGGGCCCGGGGTCAGACCAGCGTGGTGATCGGCCGGCGCTGCAGGAGGGCCGGGCGCCCCCCGTCCGTCGCGAACTCCACGTCCGAGGGCCCGCCGAACACCTCGTCGCACCGGCGCGCCAGGTCCACCACCGCGCGCAGGTCGTCCGGCGTCAGGCACGGCTGCCGGGCCCGTCGCCGCTCCACCTCGACCGTCACCGTGCCGCCGCCCTCGGCCGGCACCACCGCGAGGTCCTTGCTGCCCACCACCTGCTCGACCAGCCGGCCGGCGTGGTCCAGCCGGAACAGGTCGGGCACCACCAGCCCGTCGACCACCGCCTGCCCCAGGGCCCAGCTCGCCTCGACCAGGAAGACCCGGTCGCCGTGCACGGGGTCGGCGGTGAACACCACCCCGGCGGCGACCGCCGGGACCAGGCGCTGCAGCACGACCCCGCAGGCCGGCGGGGCGGCGTCGCCGCGGGCCCGGCGGTACGCCAGCGCCGACTCCGCCCGGCACGACCGTGCCACCCGGAGCACCGCGTCGACGAGGTCCTCGGGGTCGGACAGGTTGAGCACGGTCAGGTGCTGGCCGGCGTAGCTGGACGCCGTGCCGTCCTCCCCGACCGCCGAGGACCGTGCCGCGAGCGCACCGCCGAGACCGCGCGCCGCGGCCCGCACCTGCTCCCGTGCCCGGTCCCAGTCGGCCGCGGGGTCGTCGAGCGCGGCGACGAGGTCGGCCGGCAGCGCGACGCCCGGCGGCACGGGCAGCCCCGCGCGGGTGGCCACGCCCAGCGCCGCCGCCTTGCCGCCGTAGGCCTGCTCGTCCTCGACCTCGGCCAGGGGGAGCGGCCGGCCGGTCACAGCACGGTGACCGTGCCCGTCGCGCCGTCCACCCGCACGCGGGCGCCGTCGGGCAGCACCTCGGTGGCGTCCTGGCAGCCGACGACCGCGGGGATGCCGAACTCCCGCGCGACGATGGCGGCGTGCGACAGCAGGCCGCCGCGGTCGGTCACGATCGCGCCGAGGCGGGGGAGCACCAGGTTGAACGCGGGGCCGGTCATCGGGGCGACCAGGACGTCCCCGGCCTGGATGCGGGACAGCTCGTCGCTGCCGTGCACGACCCGCGCGACGCCCTCGTGGCTGCCGGGGCTGACGGGCAGCCCGTGGACGGCCCGGGCCTCCGCGGGCCGTCCGGCGTCCCCGATGACGGCGTCGAAGACGAAGCCGACGGCCTCGTGCACGCGTGCGGCGGCGGGCGGGAGCCACTCCGCGGGCACCGGCGGCGCCGGTGGCGGGCCGAACGACGGGGGCATGTCGCGGTAGGTCGCCGTCCGGCGCCGGCGCGCCCGGCCGGTGACCTCCGCGGGGGAGGGACCCCGGCCCTCGAGGAGCAGCGACCGCACCTCGCCGGGGTCCAGGTCCACCGCGTGGTCGGCCTCCTCCAGCGCTCCGCGCGCGCGGAGGCGGCGGCCCGTCTCGAGCAGCGCCGTCCGGGCCACGCTGCCCAGCAGGCGGTCGCCGTGCACGGCCCGCTCGTCGCGGAGCCGGTAGACCAGCCGTGCCTCGGCCAGCAGGTCGTCGAACTCGGCCCGGTGCTCGGGTGGCACGGCCGCGCGGACGCGCGCGGTCGCCGCGGCGGCGGGGTCGTCGTGGCGGGAGCCGCGGTTGAGCGCCGCGCGGATGCGGGCCAGGAGCAGGCCGGGCGCCTCGAGCGACCCGGGCTCGGCGACCGCGTCCTCGCCGTCGAGGGGGAGCGCGGCCAGCGCGCCGATGTAGGCGTCGGCCCGCGGGCCCACCGGCGGGGGCCGGTGCAGGAGCCGGCTGAGCACCTCGTCGGGCGGCAGGGGCGCGTCGGTGACCAGCGCCGCGGCGTCGTGGTCGGCGAGCAGGGCCTCGGCCAGCGCCTCGAGCTCGTGCGGCGCGCCCTCGCTGACCGGGCTCGCCCCGGCCAGGCACGCCAGCACGTCGGTGGGCGGCAGCCCGGTCCACCGCGTGGTGGAGACGACGAGGTCGCCGACCGGGAGCAGGGCCGGCAGGGTGTGGCGGTGGTGCTGCAGGTGGCCCTCGGCGAGGGCCTGCGCGCAGCGGTCGACGTGGTCGGCGAGCGCGGCGTCGTCGAGCGCGCCCGGGTCGACCGCGGTCAGGGCCCGGTGCAGCCGGTGGAGCGCCGGCTTGGTCTCCTCGTCCCAGCGCCGCAGGTCCTCCCGCCAGCGGCGCTCGGCGAGCACGGCCTCGGCGGTCGCCAGCCGCTCGCGCAGGGCCGGGACCTCCTGCAGGAGGGCGCGGAAGACCGGCTCCGGAGGCGGGCCCGCGGCGTCCGGCGGCGCGCCGAGGGGACGCATCTGGATGTACATGAAGCCATCGAGGTCCGCCGGCTCCAGGCCCTCGAGCAGGGTCCCGTACCGGGCGGCGCCCTCCCTCAGGCCCACCCGGAAGGAGTCCATCATCGCGGCGGCCGTGAACCGGCACAGCGGCCGCGGGACGTGGCTGCCGTCCAGCAGCCAGGTGCCGGGACCCGGTGCGGTCCACCGGGGGGCCTCCGCCGCGGGAGCCGCCGCCGCTCCGGCCTGTCGGGTGCTGACGTCGTCCATGTCGCCTCCCCCTCCGGGTGGGCGACGACGCTAGTGAGCGCGCGGCGGCAGCCGACAGGGACGAAGGCCCCTCAGCTGCGCAGCGAGAAGCGGGCCAGGGCCGCCCGGGCCTCCTCGGCGCGGGAGGGTTCGCACATCACGTCGTACCGGCCGGCGGTGATCCGGCTGGTGCTGGTGAAGTCGCGCCGGCCCTGGGTGGCCGCGTAGCCCATCGCCCCGAACAGCGCGCCGAACACCAGGCCGATGAGCAGGCCGGAGAGCACCGAGCCGATCCAGTCCGACCCGTCGGTGGCGAAGATGCCGAGCAGCAGGCCGACGAACAGACCCCACCACGCGCCGCCCGCGGCACCGGCCGCCAGGGCCCGGCCCCACGTGAGGCGGCCGGTCACCTTCTCCACCATCTTGAGGTCCGACCCGATGATCGTGACGTTCTCGACGGGGAACTTCTCGTCCGACAGGTGGTCGACGGCGGCCTGCGCCTGCTCGTAGCTGTCGTAGGAACCGACCTGGACGCCGCCGAGCGGCATCGACACCGACATGGACATGTGCACCTCCTACCCCCAGGTGAACGGGGGAATCGCGGGTGCCGTTCCGAGCCGGGCTCAGCGGTGCTTGCGGACCCCGAACACGATGTCCTCCCACGCCGGGATGCGGGCCCGCGGGTCCTCGTCCTCGCCGTCGGGGCGGCCGAGGACGACGGTGTCGTGCTCGGCGATCTCGTCGATGTCGACCTCGGCGTCGGCGGCGCGCCGCTGCGGCTCGGGACGCGGCTCCGGGCGCGGCTCCGGGCGGGCCTCCGCGCGCGGCTCCGGCGACCCGTCCGAGGGGACGACGTCGCGCACGTGCTCGTCGCGATCGGCCACGGGCACCTGCTCGGTGACCACCGAGACGGGGCGCGCGCGGTACAGCGGTGAGGCGGGGGAGCCGGCGGGCACGTCGGGGACGACGCGCACCAGCCGGGTGCCCTCGGCGAAGTCGGTGGTGGCGGCGTCGACCGGCGCGACGACCCGGGACGGGAGGTCGTAGGCCCAGCGGGTGACGCCGGACTTGGCGCCGGCCTGCCACGCCGCGGTCACGTGCCACACGCCGTCGGCGGCGCGGGCGGCGTCCCACCGGACGGCGTCGAGGTCGGTCCCGAGCAGCCGCAGCCGCTCGGCCATGAACTGCTGCAGCGGGGCGACGACGCTGCCTTCGGACAGCCGCACGCGGGCCTCACGGGCCTGCTCGGCCACCCGCTCGCGCTCCTGCAGCACCGGGTGGGCGAAGCGCAGCACCCGGTCCACCCGGATCCCGGAGGCCTCGGCGACCTGCTCGGGGCTCTCGCCGGCACGGATGCGGGCCTGGATGACCCGCGGGGTCAGGCTCATGCCCAGGTCGACGTCGATCTGGCCCAGCCGGCGGGCGTCCCCGCGGGCGGCGGCGCGCACCCGGTCGTCGACCGGGAGCTCGAAGCGCTCGCCCTCCTCGCCGGGCTCGGTGCCCTCGGCGACGAGCACCAGGCTCGAGCCGTCGTCGGACAGCCCCACGAGGCGCAGCGTGCGCATGGGCGTCCTCCGGTCGTCGCGAGCCGAGATGGGTGGTCGACCGAGGCTATCCGCGGGCGCGTGGGCGCCGCCGCAGCCACGCCCGGCGTGGCGGGAGTTGTTGCCGCCGTCATCCCGCCGCAACACGCCGCCTGCAGTGTGGCGGGTGGGGCTGGTGCGCCGGCGACCGGACCCCGCCGGAGTGCGTGCGGGGCCACACCGCTCCGGCGTGCGACCCTCCCGCGGGCCGCGGCACGGAGCCGGTGTCCGTCGCCGCCGTCGCAGTCGTCGCTCCGAGCCGAGGAGGTGCCGTGGCCAGCCCCCTGTTCTCCCCGTCGTCGCCCGTCGTCCCCGCGCCGGTCGGCACCGTCGCCGCCCTGCCGGCCGAGGTCCGGCTGGCCGTCGCCGAGGTCGCCGGCGCCGCCGGCGCCTGGTGCCCCGCGCTGTCGCCGGCCGGTGACCGGGTGGCCTACGTGACCGACCGTTCCGGGATCCCGCGGCTGGAGGTGCTCCCGGTCGGGGACGTCGGCGGCGCCGCGGCGCTGCCGCTGGTGCTCTCCGGCCCCGACCAGGAGGTCGTCTCCGTCGCCTGGGCGCCCGACGGCGCGTGGCTGGCCTACCTGGTGAGCCCCGGGGGGTCGATCTGCGCCGAGCTGCACGTCGTCCGCCCCGACGGGAGCGACGCCCGGCTGGTGGCCGGCGAGGACCCGCGGGCCACCGTGTTCGCCGGGCACTGGACCCGCCCCGGCTCCTACGTCTGCTCGATCGCCCCGGGCACCGGACCGGACGCCGACGTCGTGCTGGTCGACGTGGAGACCGGCGCGCACCGGACCCTCGCCCGCGGCGGCTTCCTGTCGGTCACCGCGGTGTCGGCCGACGAGCGGTGGGTGCTGGCCCGCCGCGGGCCGCGCGGGTACCGGCACGTGGTGCTCGTCGACGTCGCCACCGGCGAGGCCCGCCGCGTGCTGCCGCTGGACGCCCCGGGCGGGATCGCCTCCGAGGACGGCCGGTTCGCCCCCGACGGCGGCTCGGTGCTGCTGCGCGCCTCCCTCCCCGGGCGGCCGGGGACCGACCGCGCGGGCCTGGTCGAGGTGCCGCTGGGCGCGGACGGCGTCCCGGGGGAGGGGCGGGTGGTGCTGCGCCGTCCCGACGCCGACCTCGACGGCTACGCCGTCCGCCCCGACGGGACCGTGCTCGCCGTGTGGAACGCCGGCGGCGTCACCGAGCTGCA
This sequence comes from Blastococcus sp. SYSU D00813, assembly GCF_054050735.1. Lineage (NCBI taxonomy): Bacteria > Bacillati > Actinomycetota > Actinomycetes > Geodermatophilales > Geodermatophilaceae > Blastococcus > Blastococcus sp. SYSU D00813. The sequence continues at coordinate 174,491 of NZ_JBJGZX010000004.1, forward strand.
CGTGCACGACCGGGCGACCGGCGCGGTGCTCGACCGCGTGGCGCTGCCCGAGCCCGTCCTGCCGGGCTGGTCGCTGTCGGCGGACGGCGGCACCGTGGTCGCCGAGCTCACCGGCCCGCACACCCCGCGGGGCCTGTGGTCGGTCCCGCTGGGCGCGGCCGGGGCGCCGGCCCGCCTCCCGTCGCTGCCCCGCCGTCCCGACCGCGCGCTGTCGGTGGAGCCGGTGCGGCTGGACTACGCCGCCGCGGACGGCACGCCGCTGCACGGCTGGCTCTACACGCCGCCCGACGTGCACGGACCGAACCGCACGGTGGTCAGCTTCCACGGCGGCCCGGAGGGTCAGGAGCGGCCGTCCTGGTCGCCGGTGGCGCAGTCGCTGGTGGCCGCCGGCCTCACGGTGTTCGCACCGAACGTCCGCGGCTCCGGCGGGCAGGGGCGGGCGTTCATGTGCGCCGACGACGTCGCCGCCCGGGAGGCCACCTTCGACGACGTCCCGGCCACGGTGCGCTTCCTGGTCGACGCCGGCGTCGCGCTGACCGGGCGGGTCGGCGCGCACGGCTGGTCCTACGGCGGCTACCTGACCCTGGTGGCGCTGACCCGCTGGCCCGACCTGTTCGCCGCCGGGGTGTCGCTGGCCGGCATGAGCGACCTGCGCACCTTCTTCGCCGGCACCGAGCCGTGGATGGCCGCGGCGTCGGTGACCGAGTACGGCGACCCGGTCGCCGACCGGGACATGCTCGCCGCGATCTCGCCGATGACCGCGCTGGAGCGGCTGACCGCGCCGGTGCTGCTGGCCCACGGCGACCGCGACACCAACGTGCCGGTCGCCGAGTCGGTGCAGGCGCACCAGGCCCTGCAGGCGCTCGGTGCGCGCAGCGAGCTGCTGCTGTTCCCGGGGGAGGGGCACACCATCGTCGGCCGCGAGCACCTGGTGCAGCTCGCCGAGGCCGAGGTCGCCTGGTTCACCCGCTGGCTGTGACCGGGTGCGGGAGCGCAGGTCCCCTGGGCTCCCGCACCCCGCTGGAGGGACGGCGGGGGTCGCGGCCACGGCGGCGACCGGGGGTAGGGCCGGGCCGGCGGCGCTACTACGGGACGAGCGGGGTGACCAGGGCCGGAGGGCTCCGCCGGGGCAGCAGGCCCACCTCCGGTGCGCCGTCGGCTAGAGGCGCTCGGCGACGAAGTCGATGCAGGCGGTCAGGGCGCTGACGTCGTCGGGGTCGACGGCGGGGAACATGCCCACCCGCAGCTGGTTGCGGCCGAGCTTGCGGTAGGGCTCGACGTCGACGACGCCGTTGGCCCGCAGCACCTCGGCGATGCGCGCGGCGTCGACGCCCTCGGCGAAGTCGACCGTCCCGACGACCAGCGAGCGCTCGGCGGGGTCGGCCACGAACGGGGTCGCGATGCCCGACGCCTCCGCCCAGCCGTACAGCCGGCCCGACGAGTCGCGGGTGCGGCCGACCGCGCCGGACAGGCCGCCCAGCCCGTTGAGCCAGTCGACCTGGTCGGCCAGCAGGAACAGCGTCGCGACCGCCGGGGTGTTGTACGTCTGGTCCTTGGCCGAGTTGTCGACGGCGACCGACAGGTCGAGGAACGCCGGCATCCAGCGGCCGGAGGCCTTGACCTCGGCCACCCGCTCGAGCGCCCGCGGCGACATCAGCGCGATCCAGAGCCCGCCGTCGGCGGCGAACACCTTCTGCGGGGCGAAGTAGTAGACGTCGGTCTGCGCGACGTCCACCGGCAGGCCGCCGGCGCCGCTGGTGGCGTCGACCAGCACCAGCGCGTCGTCGTCGGCGCCCTCGGGCCGCTCGACCGGCGCCATCACGCCGGTCGAGGTCTCGTTGTGCGCCCAGCCGTAGGCGTCGATCCCGGCCTGGCCGGCCGGCAGCGCCAGGGTGCCGGGCTCGGCGCGCGCGACGACCGGGTCGCCGAGGAACGGCGCCTCGGCCACGCCGGAGGCGAACTTCGAGGAGAACTCGCCGTTGACGCCGAAGGCGGCCCGGTCGCGGATCAGCCCGAAGGCCGCGGCGTCCCAGAACGCCGTCGTCCCGCCGTTGCCGAGGACGACCTCGTAGCCCTCGGGCACGTCGAACAGCTGCTGCAGCCCCTCGCGCACGCGCCGGACCAGCCCCTTGACCGGGGCCTGGCGGTGCGAGGTGCCCATGAGGGCCGCGCCGTCGGTGGCGAGGGCCCGCAGCGCCTCGGGGCGGACCTTCGACGGGCCGCAGCCGAAGCGCCCGTCGCGCGGGAGCAGGTCGGCCGGGATCTGGATGGTCATGCGGGTCCTCCGCGGGTCGACGGCCTCACCGCAGCGGGCCCGCCGCGGTGGTTCGTGCGGCGGGCCCGTGCGGTGGCGGTGGGTACCTCAGGAGGCGGGGGCCGCCTGGTTGATCGCCTTGGTCTGGACGTTCTCCCAGCCCTCGACCTCCTCGGGCTTGCGCGGGTCGGGGCCGACGTAGCGGGCCGACGGGCGCACGAGGCGGCCGGTGTTCTTCTGCTCGAGGATGTGCGCGCACCAGCCGGCGGTGCGGGCGCAGGTGAACATCGAGGTGAACATGTGGCTGGGCACCTCGGCGAAGTCGAGGACGATGGCGGCCCAGAACTCGACGTTGGTCTCGACCGGCCGGTCGGGACGGCGCTCGCGCAGCTCCTTGAGCGCGGCCTGCTCCAGCGCCCGGGCGGCCTCGAAGCGGGGGGCGCCGAGCTCCTCGGAGGCGCGGCGCAGCACGCGGGCGCGCGGGTCCTCGGCGCGGTAGACCCGGTGGCCGAAGCCCATCAACCGCTCCTTGCGGTCGAGCAGGTCCTTCACGTACTTCTCGGCGTCGCCGGTCTTCTCGACCTCGTCGAGCATGTGCAGCACGCGGGAGGGGGCGCCGCCGTGCAGCGGGCCGGACATCGCGCCGATCGCGCCGGAGAGGGCGGCGGCGACGTCGGCGCCGGTGGAGGCGATGACGCGGGCGGTGAACGTCGAGGCGTTCATGCCGTGCTCGGCTGCCGAGGTCCAGTAGGCGTCGACGGCCGCGACGTGGCGGGGGTCGGGCTCGCCGCGCCAGCGGACCATGAAGCGCTCGACGATCGTCTTGGCCTCGTCGACGCGGCTCTGCGGGACGGCGGGGGTGCCGATGCCGCGGGCGGACTGCGCGACGTAGGACAGCGCCATGACCGCGGCGCGGGCCAGCTGCTCGCGGGCCTCCTCGGCGGTGATGTCCAGCAGCGGCCGGTAGCCCCAGAAGGGGGCGAGCATGGCCAGTGCGGCCTGGACGTCGACGCGCACGTCGCCGCTGTGCACCGGGATCGGGAACGGCTCGGCCGGCGGCAGGCCGGGGCCGAACTTCCCGTCGACCAGCAGGGCCCAGACGTTGCCGAAGGTGACCTTGCCGACGAGGTCCTCGATGTCGACGCCGCGATAGCGCAGGGCGCCGCCGTCCTTGTCCGGTTCGGCGATCTCGGTCTCGAAGGCGATGACGCCTTCCAGTCCGGGTACGAAGTCGTCGGCCATCTCGCATGCTCCTCTGCGCGCGCGGGATCGTGCGCCGGGTCGCGGCGCACGACAACGGCCTGACCATAGGCCCGCCCGCGGGGGTCGGCGCAGCCGGGGCGGGCGCGGTGGCAGCATCGGACGGGTGCCCGACCTCTCCCGCATGCGCAGGGACTACGACCGGCCCGTGCTGCGGGAGAGCGACCTCGCCGCCACCTGGGTGGAGCAGTTCGACCGCTGGTTCGCCGACGTCGTCGCCGCCGGGGTCGACGACCCGAACGCCGTGGTCGTCGCGACGGCCGACGCCGACGGCGCCCCCGACGCCCGCATCGTGCTCGTGAAGGGCTACGACGCGAGCGGCTTCGTGTTCGGCACCAGCTACGCCTCCACCAAGGGCGCGCAGCTCGCGGTGAACCCGCGTGCGGCGCTGGTCTTCCCCTGGCACGCGCTGCAGCGCCAGGTGCGGGTGACCGGCCGGGTGGAGCGGGTCGGCGACCCGGCGTCCGACGCGCTGTGGGACCCGCGGCCGCGCCAGGCGCAGCTGGCGGCGGTCGCCTCGGTGCAGTCGACCGTCGTGGACTCCCGCGACGAGCTGGAGGCCCGGGTGCGGCTGCTCGACGAGGAGACGCCGGAGGGGTCGGTGCCGCGCCCGGCCACCTGGGGCGGTTACCGGGTGGTGCCCGCGACGGTGGAGTTCTGGCAGGGCGGCCCGGGACGGCTGCACGACCGGCTGCGCTTCGTCCGCGACGACGCGGAGGGCGGCGGCTGGGTCGTGCAGCGGCTCGCGCCGTGAACGACCCCGTCGACCCGGTCGAGGGGGCCGGCAAGGCGGCCGAGCCGGTTCCGGCGCCCCAGCGCCGACGGGGCTGGGCGATCGACACCACCCCGCTGCAGAACCCGCACTACCGGCGGCTCTTCTGGGGCATCGCCGCCACGATGCTCGGCCAGCAGATGACGCTGGTCGCCGTCCCGTACCAGGTGTACGACCTGACCGGCTCCTCGCTGCTGGTCGGCGTGACGTCGATCGTGGCGCTCGTGCCGCTGGTGGTGTTCGGGCTGCTCGGCGGCGCCATCGCCGACGCGATGGACCGCCGCCGGCTGATGCTGGTCACCGCGGCCGGCTCGGCGGTCACCAGCACGCTGCTCGCGCTGCAGGCGCTGCTGCCCGGCGGGGGGAACCTCTGGCTGCTGTGGGTGCTCACCGCGGCGGTCTCCGGGTTCAGCGCGGTCAACCAGCCGACCCGCAGCGCCGTGATCCCGGCGATCGTCGGGCCCGCCGGGGTGCCCGCGGCCAACGCGCTGTCGATGACCGTGCGCCAGGTCGGGGTGATCGTCGGCCCGCTGCTGGCCGGACTGCTCATCGGGCTGGGCGACCTGTTCCTCGCCTACGCGGTCGACGCCGTGGGCTTCGTCGTCGCGCTGCTGCTGGTGCGCGGGCTGCCCTCGCTGCCGCCGGGCAGCGCCGCCACCGGGCCGTTGCGGCTGGCCGCGGCCGTGCGCGGGGTGGGGGAGGGCTTCACCTTCCTGCGCACCCAGCCGGTGCTGCTGATGACCTTCGTCGTCGACATCATCGCGATGGTCTTCGCCTGGCCGCAGGCGGTGTTCCCCGAGCTCACCGAGACCCGCTTCGCCGACTCCCCGAACGCGCTGGGCTGGCTGTTCGCCGGCATCTCGATCGGTGCCCTGCTCATGGGGCTCACCTCGGGCTGGGTGTCGCGGGTCGACCGGCAGGGCGCGGTGGTGATCGGCGCGATCGTCGTCTGGGGCGTGGCGATCGTCGGCTTCGGGTTCGCGCCGTCGCTGTGGCTGGCGGTGCTCTGCCTGGCGGTCGCGGGCGCCGGGGACATGGTCAGCGCGGTCCTGCGCTCGTCGATGCTGCAGCTGGCGGCGCCGGAGGAGATGCGCGGCCGGATGCAGGGCGTCTTCATCGTGGTGGTCGCCGGCGGGCCGCGGCTGGGCGACCTGCGGGCCGGCGCGCTGGCCAGCACGGCGGGGGTGACGACGGCGATGGTGTCCGGCGGGGTCATGACCGTCGTCGCCATGGTGGTGGTCGCGCTGGTCGTGCCCTCGTTCTGGCTCTTCCGCGCCTCGCGGTCGGCGCAGCCGTCCGCCGGGGCAGGCGGAGCCCGGCCGGCCTCGCCCGCCCCCGAGAGTGGCGAGGCGCAGCCGGGCTCCACCCCGTCGTAACGAGCGGGGCGCGGGGAGGGTACTCAACCGTCTCGTAACCCCCGTCACGCCCTAGGCCAGAGCGCCGGCGACCACCCGGAGATCGGCGACCAGCGCGTCGAAGGCGGCCTGCCGGGCCTCGTCCGGTGTCCGCAGCACGGCCGAGGGGTGCGTGGTCGCGAGCATCCAGGTCTGGTGCGGGGCGTCCTCGTCGTCGTCGGCCGGCTCGACCGCCGCGGCGCCGGGCGGCGTCCACGGCAGCAGCTGCCCGCGGTCCTTGGTGATCCGGAAGGACGGCGAGATCAGCGCCTTGGCCGCCGTCGCGCCCAGGCAGACGACGACCTCGGGCTTGAGCACCTCGAACTCCGCGTCCAGCCACGGGCGGCAGGCGCGGATGTGCTCGGGCCCCGGCGACTGGTGGATCCGCCGCTTGCCCGTGGGCGTGAAGCGGAAGTGCTTGACCGCGTTCGTGACGTAGGCGTCCCGGCGGTCGATCGCGGCCTCTTCCAGGGCGCGGTCCAGCAGCCGTCCCGCCGGGCCGACGAACGGCTCGCCCTTGCGGTCCTCCTGGTCGCCGGGCTGCTCGCCGACGAACACGATGCGCGCGGTCTCCGGGCCCTCGCCGAAGACCGTCTGCGTGGCCGGCTCCCAGAGTTCGCAGGCGCGACACCCGGCGGCCGCGGTCCGCAGTCCCGGCAGACCCACGCCGCGCGGAGGCTGGGCCGGCACGTTCTCCTGGCTCATCCCCTGATGAGACCGCGTCCGGGCCGCGGGCGCGCGCCGGGCGGCGGCTACGGTCGACCCAGGGCTTCCGAGGGGGTACGCACGGTGCTGGAGTTCGACGGGCTCTACAAGAGCTACGGCGACCACCGGGTCCTGGAAGGCGTCGGGTTCACCGTCGCCCCGGGTTCCATGTTCGGGTTCTGCGGCGCCAACGGCGCCGGCAAGACCACCACGATGCGCATCGCGCTGGGCCTGGCCCGCGCGGACGCGGGCGAGGTGCGCTGGCGCGGCGCACCGCTCGACGCCGCCGCCCGCCGGCGGATCGGCTACATGCCCGAGGAGCGCGGGCTCTACCCGAAGATGCGGGTCGGCGAGCAGCTCACCTACTTCGCCCGCCTGCACGGCATGGACGCCGCCGCGGCCGCCCGCGCCGCCGAGCACTGGGCCGAGCGGCTCGGCCTCGGGGAGCGCCGCAAGGACGCCGTCGAGAAGCTGTCGCTGGGCAACCAGCAGCGGGTGCAGCTGGCCGCCGCGCTGGTCAGCCGGCCGGAGGTGCTGATCCTCGACGAGCCGTTCTCCGGGCTGGACCCGGTGGGCGTCGACTCGCTGGCCGAGGCGCTGCTCGAGCAGTGCCGCGGCGGCGTGCCGGTGGTCTTCTCCAGCCACCAGCTCGACCTCGTCGAGCGGCTGTGCGACTCCGTCGGGATCCTGGCCCGCGGCCGGATGGTCGCCAGCGGCACCGTCGAGGAGCTGCGCCGCCGCGAGGCCGGCCGGCTGCTGCGCGTCGTCGTCCCCGAGGCCCCGCAGGGGTGGGCCGCGGCCGTCCCGGGTGTGCGGGTGGTGTCGCAGCAGGGCGGCGACACCCTGCTGGAGCTCGCCGCCGGCACCGACGACCAGGCCGTCCTGGCCGCGGCCCTGCGCACCGGCCGGGTCACCCACTTCGCCTGGCGCGAGCCCACCCTGGTCGAGTTGTTCCGGGAGGCGGTCGCCGACCCGGCCCCGGCGCCGGTACCCGCCGGCGAGGAGGTGGCGGCGTGAGCGAGCAGCGCCCCCTCAGCAGCTCCGCGCTGGTCCGGCTGGTCGCCGGCCGGGAGATCTCCACGCGGCTGCGGGACAAGAACTTCATCATCAGCTCGGTCGTGATCATCCTGGTCCTGATCGGCGTGATGGCCTTCCAGGTCGCCGTGGGCTCGGGCTCCGACGAGGGCCGGCTCGGCGTCGTCGGTGACGCCGCGGAGCTCGGGCCCGCCATCCGGGCGCAGGGCGAGGCCGTCGGCGTGGACGTCACGATCGTCGAACTGGACGACGAGGCGGCCGCGCGGGCGGCGGTGGAGGACGAGGACGTCGACGGCGCCCTGCTCGGCGGCACGGGCGAGGCCCCGGAGCTCCTCGTGGAGGAGCGGGACTCGACGATGGAGGCCGTCGTCAACGGTGCCGTCGCGGGCGTCGCGATCGCGCGGGAGCTGGCCGACGCCGGGGTCGACCTCACCGCCGTCCCGGAGGTCTCGGTCTCCTCGCTGGACTCCGGCGACGACGACGGGGAGCGGGTCGTCGTCGCCCTCATCGGCGTCGCGGTCCTCTACAGCCTGATCATCCTGTTCGGCCAGTTCGTCGCCCAGGGTGTGGTCGAGGAGAAGTCCAGCCGGGTGGTCGAGCTGCTCCTGGCGACGATGCGGCCCTGGCAGCTGCTGGCCGGGAAGATCCTCGGCCTCGGGGTCCTCGGACTGGCGCAGATCGTCGTCATCGGCGTGATCGGGGTGGTCGGGGCGCTGTCCTTCGACGTCGTCGACGTGCCCGGTGAGCTGATCGGGACCGTGGTCTCGGTGGTGCTGTGGTTCGTCCTCGGCTACGCCTTCTACGCCTCCGTGTACGCCGTCGCCGCCTCCCTGGTCAGCCGCCAGGAGGACCTCGGCACGGTGCTGACCCCGACCACGCTCGTCCTGGTCGCCGGCGTGTTCGTCGGCATCCAGGCCGCGAGTGACCCGGGCGGCACGCTGGCGACCGTCACCTCGTTCGTGCCGGGTCTGTCGCCGCTGGTGATGCCGGTGCGGCAGGCGGCGGGCGAGGCCGCGGTGTGGGAGGTCGGGCTCGCCGTCGTCCTCATGCTCGTGGCGATCGCGCTGGTCGTCCGGCTGGGCGGCCGGGTCTACGCCGGGGCGCTGCTGCGGACCAGCGGCAAGACCAAGCTCCGGGAGGCCCTGCGCGCCGAGCGTGCCTGACGACGGACCTCCCTGCCCCTACCGCTCGCACGCTCGCGGTGGGCCCGGCAGGGAGGCCGACCGCCGGGCCCGTGACGTCCTCCGGTTGCGTCCGGATGGGGAGGGGTAGCCGCCCGCGCATGGCGATGCAGCTGGGCTACACGATGATGACCGAGCAGGCCGGGCCCCGGGACCTGGTCGCGCACGTGGTCGGCGCCGAGGAGGCGGGGTTCGACTTCGCGGTCAGCAGCGACCACTTCTTCCCGTGGCTGGAGGAGATGGGCCACTCGCCCAACGCCTGGGTCACCCTCGGCGCCGCCGCGCAGGCGACCAGCCGCATCCCGCTGATGACCTACGTGACCTGCCCGATCCTGCGGTACCACCCGGTCGTGGTCGCGCAGCAGGCCGCCACCCTGCAGATCCTGTCCGGCGGCCGGTTCACCCTCGGCGTGGGCGCGGGGGAGAACCTCAACGAGCACGTCGTCGGCGCCGGGTGGCCGCCGGCCGACGTCCGCCACGAGATGCTGGTCGAGGCGCTGCAGGTCATCCGCGAGCTGTTCGACGGCGAGGGCCACACCAACTTCCGCGGCGACCACTTCGACGTCGAGTCGGCGAAGCTGTGGGACCTGCCGGAGAAGCGGGTGCCGATCGGGATCGCGGTCTCCGGGCAGCAGTCCTGCGGGATCGCCGGCGAGCTCGGCGACGCGATGATCGCCACCGAGCCGCGCACCGAGCTCGGTGAGTGGTTCGACGACGCCGGCGGGGTGGGCAAGCCGCGCATCGCGCAGATGCCCATCAGCTACGACACCGACCGCGACGCCGCCGTCGAGCGGGCGCACCGGCTGTTCCGCTGGTTCGGCCTGGGCTGGAAGGTCAACGCCGAGCTGCCCGGCCCGTCGGCGTTCGACGCGGCCAGCCAGTTCGTCCGGCCGGAGGACGTCGCGGGCAGCATCCCGTGCGGTGCCGACGTCGACGCCGTCATCCAGGCGGCCCAGGAGTACGCCGACGCCGGCTTCACCCACCTGGCGCTCGTGCAGATCGGCGGGGACGTGCAGACGCCCTACCTCGAGTGGGCCCGGCGCGACCTGATGCCGGCCTGGCGCGAGGCCTTCGGCGGCTGAGGGAGACCTCCTCGCCCCCCACCACCCGCGAGCTCACGGCGGGCCCCTGCGAGGAGGCCACCCGCTGACGGGGGAGACACGATCGGGTCAGGTCACCACCTGGGAGGACGCCGGGGGCGGCTCCGGCACCGCACGATGGCGGCATGACCGAGGACCTGGACGAGCGCCTCCGGCACCTGCCGGCCGCCGACGCGCCCGCGCTCATCGCCCTCGGCCGTGAGCTGGTGGGCGCCGGGCGGCTGCCCGACGCCGAGGAGTGCTTCCGCCGCGCGGCCGCCCTGGGCGACGCGGTCGCTGCGTTCGCGCTGGGCAACACCCTCGCCGCGCAGGAGCGGTGGGACGAGGCGAGCGTGGCCTACGAGGCGGCGCTGGCCGGCGGCGAGGCGCACGCCTGGCGGACGCTGGGCACCGTCCTCGACGAGATGGGCGACGAGGACGGGGCGCTGGCCGCCTGGCGCGGCGCCGCCGACGCCGGTGACGCGCACGCCGCCGCCGTCCTCGCCTGCCGCGAGTGGTGCCGCACCCAGGACCTCGCGCTCGAGGGCGCGCTGCGGGCCGGGGCGAGCCACTTCCCGCCCGCCCGCGCCGACCTCGCCGACCTCCTGCGGGAGACCGAGCGCGTTGCCGAGGCGCGGTTCGTGCTCGAGGTCGGCGCCAAGCGCGGCGAGGCCGTGGCCTGGCTGCCGCTGGGCAACCTCTACTGCGACGAGCTCGGCGACGACGAGGCGGCGGAGGAGGCCTACCGCAGCGGGATCGCCGCGGGCGACGTCCGCTGCCACCACAACCTCGGCGTGCTGCTCGTCGGCCGCGGCGACCGCGAGGGCGCCACCGAGCAGTTCGGCCTGGGCGCCGAGGCCGGCGACGAGCTCGCGATGGCCGCCCTCCGCTACTTCCAGGACTGAGGGAGCACTTCGCGCGCGAAAGGCCCCCGGGGCGAGAGCACTTCGCGCGCGAAAGTCCCCCTGGGCGGGAGCACTTCGCGCGCGAAAGGCTCTAGAGGTGCTGGCGGAGGCCGGCAAGGGGGCCGCGGTAGGGCGCGGCGGGCGGGCCGGTCACCCCGGGGCGGGCGGTGAACAGCCGGCCCGCGTCGGGCTGCGCCGCGCGGTCGGCGGCGGACATCCCCTCGGTCGACGTCGTCACCACCAGCAGGCCGCGCCCGGGGCCGGCGAAGCAGCAGGCCGAGGTCTGCGCGACCGGCACCTCGACGACCGCCAGCAACTCGCCGTCCGGGGAGTACCGCCGCACCTGCCCGGCACCCCAGAGCGCCGTCCAGAGGCAGCCGTCGTCGTCCACCGTCAGGCCGTCGACCGGCCCGGTGTCCCCACCGAGGTCCAGCAGCACCCGGCCGGCGCCCAGCGTGCCGGCGCCGACGTCGTAGTCGTGCGCCCACAGCAGGCCCGGGCCGGAGTCGGCCAGGTAGAAGGTGCCGCCGTCGGGCGACCAGCCCAGGCCGTTGGAGACGGTCAGGCCGTCGCGCAGCGTGCGCACCGTGCCGTCGAGGTCGAGGCAGTACAGCGCGCCGGCGCCGGGCCGCTGGTCGAACGCCATCGTCCCGGCGAGGAAGCGGCCGGCCGGGTCGCAGGCGGCGTCGTTCATCCGCGTCCCGCCGGACTCCCTGGTACCGCCCTCGCCGGCCAGGTCGAGCAGCACCCGGGCGGCGCCGTCGTCGTCGACGTGGGCGAATCCGCCGCCGGCAGCCAGCAGCCAGCCGCCCGCGGCGGCCGGGGCGACGGCGCCGACGGTGTCCCCGCCCCGGTGCGCGGCGACCTCGGTGACCCCGCCGTCATCGGCCACGGTCGCGCGGCGCAGCAGGCCCGCGGGGATGTCCACCCACAGGAGCTCGCAGCGGGCGGTGTCCCACCGCGGGCCCTCCCCGTGCTCGGCGGCGGACGGGGCGGCGGGGGTGGCGGTGAGGCGCTGCACGGGGACCGTCCTCCCCAGGACACCTGCCCGTCACACGGGTGGGACGGGCGTCAGCGCGGGACCACGTTGTCGATGACGTTGACGAAGCCGCGCCTCCCGATCGGGATGTAGCAGAGGACCGCGTCGCCGTTCTTGTTCAGGCGGGCGAACGCGCCGGCTGCCGAGGCCTCGTGCGCCTCGAGGGGGACGGTCGGGTCGAGGAGGGCGAGCACCTGCGCGAGCTGGCTCTGGGTGGCTGCCCTGAACGGCGTCGGGCAGTCGCCGGAGCGCGGCGGCGCAGCAGTCGCCGGAGCGGCCAGCGCGACGGCCACGAGGGTCCCGCCGGTGATCACGGCCAGGCGGTTGAGAAGGCGCATCACGACCTCCGTCGTCCTCGGAACGGGTGGGCAGACAACGAAGCAACCACCCCCGGGGAGAGGCAACGGCCTCACGCCCGCCGCGCCGCCGGGTGCGCGTCGGTGACAGCTCGTCGTGATCAGCAGCCGGCGGGTCACCTGCACCGGGGACCGAGGACTCTTCCCGGCACGCGCGGCGGATGCCCGTGCAGCCCCGTCGGTGGCCGCCCCACCTCGCCGCGCCCGGCGGGTCCTCCCCGCGACACCTGGCCGTCACACGGGCGGCGGCATACTCCGCGGCATGTCCGAAGCCACCGTGGACGTCGCCGACCTCCGACCGCACGGCCAGGGGGAGGACGCCGACGCCGGCACCGACGCCCCCCTGCGCGACGACATCCGCCTGCTGGGGCGGGTGCTCGGCGAGGTCATCGCCGAGCAGTCCGGAGCCGAGGTCCTCGACCTCGTCGAGCAGACCCGGGTGGCCGCGTTCGGCGTGCGTCGCTCCGACGTCGACCGGGCGGAGCTCGCCGGCCGGCTGGGGGAGCTCGACGTCCGCTCGGCCAACCACGTCATCCGCGCGTTCAGCCACTTCTCGCTCCTGGCCAACCTCGCCGAGGACATCCACCACGAGCGCCGCCGGCGGTTCCACCGGCGCAGCGGCTCGCCGCCGCAGCCGGGCAGCCTGGCCGCCAGCTTCGCGATCCTGGACGACGCCGCGCTCGACGCCGACGCGGTGGCCGACGCCCTCGAGGGCGCGCTCGTCGTCCCGGTGGTCACCGCGCACCCGACCGAGGTGCGGCGCAAGACCATCTCCCAGGTGCAGCGGCAGGTCACCGAGCTGATCCGGCTGCGCGACCGGTCGACCGACGACCTCGGCGACGACCCGGAGTGGGCCGGCAAGCTGTGGCGCTCGGTGCTGACGCTGTGGCAGACGGCGCTGCTGCGGCTGTCCCGGCTGCGGCTGCAGGACGAGATCGACGAGGCGCTGCGCTACTACGAGCTGTCGCTGTTCGAGGTCATCCCGGCGATCAACGCCGACCTGCGCCGGGCACTGCGGCAGCGCTGGCCCGGCGCCGACCTGCTCGACCGGCCGATGCTGCAGCCGGGCTCGTGGATCGGCGGTGACCGCGACGGCAACCCGTTCGTGACCGCCGACGCCGTCCGCCGGGCCAGCACCCGCCAGGCGGAGACGGCGCTGGGCCACCACCTGTCCGAGCTGGTGGCGCTGCGCGACGAGCTGTCGATGTCCGACCGCCTCGTCACCCCGACGCACGAGCTGTACGCGCTGGCCGACGCCTCGCGCGACGAGTCGCCGTTCCGGGCCGACGAGCCCTACCGGCGGGCGCTCATCGGGGTGCACGCGCGACTGGCGGCGACCGCGCGGCGGGTCCTGGGCAGCGTCCCCGGCGCCGCCCCGGTGGTGGAGCTGACGCCCTACGACACCCCCGCCGAGCTGCTCGCCGACCTCGCCGTCGTCGACGCCTCGCTGCGCAGCCACGGCGCCGGCGCGCTGGCCGACGACCGGCTCACCCGGCTGCGCGAGGCGGTCGAGGTGTTCGGCTTCCACCTATGCGGGCTGGACATGCGGCAGAACTCCTCGGTGCACGAGGAGGTGCTCGCCGAGCTGCTGGCCTGGGCCGGCGTGTCCGACGACTACGCGGCCCTCGGCGAGGAGGCCCGCGTCGAGCTGCTGGCCGGGGAGCTGCGCCTGCGCCGCCCCCTCGTGCGGCCCGGCGCCGAGCTCTCCGACCTCGCCCGTGGGGAGCTGGACCTGCTGCGGGCGGCCGCCGAGCAGGTCGCGCTGCTGGGGCCGGCCGCCGTCCCGAACTACGTGATCAGCATGTGCGAGTCGGTCAGCGACGTGCTGGAGGTCGCCGTCCTGCTCAAGGAGGTCGGCCTGCTGGAGCTCGACGCCGCCGGCCGGCCCTCGTGCCCGGTGGGGATCTCCCCGCTGTTCGAGACGATCGACGACCTGCAGGGCGCCGGCAGCACCATGACCGCCGTCCTCGCCCAGCCGCTGTACCGCGCGCTGGTCGCCGCCCGCGGCGACCTGCAGGAGGTCATGCTCGGCTACTCCGACAGCAACAAGGACGGCGGCTACCTGGCCGCCAACTGGGCGCTGTACCGGGCCGAGCTCGCGCTGGTCGAGGTCGCCCGCGCCGAGGGGGTGCGGCTGCGGCTGTTCCACGGCCGCGGCGGCACCGTCGGCCGCGGCGGCGGCCCGAGCTACGAGGCGATCCGTGCCCAGCCGCCCGGCGCGGTGGCCGGCTCGCTGCGGATCACCGAGCAGGGCGAGGTCATCGCCGCCAAGTACGCCGACCCCGACCTGGCCCGCCGCAACCTCGAGGCGCTGGTGGCCGCGACGCTGGAGGCCAGCCTGCTCGACGTCGAGGGGCTCGGCGACGGCGCGGAGGACGCCTACGCGCTGCTCGACCACCTGGCGGCCCGCGCCCAGCAGGCCTACCGGGCGCTGGTGCACGAGACGCCGGGGTTCGTGGAGTGGTTCCGCGCCGCCACGCCGATCCGGGAGCTGGGCGAGCTGAACATCGGCAGCCGGCCGCCGTCGCGCAAGGCCGGTGACCGGATCGCCGACCTGCGGGCCATCCCGTGGGTGTTCAGCTGGTCCCAGGCGCGGATCATGCTGCCCGGCTGGTACGGCACCGGCTCGGCGCTGGAGAGCCATGTCGTCGGGGACGGTGCCCCCGGCGACGAGGGCCGGCTGGAGCAGCTGCGCGACCTGCACCGCCGCTGGCCGTTCTTCCGCACCGTGCTGTCGAACATGGGCATGGTGCTGGCCAAGACCGACCTGGGACTGGCCGCCCGCTACGCGCAGCTCGTGCCCGACGAGGAGCTGCGCGTGCGGGTGTTCGACCAGATCACCGCCGAGCACGAGCGGACCTGCCGGATGCTGCTCGCGGTCACCGGCGACGAGGAGCTGCTCACCGACAACCCGTCGCTGGCCCGCTCGATCCGCAACCGGTTCCCCTACCTGGAGCCGCTGCACCACCTCCAGGTCGACATGCTCCGCCGTCGCCGGGAGGGGGACGACGACGAGCTGGTCCGGCGCAACATCCAGCTGACCATCAACGGGATCGCGACGGCGCTGCGCAACTCGGGCTGAGCGCGGTCACCGGGAGGCGGTGCCGGTCCAGCCACCGGGCCAGCCGCTCCCCGTCCCACGGCCGCCGGCGGCGCGCGGCGGCGACGGCCAGCCCGCGCGGCAGCTCGAGCAGGGCCAGCGCGATCCCGGCGGCCCCGGGCAGGTCGCCGTCGCGCACGTGGGCGGCGACGGCGCCGGGCCGGCGGGCGAGCAGGGCCAGGGTCTCCTGCACCGGGCGGACGGCGTGCTGGGGGACCAGCACCTGCACCGTCCGGGCGTAGTGCCGCTCCCGCCGGAACACCCCGCGGGCGCTGCGGCCGCCCTTCCCGTGCAGGAAGCGGGTGTCCGGCACGCGCAGCAGCAGGTGCCCGGCCCCGCGCAGCCGGCGCGAGGCGTCCCGGTCCTCGTTGTAGAAGAAGTAGGCGGGGTCGAAGCCGCCGGCGGCGAGGAACTCCGCCCGCCGGACCAGGACCGCGGTCCCGCCCAGCTCCTCGACCGGCCGCGGCGGGCCCGGCGGGTCGTCGTCCTCCCCGGGGCCGTGCACGGCCGGAGCGGCCCAGACCGCGCGCGGCTCGGCGTCGAGCACCTCGGCCAGCCGCAGGAGCATCCGCGGCTCGGGCTCGCCGTCGGAGTTCACCAGGGCCACGTAGCGGCCGCGGCAGGCGTCGAGCGCGAGGTCCATGGCGCGGGCGAAGCCGAGGTTGCGCGGCGAGGACAGCACCCGCCGGTCGGCGGCCGGGTACCGCTGCGCCAGGCAGGCGCGGCCCGCGGCCGACGTCCCCGGCGCGGCGGCGTTCTCCACGAGCAGCGCGCGGCCGCGCCACCGCGGCCCGGTGGCCGCGGCGACCGCGGCGTGGTGCCGCGCCAGCATCCCCGGGGCCTCGTGGTGGACCAGGAACACCACGTCGACGTCGTCCAGGCCGGTGCGCGCGGTCGTCCCCACGCCCGCACTCTGCGCACGACGCGCAGGCGCCCGCCACCGGGCGCCCGGCGGCGGGCGGCGCCATCGCCTAGCGTCGCCCGACGTGGGGGACAGCGGCGACCGGGTGGACGGGGTGGCCGTCGCGGCCACCGGCGGTGCGGTCCTGCAGCGGGCGGCCGCCGACCTCGGGCTGGCGCCGGCCGCGCTCGCCCCCGCGGTGAGCGACCCCGCCTACCGGGTGCTGGCTGCCGGGGACGGCGCGGCGGTCCTGCTGCGCCGCCAGTGGACCGTCGAGGGCACGCCGGAGGCGGTGCTGCTCGCCGCCGCCGGCATGGGGCCCGACCACCCCGCGGTGCACGCCACCGCCGTGGGCTGGGGGTGCGACCGGGTGCGCGACCGCCCCGGCGGCCGGGGCGTGCTGCGCGTCGTCCTGCCCGGGCCGGCCGAGCCGCTGGTCGAGCGCTTCCTGGCCGCGGCGGCGCTGGCCGCGACGCGGGTGGAGACGGCGGTCGCCCTCGCGCGGGGCACCGGGGAGGACCGGGTCAAGGCCGACGGCAGCCCGGCGCTGGCCGCGGACGAGGCCGCCCACGTCGCCGCCGCGGCCGTCCTCGGCGGGCTCGGGGTGCCGGTGCTCAGCGAGGAGCGCCGGGACCTCGCCGTTGCCGACGACGAGCCGTGGATCGTGCTCGACCCGCTCGACGGCACCGGCAACTTCCGCGCGGGCCTCCCGCCGTGGGCGTTCTCCGCGGGCCTGGTGCAGAGCGGGCAGCCCGTCGCCGGCGTCGTGGTCGACCTCTCCTCCGGCCGGCGGTGGTCGGGCGCGGTCGGCGCGGGCGCGTGGCGCGACGACGTCCCGATCGCCCCCCGGGCCGGCACGACCGTCGTCGTCCCGAGCGCGCCCCGCGGGGGCGTGATCGGGGTGCCCCCCACCGCGCGGCGGGTCCGCGTGACCGGGTGCACGGCGGTCGAGGTCTGCCTGGTCGCCGACGGCTCCGCCGTGGCGTGGCACGACCTCGACCGCTCGGGCACCCACGTGCACGACGTGGCGGGCGGGCTGGGCGTGCTCGCCGCCGCCGGCGGGGTCGCCCTGACCGGCGACGGCGAGCCGCTGCGTCTCGCCCCGGACACCGAGACCCTCATCCGGTTCGCCGCCGCCGGGGACGCCGCCACCGCCCGGGAGCTGATCGCCGCGGTCGCCCCGCGCTGACCCGCGGCGTCAGGCGTCGGCGTCCTCGCGCTCGGCCTCGAGCTCCGCGGCGCGGGCGGCCTCCAGCAGGTCCGCCCGGTCGTGCATGGTGGTCCGCTGCCGGCCGCGGCTGGCGCCCAGCGCGATCTCGGCCGCGTCGATCGCCTTCCAGTTCGGCAGCAGCACCGGGTCGGCGCCGCGGGCGCGCAGGGTCCGCACCAGGTCGTCGGGGTCGCCGTGCGCCCCGATGACGCCCGCCTGCACGTCGGCGAGCAGGGTGGCGACGGTCTCCCGGGCGTCGTGCTTGTTGGTGCCGACGACGCCGGTGGGACCCCGCTTGATCCAGCCGGCCACGTACTCCCCGGCCGAGGGCGCGCCGTCGCGCAGCACCCGCCCGGCCTCGTTGGGCACCGTGTTCGAGGAGGTGTCCAGCGGCAGGCCGGGCAGCGGCAGGCCGCGGTAGCCGACGGAGCGGACGACGAGGTCGGCGGGCAGCGTCGTGAACTCGCCGGTCCCGGTGGCGCGGCCCTCCGCGTCGACCGCCGTCCGCTCCACCTCGATGCCGGTGACCCGGTCCTCGCCGAGGATGCGCACCGGGCGGGCGAAGAAGCGCAGCGTGACCGTGGCGCGGCCGGGCTCGGGGGCGTTGCCGGCGTAGCCGCGCAGCACCTTGACGTTGCGGGCCTTGAGCCGGTCGGCCGGCGGCGGCTCGTCCTCGCCGGGCACGTCGGCCGGGTCGACGACCACGGTGGCCCCGGCCAGCTCGCCGAGCTCGTCGAGCTCCTTGGTGGTGAAGCTGGCCTGGGCCGGGCCGCGGCGGCCCAGCACGGTCACCGACTCGACGGGGGCGGCGGCCAGCGCGTCGAGCACGTGCTGCGGCATGTCGGTCGGCTCGAGCTCCTCGGGCGTGCGCACCAGCACCCGGGCGACGTCGAGCGCGACGTTGCCCACCCCGATGACGACGGCGTTGCGGACCCCGGCCACCGCCGCCTCGATGCCCGCCCGGTCGGCGTCCGGGTGCCCGCAGTACCAGGCCACCAGGTCGGTGGCCGCGATGCTGCCGGGCAGGTCCTCGCCCTCGATGCCCAGCGCGCGGTCCCGGGAGGCGCCGTAGGTGTAGATCACCGCGTCGACGTGCCGGCGCAGGTCCTCCAGCGACAGGTCGGCGCCGATCTCGACGTTGCCGACGAAGCGCACGTGCTCGTGGTCCAGGACGTGGTGCAGCGTGTCCCGCAGCGCGCGCATCCGCAGGTGGTCGGGGGCGATCCCGTGCCGTACCAGCCCGAAGGGGGTCGGCAGCCGGTCGACCAGGTCGACCGCCACCGGGACGTCCGACTGGCGGGTCAGCGCCTCGGCGGCGTAGATCCCCGCGGGGCCGGCGCCGACGACCGCGACCCGGAGGCGGCGGGTGGCGGGTGTGGTGGCAGTCTCCTCGGCGTCCGACATGATCGGCATCCTGACCCGCGCGGTCGGGAAGCGCCAACACCGGTCCGTGTCGGGCCCGCCGTCACCGCTGCCGAGGGAGAACCCGCGTGTCCGTCGTCGTCGTCGCCCACATCCGCCCGCTGCCCGAGCACCTGGACGCCGTCCGGGAGGCCTTCCTGGAGACGCTCCCCGCGGTGCACGAGGAGCCCGGCTGCGAGCTGTACGCGCTGCACGAGGCCGACGGCGTGCTGGTCATGGTGGAGAAGTGGGAGAGCCAGGAGGCGCTGGGCGTGCACATGACGGCGCCCGCGCTCACGGCGCTCGGCCCCAAGCTCGCCGGCAAGGTGACCGGCGCCCCGGAGGTGCAGGTGCTCACCCCGCTGCCGGCCGGCACCAAGGGCGCGCTGTAGCGGGGGCGCTCAGCCGCAGACGACGTCGTGGTCGAGGCCGTCGTCCACGTACTGGGTGAGGACCACCCGGCCGCCGGGCACGAGGGGGTCGTCGGCGCAGGTGGCCGCGGCGTCCCGGGCGTCGTCCGCGCCGGCCAGCCAGCTGTCCAGGTCGTGCAGCGGGCTGCCGGTGGGGACCTCCCCGACGATCCGCGCCCACTGGTGGCCGGTCGAGTAGACGCCGACCTCCGCGCCCACCTCGTGGAGGTAGGCGGTCATGCCCTCCAGCGCCGCGCGGTTGCGGGCGAGGGCCCCGGCGGACCCGTACTGCCAGGTGTTCATCGTCTCCACGTCGAGCCACCAGCGGTGCGCGGCCGGGTCGGGGTCGATGCCGGCGGCCCAGGCGGCGGTGAGGAAGAAGACGTGGACGTCGGCGGCCGCGCGGACGCGGCCGTACTGCCACGAGCAGGCCGCCGAGTTGGACCCGTCGCACTCGCCGTAGGGCGTCGAGCCGGTGTCGGGCCAGGTCGTGATCGAGTCGCGCAGCTCGCCGGGGTTGGCGGTGTTCACGTACAGCTCCACCACCGGGCTGCCGGTCGCCTCGGCGGCCCACGCCAGCTGCTCGGGCAGGCAGGGGTTGGGGCGGGTGGCGATCCCGCCGTTCACGCCGACGACCGCGACGTCGGCCCGCTCGGGCAGCCGCTGGCCGCACTGCGGGTGCGAGACGTCGTAGCCGATGCGGGGCGCGCCGTCGTCCGGTGCGGCGGCCGCGGTCCCGGGCAGCCCGAGCAGCACCGCCGCCCCCGCGACCGCGAGAGCACGCGCCGCCAGGGTCATCCGGCAACCCTAGGCGCCAGGTCCCCCGCCAGGACCCCCCGTTCCGGGCCCCCCGATCAGGAGGCCTGGCAGACCGGGCACCAGTAGAGGTTGCGGCCGACCATCTCCTGGGTGCGCACCTCGGTGCCGCAGACCCGGCAGGGCAGCCCGGTGCGCCGGTACACGTAGTGCGCGTCCTCCCGGGTGACCGCGCCGCGTCTGCGGCTGCGGTCCTCGGGCCGGGTCGTCACGATCCGGCCGAGGCGGACACCGGACCGCATGAGGACGACGAGGTCGGCCCACAGCCGCGTCCACTCCTCGGCGCCGACGTCGCGGCCCGGCCGGAAGGGCGAGATCCGGTGCCGGAACAGGATCTCGGCGCGGTAGACGTTGCCCACCCCGGCCAGTACCGACTGGTCCATCAGCAGGGCGCCGACGGCGGTCCGGCTGCCCGCGATGCGCCGGTGGGCGACCCCGCCCTCGCGGGGGCGGGACCGCAGCGGGTCGGGGCCGAGCCGGTCGAGGATCTTGTCGACCTCCGGCGCGGTGAGCACCTCGCAGGCCGTGGCGCCGCGCAGGTCGGTCCACACGCCGTGCCCGTCGGGGCCGGCGCCCTCCCACCGCATCCGCAGCGCCCCGCGCGGCGGGGGAGGGGTCCCCGCGCCGCTGGTGTAGCTGCCGTACAGGCCGAGGTGGACGTGCAGGGTGTCGGGCCCGAAGCAGGCGAACAGGTGCTTGCCGTAGCTGGTGACCTCGTCGAGCACCCGGCCGTCGAGCAGCTCGGCGCCGGCGGCGAAGCGGCCCTGCGGGCTGGTCACGTGCACCGGCCGGTCGGCGAAGGCCTCCTGCTGGTCGCGCGCCAGCCGGAACAGGGTGTGGCCCTCAGGCACGGCGCACCCGCTCGAACCGCTCGAGGGCGACCTGCCGCTCGTGCGCGTGGTCGACGACCGGCTCCGGGTAGCCCTCGGGCACGCCGCCCGGCGCCGTCCACGGCTCGTGCACGTACCTGGCGTCCAGGTCCCGCAGCTCGGGCACCCAGCGCTTCACGTACGTGCCGTCGGGGTCGAACTTCCTCCCCTGGGTGACCGGGTTGAACACCCGGTAGTACGGCGAGGGGTCGGTGCCGGTGCCGGCGACCCACTGCCAGCCGTGGTTGTTGCTGGCGAGGTCGCCGTCGACCAGGTGCTGCATGAAGTACCGCGCCCCCAGCGTCCACTCCTGGTGCAGGTCCTTGACCAGGAACGACGCGACGATCATCCGCACCCGGTTGTGCACGTAGGCCTCGCCGAGCAGCTGCCGCATGCCGGCGTCGACGATCGGGAAGCCGGTGCGGCCGGTCTCCCAGGCCCGCACCAGTTCCTCGGCGTGCGGGCCGGAGTCGTAGCCGAGGGCCTGCAGCTCCGGTCGCAGGTACTCGCGCGCCGACTCCGGCCGGTGCCACAGCACGTCGGCGTAGAACTCCCGCCAGGCCAGCTCGTCGGTGTAGCGGCGGACGGCCTCGGTCTGCTGCTCGGCGGCCAGGTCGGCCAGCAGCGTGCGGGGGTGGACGGTCCCGTACTTCAGGTGCGGCGACAGCCGGCTGGTGCCGTCGCCGCCGGGCAGGTCGCGGCCCTCGGCGTAGCCGGCCAGCCGCTGCTCGCGGAAGCGGTCCCAGGCCTCGTGGGCCGCCGCCTCGCCGGCCGGCGGCAGCCGGGTGGCGCCCAGGTCCTGCTCGGGCGGCAGGTCGCCGGTCCGGGGGCCGCGGCACCAGCGGACGTCGTCCGGGCGCGCCGCCGGGGCCGGCCAGCCGTGCTCCCGCCAGGCGCGGGCGAAGGGCGAGAACACCTGGAAGGGGGTGCCGTCGCGCTTGGTCACCAGCCCCGGTCCGACGGCGTACGGCGACCCGGTGCGGGTGAGGGCGACGTCCCCGAGGGCGCGCTCGACCGCGGCGTCGCGGCGGCGGCCGTAGGGGCCGGTGTCGGCCGAGACGTGCACCCCGACCGCGCCGACCTCCCGCGCCAGCGCCGGCACCACCTCGGCCGGGTCGCCCGAGCGCACCACGAGGGCACCGCCGGTGGCCTCCCGCAGGTCGGCCAGGCAGCGGCGTAGGTACTCCCGGCGCGGCGCACCGGAGGGCTCCCACAGCCGGGGGTCGACGACGAACAGCGGCAGGACCTCGCCGTCGTCGCCGGCGTCCCCGACCGCGGCGAGCAGGGCCGGGTGGTCGCCGAGCCGCAGGTCACGGCGGAACCACAGGACACTGGTGGGCACCCGCGCCACGCTATGTCCGATCTCGGTCGTGCGCGATCGGATCGTGGGAACGGGCCCGCCGGCGACGGTGGTCGAGGGGTGCCGCGGCCTCAGGCCTCGGCGGTCGCCAGCCCGAAGTGCGGACGGTCCTCGTCGCGGACGAGGTCGAGGTAGTCCGGGTGCTGCTGGATGTAGTGCCGGATGAACGAGCAGTAGGGCAGGACGTGCAGGCCGCGCTCGCGCGCCGCGTCGAGGACGCCGGCCACCAGGGCCGAACCGATGCCGCGGCCGCCGACGCCGGGGTCGACCTCGGTGTGCGGGAGCGTCATGACGCCGTTGTCGACGTGGTAGCTGGCGAGCCCGACCACGCGCTCGCCCAGCCGGACCTCGAAGCGCCCCCGATCGGGGACGTCGACCACACTCGTCTCCATCGTGCTGTGCCCACCTTCCGTTCGCCCCGGCGCCGTTGCCGGAGCTGATGTGCGTCTCAGAACGGTAACGCCTCGGAAGCCCCATGCGTCTCGGGACGACCCCTCGGGCGCGTCGCAGGTCACCGGGGTGGGTGACGCCGCCCCGGCTCCGGCGACGGACACGCCCCGGCCCGGCCGCCCCTGGGGACGGCCGGGCCGAGCCCGCGGCGCGGTTACTTGAAGACGTCCTTGACCTTCTCGCCGGCCTGCTTGAGGTTGCCGCCGGCCTGGTCGGCCTTCCCCTCCGCCTGCAGGTCGCGGTCGCCCGTCGCCTCGCCGGCCGCCTCCTTGCCCTTCCCGGTCAGTTCCTCGGCCTTGTTCTTCATCTTGTCCGTCGCACTCATGCCGGGGTGGTGCCCTCCGCGGTGAGGGCGCACGCGCCCGCCGGCGCTTCGTCATGCGATCGCAAGACGCGTCAGGCGCGCGGGTCGTCCGCCCGGCGCTGCAGCAGCTCGTCGAGCTTCGCCTCGACCCGCGCCAGCCGCTCCTCGAGGCGGCGTTCCAGCGTCTCGGCCTCGACCTCGAGCGCCCGTTACTCGCGCGCCGCCACCCGGGCGGCCACGGCCAGGGCGACCACCGCGGCCACGGCGCCGATGACCGCCACCCCGGCCACCATCACGCCGCCGGCGACCAGCCGGCCGGCCGTGGTCACCGGCACGTGGTCGCCGTAGCCGACGGTCGTCATCGTGGTCAGCGCCCACCACAGCGCGTCGGCGAGCGAGCGGACCGTCCCGTCGGGCCGGTCGCCCTCCAGCTCCCACAGCGCGAGCCCGCCGCCGGCGACGACCAGCGCGGCCAGTGCCGTGACGGCCGCGCACAGGCGCGCGACGACGCCCCAGGTGTCCCGTGGCGAGGAGGGCATGGCGACATCCTGCGACGGCCGCCGCACCGCCGGAGCGGGCCGGTGCATGCTCGCCGGGTGTCGTGTCACATCGGCGGCCCCGGCGGTGCTCTCCGGTTGTGGACCTGGTGCAGCACGAGCGGTGGACGGCGCCGGCGGTCGCCCTCTCGGCCCCGCGGGCGCGGGTGAGGGAGCGGGCCGGTGGCGTCCGGCCGGACCTCGAGCAGGTGTTCCGGAGCGACTACCCCCGCGTCGTCGGCGTCGCCGCGCGGGTGCTGGGGTCCCGGGACCAGGCCGAGGACGTCGCCCAGGAGGTGTTCCTCGCCTTCGGCCGCTCCTCGGTGCCCGCGGGCGAGGCCGGCGGCTGGCTGACCGTGGCCGCCGCGCACACCGCGCTGAACCTGCTGCGCTCGGGCCGCCGCCGCAGCGCCCGCGAGGACGCCGTCGGCCGGCAGCAGCCGCGGGAGGCGCCCGACGTCGCCGACGCCGTCGTCTCCCGCGAGGAGCGCAGCCTTGTGCGGGCCGCCCTCGCCCGGCTGCCCCGCAAGCAGGCGGTGGCCCTGGTCCTGCGCCACAGCGGCATGAGCTACGACGAGGTGGCCGCCGCCCTCGACCTGTCCGTCGGCAGCGTCGGCACGACCGTGCGACGCGCCGAGTCCCGCCTGAAGGAGGAGCTGGACCGCGATGCGTCATCCCACTGAGGGCGTCCTGCGCCGGCTGGTCGACGAGCCGCTCGGCGTCGCCGACGCCGACCGCGCCCACGTCGCCGGCTGCGCTACGTGCCTGGCCGGCCTGGAGGCCGCCCGCGCCGACTCCCGCGCCGTCGCCGCCGCCCTGGGGACGGCGGTGTCCCGGGACGTCGACGTCGACGCCGCGTGGGCCCGGCTGTCGGCCGTCGCGCCCGCCGGCCACGCACGGGCGACGGCCCGCCGCCGCCGCTGGGTGCCGGCACTGCGCCGTCCGGCGGTGGCCGCCCTCGGCGCCGTCGTCGTCCTCTCCGGCGCGGGCGTGGCCGCCGCCAACGACTGGCTGCCCGTGTTCGAGACGGAGCGGATCGAGCCGATCGCCCTCCAGGAGCGGGACCTGGTCGCGCTGCCCGACCTGTCGGCGTTCGGTGACCTCGAGGTCACCGGCGAGGTGGAGCCGGCGGAGGTGGACGACGCCGCGACCGCGGAGCAGCGCACCGGCCTGGCCGTGCCGGAGGTCGGGGAACTCCCGACCGGCGTGACCGGCGACCCGTCGTACCTGGTCGTGGAGCCGGTGAGCGCGGTGTTCACCTTCTCGGCCGAGAAGGCGGCGCGGACGGCGGCGGAGTCCGGCGAGGACCTGCCGGTGCCGCCGCCCGGGCTCGACGGCAGCCGGGTGCTGCTGGAGGCCGGACCGGCCGTCGCCGCCGTGTGGACGCAGCGCTCGGGCCTGCCGGTCTTCGCCGTGGGGCGCGCCGGAGCCCCCACCGCCTCCTCCGACGGCGTGCCGTTCGCGACGGTGCGCGACTACCTGCTGTCGCTGCCGGGCCTGCCCGCCGAGGTGGCGGAGCAGCTGCGGGCCTTCTCCGCGGACGCGGCCACGCTGCCGCTGCCGGTGCCGGCCGACATGGTGACCACCTCCGAGGCCGAGGTCGACGGCGTGGAGGCCACCGTGCTGGAGTCCCGGGACGGCACGATGGCCGGCGTGGTCTGGGTCTCCGACGGGGTCGTCACCGGGGTCGCCGGCGCGGTGGGCACCGACGAGGTGCTCGCGGTGGCGCGGGGGCTGGCCTGAGGATGGCGGTCGAGGACACCCGCACCGCGGCCGAGTTCCTCGAGGACCTGCCGGAGTCGCCGGCGGTGTGGTGCTCCGGGCTGCGCAAGCGGTACCGGCGCCGCACCGCCGTCGACGGCGTCTCCTTCACCGTGGGCCGCGGCGAGGTCGTCGGGCTGCTCGGCCCCAACGGGGCGGGCAAGACCAGCGTCATCAAGATGCTGCTGGGCCTGGTCCGCCCCGACGCCGGCGAGGTGCTGCTGCTCGGCTGCCCCGGCCGCGACCCCCGCTCCCGGGAGCGGGTCGGCTACCTGCCCGAGCTCTTCCGCTACCAGCCCTGGCTCACCGCCGCGGAGGTCCTGGCGCTGCACGCCCGGCTCGCCGGCGTGCCGATGACCGAAGCCGACGGCCGCGAGCGGCTGGCCGCCGTCGGTCTCGACGGGCGCTCGGCCGACCGGGTCGGGGGCTTCTCCAAGGGCATGCAGCAGCGGCTCGGCCTCGCGGTCGCGCTGGTGGGCCGGCCGGAGCTGGTGGTGCTCGACGAGCCGACCAGCGCCCTGGACCCGATCGGCCGGGTCGACGTCCGCGACCTCGTGCTGGCGCTCAAGGCGCGGGGCGTGGCGGTGCTGCTCAACTCGCACCTGATCGGGGAGGTGGAGCGGGTCTGCGACCGCGTGGTGATCCTCGACGCCGGGCAGGTGCGGGCGGCCGGGACGCTGGCCGAGCTGCTCGGCCGGCGG
This sequence comes from Blastococcus sp. SYSU D00813, assembly GCF_054050735.1. Taxonomy (NCBI): domain Bacteria; kingdom Bacillati; phylum Actinomycetota; class Actinomycetes; order Geodermatophilales; family Geodermatophilaceae; genus Blastococcus; species Blastococcus sp. SYSU D00813. The sequence continues at coordinate 200,290 of NZ_JBJGZX010000004.1, forward strand.
GAGGTGCGGCTGCACCTGGACGGCGTCGACGGCCGCGCCGCGGCGCGGCTGCGGGCGGCCGGCGAGGTCACCGCCTCCGGGGACCGGTTCACCGTGGTGTTGCCGGACGGCGACGACGGCGCTGCGGTGCCGGCCCTCGTCGCCGACCTGGTCGCGCTCGGGGTCGCGGTGCACGCCGTGGAGCCGGCGCGGATCAGCCTGGAGGAGCGGCTGCTCGGGATCCTGCGGGCCGGGCACGGGGACGGCGCCCGGTGAACGCGGTGCTCACCATCGCCCGGCTGACCGTGCGGGAGGCCGCCCGCCGCCGGGTGCTGTGGGCCCTCGCCGTGCTCACCCTCGCCCTGCTCGTGCTCAGCGGCTGGGGCTTCTCCAAGCTGACCGGCCTCGACACCGAGTTCGGCGACCTCACCTCCGGCCAGGCCCGGCTGATCGCCTCGCAACTGCTCAACCTCGTGATGTTCGGGCTGAGCCTTATCGCCGCGCTGGGCACCGCCTTCCTGGCCGGCCCGACGGTCGCCGGCGAGATCGAGTCGGGGATGGCGCTGTCGGTCATGGCCCGGCCGCTGCGGCGCTCGGCCGTGCTGCTGGGCAAGTGGCTGGGCCTGGTGACCGTCGGCTGCGGCTACGTGGTCGTGGCGGGGCTGGCGCAGTTCCTCGTCGTCCGCTGGACGGTGGGGTACTGGCCGCCGGAGCCGGCGGCCGGGCTGGCGCTGCTCGCTGCGCAGACCGTCACCCTGCTCACCCTGGGGCTGCTGCTGTCCAGCGTCATCTCGCCCATGGCGTCCGGGGTCGTCGCCGTCGGGCTGTTCGGCGCCACGTGGGTCGCCGGCATCGTCGGCAACGTGGGGCAGGTCCTCGGCAACGAGGGCGTCGAGCGGGTCGGCACCGTGTCCCGGGCGCTGCTGCCCACCGACGGCCTGTGGCGCGGGGCCATGCACGCGTTCCAGGACCCGTCCGCGCTGCTGACCCTCGGCCCTGAAGGCGCCGGCTTCCCGTTCCTCAGCGAGGCCCCGCTCACCGTCGTCTACCTGCTGTGGGCGCTGGTCTGGGTCGCCCTGGTCTGGGCGCTGACCGCGGTGGTGCTCGACCGCCGCGACGTCTGAGCGGACGACCGCCGGGACGGGGCGGGGGGGGGGGGGGGGGGGGGGGGGGGGGGGGGGGGGGGGGGGGGGGGGGGGGGGGGGGGGGGGGGGGGCGGGGGGGGGGC